>CALVPR010000001.1 GCA_944351765.1 uncultured Bacilli bacterium
TTTTAGCACTTCTTTATCAAAAGCACGCAAAATCAAAATATTAAGAAAATCCTTTATTTATAAGGGTTTCTCTAGGGAGGTGCAATAAATCGTAATCAATCAATTGATACTCATTTTATTAAACACTTTATCTTTATTATCGTTCATTTGTGTCACTTCCTTTTAATTATTTTGTAATCCTATGATCATAATTTACATCAATAAAATTAACATACTTATCTTTATATTTTTCAAGTGATTCATTTACATTAATCCAATATACACTTGTTAATATTCCATCATATGGATCAATCTCAGTTCTTTCTAATTTTCCTCCTAATGCTTCCATAGTTTTGCTTGAACCCAAATTTTCTACATCACAATCTAACATAACTTTGTCTAATCCTATTTTTTGTGCTTCAATTAACCCAAGATATAAGTTAATTTTGTTATATCCTTTTCTTCTTTCTGTAGGTCTTATTCCGTATCCTATATTTCCCCCAAATTGTTTCATCTCTTCTGTCAAATTCCATCTAACATTTATAGTCCCAATTATCTTATTATCATTTTTTCTAATTAATAAAAAAGTCTTACTTTGACACCTACTAAGTTTTTTAGCATATTCTTCATATTGCATATTTAAGCATCTTTCAAGAACTTGTTCAAATGTATATCCATCCAATATCTTGTCTAATCCTCCTGTTCCATTAATTTCTGATTTATATTGTACAAATTCATTTATATAATCTATTATTTCATTTTTTCGTTCTAACGATGGTATTTCTAAATAAAAAAGTTCCATATACATTCTCCTTTCCAATTTAAATTAAATTCCTTCATTATCATAAAATTAAGTTTTATCCCTTAATATTAAAATACTCTAAAAAATAATTTTGCACATATGTCAGATTTTATTTATTTCGTATATGATTTTCCAGTACCCTAAATTGTCTAAATTTTTATACTTGTGTTACTCGAATAAGATTTACACTACATCTATAAACTGAAATTATCACATCTAACTATATAAACTAATTTCAAAGGTTTTTTTAATTATATCATATAATTTTAATTCTTTATATAACCTAATATAATTTTATACTAAAATTTCTATATAAAAAAAATTTTATAAATTTACAGTTGTAATTTAAATAATAATTGCAAGCTATGTCATAAACATTGGTTTATTTTTGTTATATTAAATCATCTAAATCTATGTTGTATTTGGGTATTTATCTTTATTCCACTATATGTATTAATCACTTTTTTATCTAAAAAACAATTATAAATGAGTTCTCAATTATCTGTAATTTTATATGTTAATTCTTTGGGTAATCTTTTAGACAAATTCTAAATTTATAGCAGCGATATATTTTCATGTTATAAATACCAACTATAATTGTATTATAAAGTATACACATCTGTTTATCAATAATTTTAACAAATAAATATCTGTAAATCGAACTTCTCTTATAAATAATTATGTATAATTATACATATGTAAAAAATACATATTTTAAAAATTTTCCCCAGCCAGTTCAAAAATACAAAATACAATGTATAAAATGTCCGATATACATAGATTATTTTTACAAAAATAAACCTCACTTATTCTTCAATATAAATAAATTAAATAATATCACTATTGTTAAAACACAAATAGATAAAAAAATATATAAGAATTTATTTTTCTTACATATTAAATTTATATTATTCACTTCCCGAGATAATATTAATGCGCTAAAATTATTAATCCCAATGGTGATTATTCTAGAATTAAAAAGGCTTTGAGAAATCTTCCAATGAACATATAATCGAATTTAAACTTATTAAAAAAACTTAGTGATAAATCCATAATCTTATAAAAAATAGATATTAAATACTTGATTAATACAAAGTCATTTCATAATTTCAATCCTATGTTATCATTTATAATTTAATCTTTATTAATAGAGCAAAATATATAAGTATTAAAAGTTAAGATTTCACTCTTGTTTTTCAAAAATTACACCACTAACTCATTAAAAATTTTTGGGCATTGTCTTAAAATTTTTATTACTTGTTGGCGCAGTGGAACCTCTGTAAACTTTTTTTCTAGCAAACCTTGACGGTGGAGTATCCCAATAAGGAGACACATAATCAAGACGTCTTGGTGATATAACCTTACACGCTGATGATAATTTTAGATTTAACGATTTCATTATTAACTCCTTTCTTGTAGAACAATAATAATTGTTACTAATATTCATTATTAGTTTATATATAATAAAATACAAACTACGTTGATAACATTATATAAAATTTGAAAAATAAAGTCAATTTTTTAATAATTAAGTAACTTTCTCGTTTACGATTTCATTATCTCGTCTTCTGGGCATAAAAACCATCTTGATATTTTTTTATCAAGCAATTTATATTTTTCAGGGTCAAAATTTATTTTATTTGATAGTATATTACCGATAGAGTCCCCATAAACACTTATGTAATTAGTATTATAAAAATTATTCTTTAAATAAAAATTTAATCTTTTTTTTCTTAATTCATAATCACTATATTTTTTATTTACCTCATCTATGTTTAAATATATTTCTTTGTTACAATTAGTTTTTAAATACCAATCCAACAAATGAGTACCTATTCCTAAATTTCTATAGTCTTCTTTCACTGCTAAATACAAAATAAAACTTTCGTCATTATAATTAATTGAATACAAAAAAGAAATAATATCCTTCTCAATGGATAAAACAAAAACATCGGCTCTTTTTAAAACAACGTTAACTAATAACTTTATTATTGGAAATCTATTTTTTTCTATAAATGAGGATAGATATATTTTTTTAACCTTTTTATAATCACTTATTTTAATTTTTCTAATTTTATAATTCATTTTTCTTTCACCTAACCAAAACATTATAATCCTTTTAAACTAGAATCAAAATATATTAAAAATATAAATATATAAATTTTAATGAGTTAAAAATTGCCATTAATTTTGATACGGTTATACAAAACCTATATATTATCACAATAATAACTAAAAAATGCCAACCTTAATGTAATATAGCAATGGATAACAACCATTAAATAACAGTTTTAATATTATTTTGTATACTTCTAATTTTGATATTTAATTTGTTGATTTTCTATTAAATCATATATAGATAACTTTTTTTTATTTTTTTCTTGTTCTGTCATCTTAACTGCGGTAATCTGATTATTTGTATATGTCTTATAATAATAAATACCTTTACTTGTATTGATGCAACAAGAATAAGTGGTAATATCATAATTTCCTTCTTTTGTAATTGTGGCCCCCTTAACCATAGAAACACAATCTAATATATGAAAAAATTGTGTTATTGAACTGATTTCATCATTTTCACTTACAGAATTTAACTTATTAAAAGCAGCTCTTACAAATCTTGACGCAGGGGTATTATCTCCTGGGAGTCCTATTGCCCCCATTCCTTGCCCATATTGACCTAAATTTGTTTTTTTTGAAAATCTACTTTCAACATAATTTGATGTTAAATTTCGATAATTAGTAATATTAGTTATTTGATAATGAAATGGTGGGTTGTTAGTAAGGACGCCATAAAGATTTTCATACACTTTTAAACCGTTCTTCATTTGCTCTACAACTATAGATTCATTACTATCACTAATCATCCAATGTAAATCACTTATAGGGTATTTTTCAGAAAAAGGAATATTTGTTATATTTAAATTTAATATAAGTTCTTTTATTTCTTTGACACTTGAATACATCCCTAAAAAATATGGTATAAGTTCATAGGGTGCTAGTGATAATTTATTATTGTTATTGTCAAAATAATAAGCATTTTTAGGAAAATATAATCCTGCAATTGATAAACCTTTTTCATTTGATGCCTCAGCATACAATGGATAATCATCTGATACTGTGGCCATCCCTATTATTGCATATTTAGTGTTAATTATATCACCGTTTTTTAATTTAAATACATATCCTCTAGGAGTTATAACAACTTTTTCATTAAATCTATATTCTAAATCTAAATTTCTTCCAAAATAATTATCTTTTGTTTTAAGGGTTATGCAAGTACACATTTTTTCATTCCTTTCTTATATATATTATTCTTATATTAGTTTTCTATATCAAATAATCTGTGTTGCATTTCATAGGGTGCTTCTAAATACATTTTGTATGTTTTATATATTTCTGTATCTTCATATTTAATTGATTTAAATTTATCATTTAAATTTAATATTTCTCCATTTCGATATGATATTAATATTGGTGAATGTGTTGCGATAATGAATTGTGATCCTTCTTTAACTAAATCATCAATTAAACATAATAAAGATAGCTGTCTACTTGGCGACAATGCTGCTTCCGGTTCATCTAATATATATAATCCATTTCCAGTAAATCTATTTTGAATTAGTCTAATAAAAGATTCACCATGAGAACATTCGTGCAAGTTACCACCATAATATCTATATAAATTAAAATACATATCCTCTTCAACCAGTCTTTGAACTTCGGAAGAAAAATTATAAAAGCTTTCCGCTCTCAAAAAGAATTTTGTCTGAGGCTTATTACCATGATTATAAACACATAAATATTTATATAAATTAGAATGAGTATCTTTAGTCCTAAACATGAAATTTTGTGTTCCGCCTTCTGGATTTAATCCTAACTTAATTGCAAGCGCTTCTATAAAAGTAGACTTGCCAACACCATTTTCTCCAATTAAAAAAGTTACAGGTTTATTAAAATTTAATTCATTTATACCTTTGATGCACTCTATGTTAAAAGGATATTCATTTACATCTTTTATTTGGTTTTTTTCTATTTTTATTCCATTAACAAACAGTTCATTATTCATACATCTCACCTTTACATATTATTATTAAACTTTTTTCATTAGCACAATAGAAGACTAAATTTATAAATAAATTTCGGCTTAATTAACTTAAATCAAAACATTTTTAATGTCATTTAGCAATTCTTGAATTGTATTAAATACGTTAGCTAAATGATATCCATCTACAAACATATGGCTTACGGTTATATTTAACATAATTTTGTATCGATCATTGTTACAATAATATTTTCCCCAACAGATTCTTGGAACACATTGCGATTCTTTATTATCTGGAATTGGATGGCTCATTTGTGAAAAATTAATCCAAGGTACACATGTTATATAATATTCATCATAACAATCTTTAGGATTATAATCTTCTTTTTTTATTGTTGTCTGCTTTTTTGTTTTTTCAATAAGTTCAGATGAATTTTTGTAAAAAGTAGTAAAATTTTCACAATTTTTCTCTCTTACATTTTCAAATGTTCCAGCATTAGTCATAACAGTAAACGCAGGATTTATATCATCATATACAACAACTTTTCCATTTACAAAACGAGTTCTCATTTCTTCAACACTATTTAATCCTTTTACAACAATATATAACATATCTACAAAAAATGATTGTTTATTTTTTTTAACATATTTTATTAAGTTGGTTATATCCATTTCTACACTCATTCCATAAGTGGTATTTGTAAATGATTTAAACCATTCATAAGTTTTAGATCTATTCCAATTTTTAGTATCTATTTCTTTCATTTTACTTACCTTCTCTACAAAAATTATATTTTTACAATTAATAAATATTTTTATTCTATAAATCCAATTTTATTAAGTGGCCATATTCTAAACACGGCTTTACCTACAATATCTTCTTCCTTGATAAAACCATTAGCTCTACTATCAGCAGATACTAAACGATTATCACCTAGTACTAAATATGTTCCTTCAGGCACTGTATCATAAGTACAATCTTCTACACTTTCTTTTACCATACATATATCTTTTATATCAAAGTCTTCGGTAGCATTTTTAGCATAAGTATCTTTTACCTCTTTATCATTTATATATAATTTATTATCTATATATTCTACTTTATCACCAGGAAGCCCGATAATTCTTTTTACTACTTTATCATTTCCTTTATTTATTACTACAATATCAAATCTTTTTATATCAGATACTTTATAAGATATTTTACTTAAAAGTAATAATTCACCATCATGAAGTGTGTTTTCCATTGATGCTCCATCTACTTCAACAGGAGTTATTATAAAACTTCTAATAAGTACTACTACAATTATTATAATAATATAAGGTATTACTTCTTTAATAAACTTTTCCATTTTATTCCTTCTTTCAAAAAAAGATAATAAACATACATTTATTATCTTGCTTCTTTAATCTTATATTGACCTTTTCTTGTTCTTAAGAAGTATAATTTAGCACGTCTTACAACACCTTTTTTAACTACATTAATGTATGCAATGTTAGGACTGTGAACTGGGAATGTCTTTTCAACTCCTACTCCATATTTAGTGCTTCTTACTGTAAATGTTTCAGAAACTCCTTGTCCTTTGCGTGAAATTACAACACCTTCAAAATTTTGAACTCTTTCTTTTTCTTTACCGCCTTTTTTCTCGATAATTTTACATCCTACTACTACAGTATAACCTACTCTAAATTCTGGAATATTAGGATTAATTTGTTTAGCAGTAATCTTATCAACTAGATTCACGTTTTCATCTCCTTTTCTAACCAGCAATCATTAATAAATTAAGCGGATTGCTTTTTTTGACATTTATAATAATATCATAAATATATCTAAATTGCAAGAATTTTATTTTATTTGTTTAATATTTAGTCTATTATATATATATCTTAATATAAAATATATGACTGTAGTATACATAATAGTAGCAATAATACTATGAACAATAATATTAAAAAGCAAATTGATATTATAAGAATTATATTTTACCAAATTTAATATCATAAATGATAGTATATGATAAATATAAATAGATACTATACTTAAAATATTAATATTTAATAAATTAAATGGCAAAAAGAAATCCAAAAATTTATTTACTAAATATATAATTACAAAAATTAATGTTACAAATAGGAAAGTTCCTGTATATATAATATCAAATAATATACCTGTAATAATTAATATATATAAATATTTTTTATCATTATTAAAATATGGATAAATACTAACTAAACTAACTATTGTAAAAATAGTTTTAAAAATACTTGGATCTGTTAATGTATAACCAATATGATTAGATACTAAAGCATCTAATAAAAAAGATATTACTACAATAATTATTGCTACACTCACTCTTCTATATCCTTTCTTTTTAATATTGCTACATAATTAATATCATTAAAATCTGCACTTGGTTTTACATTAATAATCTTGGCTAAATCATATTCATCTGTTGTTATAGATTCAACTGTTCCAATAAGTATTCCTGATGGAAATACACCACCTAAACCACTCGTATATACAAAGTCACCCACATTTACTTCTTCAGTATTGCTAATTCCTTCTACTTCAAGTAAATTATTTTCATAATCATATCTATTAATAAGACCATTTATTTTATTGTTACCATTGCTGATAGATACAGATATTTTATTATTAGTATCACTAGTTGTTATTAGTCTTACTTCTGAAGTAAAAGTAGTAGTTCTAATTATTTTTCCTATAAGTCCTGTTGAATTTACTACCACCATTCCTTCTTCAATACCGCTTTTACTTCCTTTATCAATAGTTAATGTATTATACCAATATCCAATATTTCTACTTATTACTGTTGCATTTAAATATTCATAATCCGTAAGAACATAATCAATATTTAACTCTTTTTTTAAAGCCTCTATTTCTCTTCTTAATTCAATATTTTCCGTTTCAATTGCATCAATTCTTTCGATACTAGTTTTTAATTTATCATTCTCTTTTTGAACATTTTTAAGCTCTGTAAAATCATCTACTAAATTACTTATATAATTAAATGGAGCTAAAGCAATTTTTTCTACAAAAGTTACTGAATCTTTAATAAGAGACTCCACCATATTCAATTTTCTATCTTCTTTTAAGGTTTTAGCATATATAACTAAAGCTGTAATTATTAATATAGCTACTATTATAATTATATATTTTCCTTCAATTTTTCTTCTATTTTTAAACATAATATCATTCCATTCTATAAATATTATTACCAATTATTACTATTTATATTATATCAAATATTTAATAATTTTACTATTTAATCTTTTTATTTTCATAATAACTATAATAATTATTTTTTCCAATTATAATATGATCTATTAAAGATATTCCATGAATTAAGCCAATTTCTTTAATTTTTATAGTAATATTATCATCTTCTTTACTTGGATAAGGATCTCCTGACGGATGATTATGAATACAAATAATAGATGAAGCTGAATATAGATATGCTTCTTTAAATATTTCTCTAGGATGCACTATTGAGTAGTTAATACTACCTACAAATAATAATTTCTTAGATATATATTTCTTTTTATTATCCAAAAATATTACATAAAATTCTTCTTGCTTTTTATCCTTAAATAAATAATTAAAATAATTAATAATATTAACAGGATTTGTACAACTAATTAAGTCATTATCATTTACTTCCTCATATATTCTTTTTCCAAGTTCAATAACTGCTAAAAGTTCTATTGCTTTTACTTTTCCTATTCCTTTTATATTAGTAAGAGTATTTATTGATACATCTTTTAAATTTCTTATATCTTTTACTAAATTTAAAAGTTCATATGACACTTCTTTGACAGATTTATCTTTAGTTCCCGTTTTTAATATAATTGACAATAATTCTTCATTAGACAAGCTCTCTTTTCCTTTGTTTACAAGTCTTTCTCTTGGTTTTTCTGTATTAGGTAATTCCTTAAAATTAATCATTAACTCCCCCCTTCTTTTGCATTATATAAATGACTTTTATTTAAGTCAATATTTTTTACATATTTTTACAAAAAATATGATATATTTTTTTAATTGTTATGATATAATGATAATAAGGTGATACTAGATGAGCAAAACGATTTTTACAATAGGTTTTATAATAATAATAGTAGTTACAGTATGTACATTTTGGCAAAATGATATAATATATTGGTATACACATACGTTTAATGAAAATAAATATCAAGGGGTTAGTACTAACGAATATTTTTTAGAAGATAATTTTTCGTATGTAAATAACTACACTGATAATGATGTGTCAAATAAAAAACAAATGATAGATTTAATTTATTATTTTATTAATAGTGGCGCAGACAAAATAGATGCTTATTGTGTAAAAGAATATACTGATTGTATTAAAGATCTAGAAAGTATTTCTAAAGACCAAGAATCTTTGTCAATATTTAATAATTTTGTTCATCCTTATAATAGCTTTTCTAAATTAAGTTTTAGTTATGATGAATATGGTAATTTTACTATATCCAATAATAAAATTTATAGTAACGAAATGATTAATGAAATAAATAAAATAATAGATGAATATATTAGTAAAAATATTTCTTCTAGTTTAAAAGATAGTGAAAAATTAAAATTAATTCATGACTTTATTATTGATAATACAAAATATGATAAATTAAAAGTAGATAATATTAATGATGAAACTTATAATTCGGAAAATGCTTATGGGGTATTAGTTGAACATTATGGTATTTGTAGTGGTTATGCTGACACAATGGCAATCTTTTTAAACAAATTAGGAATTATTAATTATAAAATAAGTAATGATGAACATATATGGAATTTGGCATACGTAGATAATAAATGGGTACATATTGATTTAACTTGGGATGATCCTGTTACAGAAAACGACATTAATAGAACTGATTACTTTATGATAGATACAAAAACATTACAAGAATTAGATGAAGAACATGATTTTAATACATATATATTTGAAGAAGCAAAATAAAAAAGGCACTATTTAATTAGTGTCTATTTATTTTATATGCTTTTAAAACGTTTTTAGCAAGTTCTGCAACTGTCATTGGTCCTACTCCTCCCGGAACAGGTGTTATATAACTTACTTTTCTTGATACATTATCAAAATCTACATCTCCATATAATTTATTATTATCACGATTTATTCCTACATCAATTACTACTGCATTATTTTTTACCATATTATCTTTTATAAATTCTTTATTACCTATAGCTACTACTAAAATATCGGCAAGTCTAGTAATAGACTCTAAATTATTAGTTTTAGAATGACATACAGTAACAGTAGCATCATTATTTAAAAACAAATTAATAAGCGGCTTTCCTACTAAATCACTTCTACCTACTATTACAACGTGTTTTCCTGTTATAGGAATATTATATTCTTTTAATAAATCTATAATTCCCATTGGTGTACAAGAAATAAGTGTATCATTATTATGAACTAATTTACCCGCATTTATATCAGTAAGTCCATCAACATCTTTTGAAGCAATTACTCTATTTTGAACTACTTTAGCATTTATTTGACTAGGAAGTGGCATTTGAACTAAAATTCCAGATACTTCTTTATCAACATTTAATTTATCAATTAAAGTTAATAATTCTTTCTCTAATACATCGGAAGATAATTTTATATGTTCAAAATTATATCCAATATATTCGGACATTTTCTCTTTTTGTTTAACATAAACACTACTAGCAGGATCTTCACCAACTTGAATTACAACAAGTTTAGGTTTTATAAGTAATTTAGTTACTTCTTCTTTTAACTCATCTAAAATTTTTTGTTTTAATTTCTTCCCATCTAATATAATCATTAAACTCACCATCCTTAACAATATAATTAAATTTTTATCCTTTATAATCTTTTACATCTTCTAGTTTTACACTTACAAGCTTGCTAACACCAGACTCTTGCATCGTTATACCATATAAAACGTCAGCAAATTCCATTGTTTTCTTTTTGTGAGTAATTAAAATAAACTGTGTCTCATCTTTATATTTATATAAATAGTTACCAAACGATTCAACATTAGCGTCATCCAATGCAGCTTCTACTTCATCTAATAAGCAGAATGGAACAGGTCTTACATTTAAAATTGCAAATAATAATGATATTGCTGTAAATGTTTTTTCACCACCAGATAAAAGTGTAATGTTTTGTAAATGTTTTCCTGGAGGTTCTGCTTTAATATCAATACCTGTTTCTAACATATTATTAGGGTCCGTAAGTACAAGTTCCGCGTTTCCTCCCTTAAATAATTCTTTAAATACTACTTTAAATTCTTTTCTAATTTCTTCAAAAGTGGTACTAAACTTCTCTACCATTATTGAATCCATCTCATTAATTATTTCAAGTAATGTATCTTCAGCATTTTTCAAGTCATTTCTTTGATTATTTAAGAAGTTGTATCTTTCACTTACTCTTTTATATTCTTCAATTGAAGATATATTAACTTCCCCAATTTGTTTTAACTTACCTTTTAGTTCACTAACTAAATTTCTTGCAACATCTTCTTCCATATCTATTTCAAAGTTTTCTTTGGCATACTCAAATGTAATATTATATTCTTCATTTAAATTAAGAAGTAAATTATCAAGTTTAACATCAATTCTATTAATTTTAATTTCTAAATTATTAACTTCTTTTTCCATTTTACTAATAATTGAATTACTCTTTTTATTAGTTTCTTCTAATTCTAATATATCACTTTCACATTTTTCTTTATCCATCTTCAAAGAACTAATTTCTTTTTCTATAGTATCTATAATATCTTTTGTTCGATAATATTCATCAAGTAAACTTTTTTGTTTTATAGAAACTGAATCAGAAGTAATATCTTTTAAATCATTAATTTCTTTAACAATATCATTATGTTTTTCTTTAAGTTCTTCTAATAGATTTAATTTACTATTTTTATTTTCGTTATTATTACTATTTTCTAAACGATAATTATATATTTTTGTTTCTAACTCATTTATTTTGTTATCAAGTTCTTGTAATTCTACACTTAATTCTTTATTTTTACTTTCTATAGTAAAATATTCTTTTTTAAATTTTTCTAATTCATATTTTTCTTTAATAATATTATTAGAAATAGTGGAACCACCCGTTATAGAACCTCCAACATTAACTACTTGCCCATCTAATGTTACTATTCTATATCTTTTATTAATTTTCTCACTAACAATATTGGCTGTGTCAATATTATCTGTAACAATAACATTTCCAAGTTGATTAGTTATAATATTCTCATAAATTTTATTATATGTAACTAACTTATCAGCAGTACCAATTACTCCCTCTATACCATTAATAATTTCTTTTACATCACTTGAAATACTTCTACCAGTAATTACATTAAGAGGGAAAAAGGTTGCTCTTCCTAATTTATTTTCTTTTAAGTAATTAACTAACTCTTTAGCAATATTAGTATTATCTACTACTAAATATGATGAAGCTCCTCCTAAAGCAGTAGAAATGGCAATACTATATGCATCTTCCACTTCAATTAATTTCCCTATAACATTATGTATACCACTAAATTTAGGATTACTTATAATATTCTTAATACTATTAGGTACTGAACTATTATTGTTAATATTATTTTCTAAATATTCTATTTTATATTTTAAATTGACTAGTTCTCTATTATTAGAAATAAGTTTGTTATTTATATCATTCTTATTAGATTTAAAGGTATTATATTTTTCTAAATTGCTTTCTATATCGGTATTTATTACTTCTATTTTTTTATCAATTAAATTTATTTCATTATTTATATTATTAATTAAACTATTTTGTTTTAATTCTTTTTCTTTTAAATTAAATAATTTATTAGTAATATCATCTTCTACTGTTACATATTTATTTCTTTCTTTAAATACTCTAATATCAGCATCTATTTTTTCTAACTCTTTTGTTTTTGTAATATATTCACTTTGTTTTATATTTAACTTATCTTCAATACTCTTAAGTTTATTTTTTTCTTTTAATATGTCTACATCATAATTACTACTATTACCTGATAATTTAATTATTTCATCATTTAATTCATCTATTTTATTTTTACTTTCCTTATATTCATAATTTAATGATTCAATATCTTTGGCCATTAATGCTACTTCTACTTCTTTTAATTTATCTTTAGTATCTAAATATATAGTAGCTTCTTCACTTTGTTTCTTTAATGGATTTAAATTAGTTTCTAATTCTAATATGATATCATTTATTCTATTTAAGTTTAAATTAGTTCTTTCTAATTTTCTTATTGCTTCTTCTTTTCTTCTTTTGTATTTAAGGACTCCTGCCGCTTCTTCAAACATAACTCTTCTATCAAGTGGTTTTGCAAGTATTATTTCATCTATTTTCCCTTGAGAAATAATATTGAAGCTTTCTTTAGAACCTCCTGAATCTGTTAATAATTCAACAATATCTTTAAGTCTGCATCTTTCATTATTAATAAAGTATTCGTTTTCACCACTTCTATATACTGTTCTTTTAATAGATACTTCATTATAGTCTATTGGTACTGTTCTATCACTATTATCAAATATTAAACTAACAGTTGCACTATTTAATGGTTTTCTACTCTTACTTCCCGAAAATATTATATCAAGAGAATTATCACCTCTTAAGGATTTCATTGATTGTTCTCCTAAAACCCATCTAACTGCATCTACAACATTAGATTTACCACTACCATTTGGCCCTACTATTCCATTTATATTAGGACATAATTCAATATTAATTTTATCTGCAAAAGATTTAAATCCATACGCTTTTATTTGTTTTAAATACATTGTAATACACCTACTTGCTATTTCTATGTATTAATTATACCTTATTTTTGAAAGAAAAGAAAGTCATTTTACAACGACTTCCTACTTATTTATTAATATATTATCATTCATATATGTTTTCTAAAATGCTACCAATAATTACTTCATCATAAATGCCATATATATTATAAATCCAAAATATATAGCAAGAACAATAAGTCCGTTTATTTTTTCTGATTTATTTGATTTTTCGGGAACTCCTAATGCCATTGAGGCAAGAACACCACCGATAAGTCCTCCAATATGAGCTGCATTATCAATACCAGTCATAGTAAATCCAAATAATAAGTTAATAATAATAATTGGTACAATTTGACTTCTAACTGCATTACCTAAATAAATTCTATAATGATATCCAAAATAAAGTAATGCTCCTAGTAATCCAAATATAGCACCTGATGCTCCTGCTGATATAGTATTTTCATTAAAAGCAAGTGATAAAACACTAGCAGACACAGCACTTATTAAATATATGCCTAAATATTTGGCCTTTCCAAAAAAGCTTTCTACTTGTGGCCCAATTATATAAAGAGCATACATATTAAATAATAAATGAAATATTCCTATATGTAAAAATGCACAAGTAATTAATCTAAAATATTCTCCATTTTTTGTTAAAACATCTAAATTTGCCCCAAACTTAATCAATGTATAATTATCAAGCGAGCCATCACCAAGAATATACATAAAAGCAAATACTATTACACATATAGCCATAATAGCATAAGTAATAATAGTTTTTTTCTTATCAAAAATTTTGGCTACCCTTGCACCTTTATCAACATTCTTCTTATTAATATCATTTGTTATTCTAGCCATAAGTTCAATACCCTTTTCTTCAAATTTAGTTTTTTCTATAATATCTGGAAATACTTGTAATAATAAAGGATTCTTTAAATCAGATATTTTTCTTATAAATACACTTTTATAATTCTCTTCTTCATTAAGAGTTACATTATCTCCTAAATCAATATATATTGATAATACATTCATTTTTAAACTTAAAGTTTTCCTTTTTATTGATTTAATTATTCTATCTAACTTAAATTTATCAAAATTTAATTGTTCGTTATTATGTATATAATGCCCTACTATTCTAACTACACGATAATCACTATCCATATTTTCTAACCATATTTCATCATTAATACCATGCAATATAATAGGATTATAATTTTGTTCAGTAATAAAGTAATGTGATAATTTCATCATTAACATATCTTTATTATCTAATCTAATAATATTCTCTGCCATATTATCCTCCTTGTAATAATATTATACTAAAAATAATAAAATAAATAAAGGGGGTTGTCATGATAACAAATAACTTTATTAAATATTTATTATTTTTATTACCTTGGTTTATATCTTCTATTTTATTTAAATCAAGCACTATTTATTATGAAAGCTTATCACTTCCATTTTTTGCTATACCAAGTTACTTATTTGGAATAGTTTGGACTATTTTATATATTCTTATAGCTATTTCTATATTTATGGTATACGAAAATAGTAATAAAGAATATAAAAAATATTTATTAATAAACTTTATATCTAATCAATTATTTACTTTTTTCTTCTTTACTTTAAGAAATAATTTCTTATCTTTAATTGATGTAATTGTTACTTTAATAAGTGCAATATACTTATATAATGAAACAAAAATACAAAATAAAAAAGCAAGTTATTTTCTAATACCTTACATTGCATTTAGTATTTATGCTCTTTTATTAATATTATCTGTAAATTTATTAAACTGATTTAAATGTATTTAATATTTCTGTAAATTTAGGGGGAACTTCACTATTAAATTCTATATATTCTTTAGTTTTCGGATGAATAAAACCAATAGTTTTTGCATGTAACATTTGTCCAAAATCACTATCTATTAATTTGTTATGACCATATACTGAATCATTAACAATAGGGTGTCCAATATAATCCATATGAACTCTAATTTGATGTGTTCTTCCTGTTTCTAGGCTACATTCAATAAGTGTAGCTTTTTCATATCTATCTACTACTTTAATATTAGTAATAGCGTCTTTTGAATTATCTGCAGTTACACACATTTTCTTTCTATTGTTTTTATCTCTTCCAATTGGTGCATCAATAGTAGCAGTATCTTCATTAATAATACCCCATACAAGAGCTATGTATTTTCTAGTTACAGTATGTTCTTTTATTTGTTCTGCTAAAGCAATATGTGTCTCATCATTTTTAGCTACTAACAATAGTCCTGAAGTATCAGCATCTATTCTATGAACTATACCGGGTCTTACTTCAGTATTAACAGTACTTAAACTATTACAATGATACATTAATGCATTAACTAAAGTACCACTATAATTTCCTGGTGCAGGATGTACTACCATCCCACTTTTTTTATTAACCACTAATAAATCGTCATCTTCATAAACAATATCAAGTGGTATATTTTCTGGTAATATATCTATTTTTTCTTGATAGTTTTCATCAATAGTTATTTCATCATCTATTTTTACTACATAACTATTTTTAACTTTATTACCATTTACTAAAACATTGCCATTATTAATCATCTTTTGAAGTTTACTTCTACTTACTTCTATTTTGTCTAGTAAATATTTATCTAATCTATCTTCATTATCAATTACATTTATTATCATTATTATTCACCTCCAATATCATACTAATTAATAAAAGTATTATTCCAGTAACTATTCCAATATCAGCAATATTAAATATTGGAAAGTCATATCCAAATATATAAAAATCTAAAAAATCAATAACGTATCCATATATAATTCTATCAATTAAATTCCCAATTGCTCCCCCTAACAATAAAGAATATCCTATTATTTCTATTTTTCTAGTTACTTTATTTTTAAAAACATAGTAACTAATACCTAATATAACTATAAAACTAATAATTGTTATAGCTAAAGTGTTATTTTCAAATATACTCCATGCTCCACCATAATTATGGGCATAAGTTAAATAAAAAAAGTTTGGTATTATTGTTACAGATTTACTTAATAATAAATTATTAGATACTAATAATTTACTAATAATATCAATAATAACTACTAATGGTATAAAAATAATCATGACAACAAATCATTCCAATTAAAATTACAAGTATTTATTACATTTCTATTATCATTACTATCAACACAATCTAGTTTTGTCTCATAACAATATACATAATCTTCATCTCTATAAACAATTATTTCAGTACTAGGGCTACATTGCATTTCATTTTTAGGATTTATTATATCAGTAATTTTAATTAACCCAGAATTTGTTAAATCGTTAAAAGTCACTTTATCTTTATTTTTATATACAATTACTTCAACACAAGAACTATCTCCTTCCATAGGGTCACATTTTTCTCTCTTTTTTCCATTATTAGTATCAAAAGTCATATTTCTTCCTTCTAATGCTATATATTCTCCAATTATTCTTTCCATTTCATCAACAAAAATTTCTTCACTACGATCTTTCGATGTATCAAGATACCCAAATACACTAGGAAGAACAATAGCTACAATTATAGCTAACATTAGCACTACTGCTATAACTTCAATTAAAGTAAATCCTTTATTATTTATTTTCATAATCAACCTCTTTTCATAATAATTATATATTTCTTATTAATATTAGTCAATAATTAGTAAAAAATATGTTACAATAGTTATGGTGAATTAAATGTATATAAAATATAATAACAAAACAATTAAAGTAATAAATTGTATTAATTTCTATTCTAGATTAAAAGGATTTATGTTTAAAAAAAATATTGATTATTCTTTACTTTTCAATAAATGCAATAGCATTCATACATTTTTTATGAAAGAAAATATTGATGTAATATTATGTGATAAAAATAACAATATATTATACTATTATTCAAATTTTCCTAAAAATAAAATTATACTTCCTAAAAAAGGAGTATCTAAAGTAATAGAAACTCCTTCTAACTATTTTGATATTAAAATTAACGATAAACTATTTTTTTATGAAGAATAGTTTTTTCTTTTGTTCCTTTTTACTATGATCCCAGATTATATTAGTTTTAAATATAAATACAAGTACCATTATAAGTAAAAGTGTATACATTAAAATTCCTTGTTTAGAGTCTCCAATTACATAAATAATTGAAGCAAGAGCAAATAATGCATCTACTCCA
Source organism: uncultured Bacilli bacterium (assembly GCA_944351765.1). GTDB lineage: Bacteria > Bacillota_I > Bacilli_A > RF39 > UBA660 > CALVVX01. The sequence continues at coordinate 17,867 of CALVPR010000001.1, forward strand.
TATATTATTAATACTGTTTTCTTTTGAGAAAACCTCATATTTAAAAATTGATGATGTAAATGATTTTTATCAGGAGCAGATATTGGCTTATGATTAATAAGTCTTCTTATTATTGCAAATAATGTATCTAAAATTGGTATTGCCAATAAAAATAAAGGAACTATAAATGATGTTAGTGTAACATTTTTAAACCCAATTAATGCTATTACAGAGATAATATATCCAAGAAACATACTTCCTGAATCCCCCATAAATATTTTAGCAGGATTAAAGTTATGCCATAAGAATCCTAGAGTACTACCTAGCATAATAAATGTAAGTAATATATCTAACCCATTAGCATTATTAATAGCCAAAGCTATTATACCTATTGTTAAAAAATATATTGAAGAAAGTCCCCCAGCAAGTCCATCTAATCCATCAATTAAGTTAATGCAATTAATTACTGAAACAATAAACAAAATTGTAACAGGGATACTTAACATTCCAAAATTAATATAAATCCCAAAAGCACTAATATCTTTTAATATAATTCCACCATAAAGTGGTACTACTGCCGCTCCAGCAAGTTGACCTAAAAACTTATATTTCGCAGGTATTGGACTTATATCATCAATTACACCTGTAATTATTATTATAAAGCTACCTATTAATATTGAATTCATTTGCAAAGATTCTTTACCAAATAATATATATCCAAGTAAAAAACCAAAGTATATTCCAAGTCCCCCTAACCTAGGAATTGGCTTTTTATGTACTTTTCTTTCATTTGGTATATCAAGTGCTCCAATATGAGTTGCTATTTTTCCCACTATTGGAATAAATAAAACAGTAAATAAAAATGTTACTCCTACCATTAATAATATATCTTTTAATTCCATAAATTCACCTCAAAAAAACTCTTATATATATTATATAATAGTTTTCTGTTTTTATCAATTTTTTTAATTTTACATATGTAAAGTACTATTTTTTACAAAATTATATGAATCTTTAACCATATCCTCTATATCATATTTACTTTCCCATCCTAATTTTTCTTTTGCATAACTAACATCAGCATAGCAAGAACCAATATCTCCTTCTCTTCTGCCAACTATTTTATATGGTACATCTACATTATTATATTTTTTAAATGCATTTACTAGTTCTAAAACACTGTACCCATTACCCGTTCCTAGATTAAAAGCATCTATTCCATTATTTTTAAGAACCCATTCTATCGCTTTAATATGACCTTTAGCAAGATCTACTACATGAATATAATCTCTTACACCAGTTCCATCCACTGTATCATAATCATTTCCAAATATATTTAATTCTTTCAATTCTTTAGTAGCTACTTTTACAATATATGGCATTAAATTATTAGGAATATCGTTAGGATTTTCGCCAATTAAACCACTTTTATGGGCACCAATTGGATTAAAATATCTAAGAAGAGCTATGTTCCAAGTATTATCAGAAATATATATATCTTTTAATATCCTTTCTATCATAACTTTAGTGGCACCATATGGATTAGTAGTTTCTCCTGTAGGAAAAGTTTCTTTAATAGGTAAACCTTTAGGATTTCCATATACTGTTGCACTTGAAGAAAATACAATATTTTTTACATTGTTTGCATTCATTACTTCACATAATGTAAGTGTACTGTCTAAATTATTACGATAATACATAAGTGGTTTTTGCACTGATTCTCCTACCGCTTTAAACCCTGCAAAATGAATTACTGCATCTATCTTATTCTCCTTAAAAATTATTTGTAATAGTTCTTTATCACAAACATTTCCTTCATAAAATTTAAACTCTTTATTAGTTATAGTTTTAATTTTATCTACTACATCAGGTTTGGAATTAGAAAAATCATCTATTACCACAACCTCATAATTCTCATTAAGCAATTCAACTACTGTATGACTACCTATAAAACCTGTTCCCCCAGTTACTAATATTCTCATTTAAAATTCCTCCTTATATTTATTTATTATTTCATCTACTATTTTTTTACTAGCAAAACCATCACCATATGGATTATTAGCTTTACTCATTTTTTCATATTCACTTTTATCAACTAATAATTTTTTTATTTCTTTATAAACTTTTTTTTCATCAGTACCTATCAATTTTAAAGTACCTGCTTTTATTCCTTCTGGTCTTTCTGTAGTATCTCTTAGTACTAGCACTGGTTTCCCTAATGATGGTGCTTCTTCTTGAATTCCACCGCTATCTGTTAATATTAAATAGCTTTTTTTAATAAAATTATGAAAATCAAACACTCCTAATGGTTCAATTATTTTTATTCGTTCAATACCTCCAAATATTTCATTAGCAACTTCTCTTACTTTAGGATTTAAATGAATTGGATATATTACTTTAATATCAGAATATTCTTCTAAAATTCTTTTTATAGCCTTAAATATATTTCTCATAGGTTCTCCTAAGTTTTCTCTTCTATGTGCAGTTAATAAAATTAATTTATCTTCTCCTACCCAATCAAATATTTCATTATAATAGTTATCATTTACTGTATATTTCATAGTGTCTATTGCAGTATTACCTGTGATATATATTTTGTCTTCATTAATTCCTTGTATCAATAAGTTATTTTTACTAACTTCTGTTGGCGCAAAGTACATATCAGTCATACAATCAACCATTTGTCTATTCATTTCTTCCGGAAATGGCGAATATTTATTCCAAGTTCTAAGTCCTGCTTCTACGTGTCCAATATCAACATTATTATAAAAAGCTGCTAAAGTTCCTGCGAATGTTGTTGTAGTATCACCATGAACTAATATAATATTAGGTTTTACTTCTTTGATAACTTCTTCTAATCCTAATAATACTCTAGAAGTAATTTCTGATAAAGTTTGTCCTTGTTTCATTATGTTTAAATCATAATCAGGCTTTATATTAAAAACTTTTAATACTTGATCTAACATTTCTCTATGTTGTGCAGTTACACATACAATACTTTCTATTTCTTTTCTTTTTTCTAATTCTTTAACAAGTGGAGCCATCTTTATAGCTTCAGGTCTCGTTCCGAATATCGTCATTACTTTAATCATTTACATTCTCCTTTTTCATTAATTTTTCTATTTGAAATCCCATTAAAATCATAAGAGGCACTAGCATAGGCATAAAATATCGTGGTGATACTTCTACTAATAAATGCGAAACTACTAATCCTATAAAAAACAATCTATAAAAAACTAATCTACTATTTTCATCTTTATCAGTTATATTAAAAATACTAAATATATTAATTATAAACATTAAAAACCAAAAACAGTATAAATAGGATTTTAAAACAGTATTATATTTTTTACTTTGGTTTATTACACTACTTGTAAAATTTTCATATGTATATGAATAAACATCATTAGTAAGTACTTCTAATTTTTTTATCATGAACTTTGATACTGTTATCAAATTATAACTTTTATAGTTTTTTATTCCTTCTTCCATAAAATATTCATGTATTTCAGAAGGAGAAAAATCTTCATCTTTTACAAAAAATTCATCTAATTTAGGTTCTAAAAACCATTCACCATTAGAATTAATATTAGATCCTACATAAACACTCCAACCACTTCCACTTTTTGAAGGAGTATATCCTGTTGCATCTTCAACCAATTTATAATTTAAGTTATTATATACACCATAACATAGTGAAATCATAATAAAACTTAATAAAAGTTTTTTTAAATTATATTTTGAAAATATTATTAAATATAAATAATATAAAAATATTGCTATTAAGAAAATTATCATAATTGGTCTAAATGAATTACTTATACCAATAATTATTCCTAAAACAATACTAATAATTAAATATCTTTTATTATTAAAACTAGATAGTAAACATTCAAAAACATAAGCACTAATTATTATCATAGTATTAACAATATTAATTGGTAAAATTTTCATACACCATATAATATTAAAAGGATTAAATAACCAAATTAGAAGAAATAAAATTCCTTTTTTCTTATCATTAAATATTTTTTTACCAAATAAATACGCAAATACAGCACCGATTAAGTCAATTATTATATTAAAAGTAATTGCATGATATATAGTAGTTCCAAAAATTTTCATAAAAATACTTAAAATATTAATATACCCAAATAAATATGGAAATACAGCAATATATTTACTATTTATCTCTAAATTTGAAGCTAATGATACAGCGTTATAATAAAATGTTGCTTCATCACTATATACTTCATTATAATCAAACATTAATAATGAAAACCGAAGTAATATAGCAACCAAAATGAAACTTATAATAATCATTTTATTTTCTAATATTTTATTTATAATACTAGATTTTTTATTTAATTTATATACTATAAAAACAATAATTATACTCAATACACTAAATAAACATGATATGATAAAATCATTTTTTAAGAAAAAGAAATATATTATAGTTAATAATGTTACTAAAATTACAGTCAAAATTTTACTTAATATATTTACTAGATTTTTCATATTATTTCAACCTCGCTTAAATTTATAATTAATATATTTTAATTATTTAGTTCCACTAGTTAAAATCATTACACCGCTAAGTATTATAAAAATACCTATTCCTTGTGTTAATGAAATTCTCTCTTTCAAAAAAATGCAAGACCCTACTACTACTAGTGTATTAACAATCGCTACCGATAATGGCATTGCAACTGTTAAATTCATTCTACTTACAATTATTAACCATAATATAAAACTACAGCCATAGCAAAACATACCTATTAAAGATTTTATTGAGAAAGAAATATGAAAACTCAATATATCTAAATTAATATTAGGATTAATACTTCCTAATTTAAATAATATTAATCCACTGGATGCTAATAAAACATATAATATGAATAATAAAACTATCATTTTTTTAGTTTTCCTTTCCATTTTTATCAATTCTTTCTTTTAATATTGATACTTCTTGAATCAATAATTTAATTTTTTCATTTTGAATAGAAATACTAGTAATTAATATAAAATTCAAAGAAAATAAGAAGAAAAAGCCAATAATAAATACCATATTTGATGTTGCTTCAAATTTAAAAAAATTAGATATTATTTCAAAAATTCCAGGAAATATAACAGGTATAATCATTAATAATAATAATAAAATCCAAAAGCTTCCATATCTTATTGATAACTTTCTTAATTTTATAGTTCTAACAATTAATATTAACTGTAATAAAATTAATATTAATAAAAATAATTTTAATAAATTAGGCATTATTACCACCTCTTTTACATATGCTAGATATTATAATAGAAATACTAACACTAAACATATAATACATACTTTTCAACGGTTTTATTGACGATTTACCATATTTTCTTTCATGCATTTCTACAGGAATCTCTTTTACTTTATATTGCTTTCTTATTAAATTTACTATTGTTTCAGGTTCTGGATATTCTGTTGGATATTTATCTGCAAATAAACTAATAATTTCTTTATTGGCTGCTCTAAATCCACTAGTAGGATCATAAATTTTAGTACCAGTACATATTTTTATTAACGAAGATAAAAATTTAATTCCAATTCTTCTAAATTTAGTTGATTTAAATCCACTTAAATTTTTAATAAATCTTGAACCTACTACAAAATCATTACCTTTTTTTATTTCTTCAATTAATTTTTCAATATAGTTCTCGTCATGTTGCCCATCACCATCAAATTGGATTGCAACATCATAATCATTTTCTAATGCATATTTAAATCCAGTTTGAACAGCACCGCCAATACCTAAATTAGTAATTAAATTTATCACATTATACTTATTAGTTTCACAAATATTTTTAGTTTTATCTGTTGAACCATCATTTATTACAACATAATTTAAGTTTTCATCAATTTTGTTAGAAATATTTTTTATTTTCTCTACTGTATTTACTATATTTAGTTCTTCGTTAAACGCAGGTATTATTACTAATACTTTCATTTTTACCACTCCATTTTTTAATTTTTCTACTTAAATAATAAATTCCCCATCCAATAACTATATATCTTATAAAGAATAAAGTTATTGCATACCTACTAAAAGCAAAAGTATATGAATATAGGGCTATTTGTGATGCATAAACCAACATCAAGAAAAGCCATTCTTTTACACGTAATTTATTAATTAGTAAAAAGATACTAAAAAAGATAAACATTAAAATTTCTATTTTTCTGAATAATGCTAAAGTATCATTATCTATATTTAAAATTTCATCCCAATAAAAATTACTATAAACTAAATCAACTGGTTTTAAAAATAAATATGTTTTTAACATTGATCCTTTATCTCTCTTCCACCATTCGGACATTCTGTATTTTGCTTTCATACCATCATATTCTAAAGAATAATACTTTTTTAAATACTCTTTTTCTGTAGGTTCTCCATACAAATATAATTTCATCTCATCACTCATTTTATCATCAACATTAGTTTTATAATCTAATTCTTCATCACTTGGATACCCATATCCTTGATAAGTTCCTAATAATAAAGGATTGCCTGTTCCATATGTCAAAGGAATAAATTTATTAAATACCTTATAATTTCTATATATCCAAGGCGCTAAAACTAATAAAAGAATTACTCCTGCTATTAAGCCTTGTTTTATTAATCTTTTTATGTCATATTTGCATAAAATTAAATAAATAAATAAAAATATTGGATATAAAGCAATATTAGGTCTTATAAAAAGACAAATAATATACCACACAATAATCATTATATAATCTTTAGTCTTTTTATCTATCGCTAATTTTAAACTGTGATAAACTAACAACAAAAAAGTTAAAATGAAAGGTGTCTCTGTTAATATGATATTATCCATCCATAAATAATCAACTGATAAAAAGAATACACATCCAAAAGTTGCAGCATATTGATTAGCGTATATTTTAATAATTTTATATAAAACTAAAATAGAACATAATCCCATAAATATCCAAAAGAATTTTAATGCATACATTAATAATTCTCCTGTTCCAAATATTAAACAGAAAAAAGAAATTAAAAATGTCATCCCAGGCATTATTTGAGCAGATATAACGCCATGCATCGTAATTTGTCCTGTGTTAAAGAAAGTTATTCCACTATTTATATAACTAATATCATCACTATCTAGATTATAATTATATCCCATTTCACAAAAAGCAAATATATGTAGAACAAATGCAACTAATAATAAAATTGTTACACTCCAATTATTTTTTAAATTTTTTCTTATAGTATCAGGTATTTTTTTCATTTTAGTTTCCTCACTTTAAACAAAAATTTTACATTACTATCATAAAATCTTTTAATTCTACTAGGTTCTTTTAATATTCTATATAACCATTCTAAATTTAATTTTATAAATATTTTAGGTGCCCTTTTTTTATGCCCACTTATTACATCAAAAGATCCTCCTACTCCAACAAATATTCCTTTTTTAAATTTATTTAAATGCTTATATATTAATTTTTCTTGTAATGGTATTCCCATTGCTACTAATATAATATCAGGTTCTAATTCAGCAATTTCATCAAAAACTTTATCTTTATCTTTTACATAACCGTCTTTGCTACCTACTATTTTTAAATTAGGATACTTTTCACTAATTACATTATTTAATGATTCAATTACTTCGGGTTTAGCCCCAAAAAAATATATTTTTTTCTTTAAAGAATCTCCTAATTCAATTAATTCATTAGCAATATCAATACCAGTAATTCTTTCTTTTACATCATAATTAATCATTCTAGCTGCTTTAACTATTCCAATTCCATCAGGAACTAAAATAGTATTTTTATCTAAAAGCAACTCAGCCATTTCTTTATCTTTTTCACTCATCATAAAAGTTTCAGGATTAGCAGTGACTATGAACATCTTTTTATTATCTTTCAAATTTTTCTTTAAAATATTATAAAAAGATTTAACATCTTTATTGTATAACTTTTCAAATAAATTTCTCATCTTAACCTCCATAATATACCTAAAAACATTATAACAAATAAAAAAACAAAAAAAAAGGTACTATACCTTTTTTTTTACTTTATTTGATTAAAATATTTATTTAAATCATCCATAGTAGTATAAGTAACAATAACAAATCTTCTAAGTTTAAACTTATCACTACCTACATGTACCAAATTATCACTAAAATTACTTTCTCCAATAAAGGCCATAGTAAATCCTGCTTCTTTCACTAAGTTAATTGCATAATCATTATATTCATAGAATGGATAACAAAACACTGTTGAACCATTTAAAGCATCTCTACTCGCTTTTAAATCCGCTAATATTTCTTCTTCTGGTAAACATTTAATTGCACCACCTTGACCTCCTGGGCATTTACCGCCATCATGCATATCGTGAGTATGTGAATGAAGTTCAACATATTCACTTTGAGTATATTCATTTACATCAAACCAAGATGTTATTAAAAATATTGTTGCATACATTTTATATTCTTCTAATAAATCTATTGCAACTTCTGTTTTAGGACCATCATCTATGGTAATTAATACACTCTTAGGTAATTGCAATTTACCATCTATATACATCTCTAATTCATTAGTAGTAATAGTTAAAATATTATTTTCTTTGAAATAATCTAGGTGTGTTTTAAATTGTTCTTTGGAATGGCATATTTCAGTAGTACAATTTGCTTTTTCTTCTGCATTATTTTCATCATAAAATGCATGATAATTTAATACACCTACTCCACTTGAATTATTTAAATCTGTATTATTTGATTCAATTACTTCAACAACATCTTCACTTTTTACATACAATAATCTATTATTAAATTCTACTCCATACTTACCATCTTCCATAATTATAACTGGTAATGTATATGTCTTATTTATTTTATATACTAAATTATCTTCTTCATCATAAAAATTAGTTATGTCATTTGTAATAATACTCTTATTAAATACTATATAGTTTTTGTATCTATCACTAACAGCTGTAATATTATTAATAACATCTACATCTTCATAGTAAATATAATAATTTAAATTATTTGAATTTATTTGAAAATATTTAGTATTTTCATTAATATTAATATCTAGTAATTCTAACTCAATATTTTTAGATATATAACCTACTTCTTTATAACTATCATTATTTAATTCATATATTTTTACTTCTTTATTAGTTACAACATATTGATTATAATGCGATTTAATATTTTCAAGTACTTGAATTTTATTATTACTTTCTTCTTTTTTATCTTCTGTTCTAAATAATAAGAATAATACTAAAGATAAAATAATTACTATAAGTAAAATAATTATACAAATCACATACATTTTTTTTGGTTTATTTTTCACACTAATTCACTCCTTAATATTATTTTAAAATTTTATCCCAAATTTTTACTATTTCATTTTTTGAAAAATTATAAGATTTTTTTATTGCAGCATTACTAAATTTCTTTCTTTTATTTTTATCTTCTAATAATATTTTTATTTTTTCCAAATATTCTTTCTTATTTCTATTTTTTATTACATATCCATTGATATCATCATCTATTATATCATTAACTCCACTATCGGTTTCATAAGCAATACAAGGAACACCATAACTCATTGCTTCTAATAATACCATAGGTAATCCTTCAGAAACAGATGCCATTAAAAATATACTAGAATTTAACATATACTTTTCAATCTTGTCTTTTGGTAAATATCCTGTTAAAGTAATTTGATCTTCTAAATTTAATTTTTTTATTTGTTCTTTTAAATTGCTATATTCTTTTCCATCTCCTATTATTGTTAATTTAACTTCTTTATCATCTAATTCTTTAACAATATCTATAATTTCATTATTTCTTTTCCCAATATCTAATCTACTAACAGTAATTAAATTTTTATTACTTAATTTACTTTTATTATTAGGTATTGTCTCTAACATGTTAGGAAGTAATATTACATTGGTTGTTTTATTATTTTCTAAAAATTTCTCATAATCTTCTTTTAAACCATTTGTAAGGGCACATAAATAATTTATATTTTTATATTTATTCTTTAATTTATTGATATATTTCCTATCATTATTATGATGATGATGTTCTTGAGCAATTTTTATACAATTTTTCTTTCCATATTTGCTTAACAATGTACTAAATTCCCATCTTGTAGAAACAATATTTTTAGAATTACATCTAACTAAACTATCAATTAATAATAATTTTTTCTTAATTAAAATATCTAATGAAATAAAGCCTTCTTTTAACACCGATGAATATTCATGATTATTTAATGCATTTAAAAATTGTTCTTTATTAGGTTCCCCATTATATAAATATTTAATTTTTACTTTTTTATTTATTTTTTTAGTTTGATTATTTTTTAATTTATAAAATGAAATAATTTCAACATCATACTTGTTAATTAAAGAATTAACAGAATTAATAGTTGCACTTTCTATACCGCCATAACCTAAATGAAGAACAAAAAATGTTATTTTATTAGGTATTAATTCTTCATCTTTTAAACTATTTCTAATAAATATAAAATAATATGCTAGTATTAAAGCAAAATAAATATTTGCATTTGGTTTTCTTAAAAGTGCTCCTGAATATTCTCCAATACCCAGAGCCATTACTATAGTTAAACTTAAAATCACAAATTTACTTGAAAAAATCATATATCTATCTTTTATAAGTAAAATTAAAGCATATATTGCAAAACATAGAATAAAAGCAATATATAATGCAAAACCTATATAACCATAATAATAAAATATTGCTGTTAAATCATTTTCAAGATCCATACCATATTTTGCTATCTCATAATGATTAAACCCTAAAAATTTAGTAATAGTATTGCTATTTTTAAAAATAATTTTAGCGTATGTTCTTTTAACTAGTCTATTATCAGACAAATTATATGGAGTTATTTTATCCTTCATTTCTTCATAAACTTCATCTTCTCCTAAATCATTTATCATTTTTTCATATAAATAACTTTCTTTTAATATAGCAATTGCTTCTTCTTTTGTATACTCATCTTTAGGTACTATAATAGTTTCATTTTTTTCTGTATTTGATTCTACATCTTCATGTCTTAATGATGAAAATGAAAAATTATAGAAAAACAATGACACTAATAATATTAATACCGTAACAAAAGACTTAATATTACTTTTCGATTTTAAAAAATGAATATATACAAACATTAATAAAGTAATTACTAATGAATAATAACAAGATCTTGTCCCATTAAAATAAAGTAATAAAAATATAATCATTATCATAAGTATATATGATTTATCACTTTTTTTGTAAAAATATAATAATGCGATTGGAGAAATCAAACTAATAATTACACTTTGAGTATTAGCACTAGAAAACCAACCAGTCAATCCATAATCAAAATAAGTCTTTTGATAAGAATTTGTTATAATAGATAATAATATACTAATAAAAATAATTATCAAAGATACATAAAAGCCTTTTTTTAACTGAATTAAATGGTTATTATGTTCTTTTAAATAAAAACATAATGAAATTGCTATTAATGGCATTTGAAATACAAGAGTTATGTATTTTATGTCATAAAATATATGATATGGATCTAATAAATATGAATTTATTAAATGTGCTATTAAGTAAAATCCAAAAGGAAGTAAACAAAGAAACATCTTTTTTTTATCTTTTATACTAAAAAAGGTATAAACAGGTATGAATATTAAATAAATAATTCTTATAATAGAAGTAAAATTTTGAAATGAAAAACTCTCTGCAGCAAATGCTATAATATCTAATATTGGTTGAGTTATAATTATAAAAAATATCCAATAATTCTCAATATATTTCTTTATTCTTTCCATATTTAAAATTCCTTTCATTTTAATTTAAAAATTAAATTAACTAACCAGTATTGCTTTAACGTTATTAAATTATAAATTGTTTTTCTATTTCTAGATAATGTATTTATATATGAATTATCTTTAAAATTAGGAAAATTTTTTTCCATATAGTTAATTAATTTATCTATAACATCATGTTTTAGTTTGTTATCAGCTTCTGCTCTTAAAACCCTTACTATTGCAGATACATAAATATGATCTATTGCTAAAAATTCTATCATTTCCATATATTTTTGTTTTTTGGTTTGTTGAATATATTCAAGAACATCATCAAAAGCCTGTAATATTTCCAAATTTCTTTCTACATTAGAATTATTCATTGTAGAACCTTGTCTAATTAAATAGTCATATAATGATTCATCAATAAAAGAAAACTTAGAAGAATTAATAATTGCTTTTAATGTAAATGCCAAATCCTCATACCATACTTTTTCTTTAAAAGTAATTTTATTATCTATTATTATATTTCTCTTATATATTTTATTCCATACTGCCATTTTACCAAATAAAACATTTTCTAAATCAGTATCGTAATTATTTACAAAAACATCTTTTTCTTTTTTCGAATAATCTTCACTTACATTATAACTGCCACATACAACAATATCAGATTTGTCTTGTTTTGCTTTATTATACAATTTTTCAAACATATCTAATTCTACAAAATCATCACTATCAACAAAGCCAATATATTCTCCAGTTGATACTTCAATTCCATAATTTCTAGCAGACCCTTGTCCACCATTTTCTTTTATGTAACTTTTTACTTTATCAGGATACTTTTTTACATATTCATCTATTATTTTTTGACTATTATCAGGGCTTCCATCATTAACCACTATTATTTCGATATCTTCAAGCTTTTGATTTACTAGACTATCTAAACATTTTCCTATATACTGTTCTACTCCCCAAACAGGAATAATAATACTTATCTTCTTCATTTAACCACTCCTACTTATTCAACATTTTTTTTAATTTAAGAATTTTTTTAGATAAATAACTCATACCATTATAATTTAAAAACGCAATTATTTTTCTATTTCTAGGAATTTTTTTATAAAAATCTTGTTTTCTATAATCTGAAATATTTTGATGGCAATATTTTATTAATTCCTTTAATACTTTTTTCTTATCTTTATTCTTTTGTTCAGACACCCTATTAATTGTTGTAATTAATAAATGATGAAATATTATAAATGAAATAATATTTTTATTATAAACATCTTTCTTTTTAGAATATTCTATTAAGTCATCAATTACAGTTATCATATCTAAATTTTTTAAAGAGTTGTTATTGTTCATAGTAGAAATGTGTCCACAATTACAATGATAAAATCCTTCACTAATAATAGAAATTTTAGGATTACTTAATAATATTTTAGTAGTAAAATTTAAGTCTTCATACCATACATTTTTTAAAAATCGTAAATCACCTATAATTTCTCTTTTAAAAATTTTATTACACGCTGATGGTGTAACACTGTAAATTGAATCATAAACAGTACAATTGTGATATATATTTTTATCAGGATAATGGTCAACCATATCACAAATTACTATATCACTCTTTTCTTTTTGTGCTTTATTATACATTTTTTCTAGGGCATCACTATCTAACCAATCATCACTATCCACAAAACAAATATACTCCCCTTTTACATGCTTTAATCCAAAATTTCTAGTATCAGATAATCCACCATTTTCTTTTATAAAACTCTTTACTTTATCAGGATATTGTTTTACATATTCATCAATTATTTTTTGACTATTATCAGGGCTTCCATCGTTAACCACTATTATTTCGATATCTTCAAGTGTTTGATTTACTAAACTATCTAAACATTTATCAATATATTTTTCTACATTGTATACAGGAACTATTACACTAACTTTCATATTAATTTTCTCCATATTCTTTTTTCAAATCTAAAAACAAAGTTTTAATTATATCAATTTCTTTGCAAATTTTATTCATTATATCTTTGCTATCTTTCAAATTATTATTTTCATACGGATCATTTTTCAAATCATAAATTTCAGTGATATTATCAAAATTAAAATTTTCACTAATTTTAACTTCTACAAAAACAGAATAATTATCAGTTCTAACTCCCAATTTTACTGGTCTTCTTTTAATATCAGGACATCCTCCACCCATGTATTCTAATATCGCATGATCATCACCATCATATTTAAGTAAGCTTTTTCCCTTAAAATTACTAGGTATTTTTATTTTAACTAAGTCTAAAATAGTAGCAGGGATATCTTTATTCATACAATATCCACTTATTTTTTTAGGTTTTACATTTTTTCCATATATCAAAAACGGAACATTATAATTTTCTTTATAATTGGTTAAAACATATTTTTCTCTAACTGGTGAAAAATAATATGAAAAGCCATGGTCTGCAGTTATTACAACAATAGTATCATCCATTAATTTTTCTTTTTCTAAAAATTCAAATATACCTTTTATCACATTATCACAATATGATAAAGATAAATCATACGCTATACTTCCTTTATAGTTTTTAGGTAAATTTTTAACATATTTTTCTGCTCTTTTCATATCTTCATCAATAATTTTTTCATCATTAGTGTCATAAGTAAAAAATATTTCTGGAAAATGTGCATCATCTATATGTATATAAGTTAACCAATTATCTTCTTTATTTTTTTCTACCCATTTAAAGAATTCTTGAGAAACCGTATAAAAAGATCTTTGTACTTTAAAGCAATCATAATTTTCATCAATTCTACCAAATAAATCTTTATCAAACAAAGAGTTTTTATAACCTGCTAAAAGTCCTTTAACAGTAGTATAATCTCGTTTTTTTAGACTTTTTATAAATTTTTTATATGGAAATTTATTATTGACCAAGTTTCTTGTAAAGTCTTTTTTCTTGATATCTTTAAATACATATCTATACTTTTTCATTATTTTTTGCCTAAATTCGTCATCATGTACTTTATCTGTCATTTTATATGTTTTTATTTTAAATAATACATGTTCTCCATTAGATGAAAACAATGACATTAAATATTTACTTTTATTCTTTATAAATTTAGAATATTCATCCTTTAATGTTTCTACATCTTTTTTCATACCTTCTAAATTGACACAATCATTTAACATTACCGTCTCTTTATCTTTATTTAATAATTTTTCTAAATACAATATCCAATGTTTAAAATTATCTTCCATTAAAAACTCTAGCATTTTATTTTCTTCTTCAGTAGTTTCTCCATTAATATATAATTTAGAAAAATATTCAAATCTATAATCCCATAGATGCATAAATTGAAATCCCTCTATATATAAGATTTCATCAAAATCTCTAACCATATATGAAGGACAAATACTAGGATAATAATTACAATATAATGTTTTATATCCATTTTCTTTGAAATATTTAGAAAAATTATCTATATTTTTAAACTTCTCCATGTATCCGCCATTATCCATCGTATTAGCAGATGCTAACAAAGACATTAATGCAGCTTCTGTAAACGGAGCCTCTGAATACATTTTATCTCCGGAAATACTTTTTTTCCTAAGGTTATTTAAAAAAGGAGCTATATCAGAAGAATTATCTTTATTAAACAAAATATCATTCGTAACAGAATCAATTACAATAAATAAAACATTTTTTTTCATATTATCACCTACTCAAATTCTACAGTTTTCTTAACATCATTATTTATTTCATATGGAAAATCATATAAATATTTTTTTAATTCTTTTTCTATTATTTTTGTTTCTTCTATATATTCTTCTTTTCTAAATAATTGTGTATTTTTAATAGATATATCAGGATTAAATCTTGTTCTTTTATTGATATGATCTTTTTTAGTAAATCCTAAAAATTTAGTTATTTTTTCAATTTCTTCATCATAATTATAAACTAAATCCTCAAATTTAACTCTATACACTTTGTTAGAATCCGTTGGGAGTTCGCTTTCTCTCATATTTTTATAAAATTTACAAAACTCATGCACATCAAGTGGAACCGGAACACATATCTGTTTTTCTTGCCAAATATATTTATTTATTATAAAAACATCTCTAGGATCTCTTTCTACTGCAATAACCTTTAATTTATCATCAAAATAATTATCAACTCTATGCAAATTAAATGGCAATAAAAACTGATCAATTATTACATTATCTTTACCCTTCCCAATTTCTTTTACTACACTATATATATATTCGTGAGAAAATTTATAAAACTCATCAGGTTTTATAAAAGATATTCTCATACCATCTTTATATTTTAAAATTTTATTAAATTTTACTTTATTAAAAGTTAAAATTTTTAACGGTTTTCTTAATAATAGTTTTAAAAACATTTTAGTATCTACTTCTTCGTGCATATACCAATACCCATAAAATTTAAACTGCTCTATATTTGAAATAAATTTATCAGTTATATTTTTAAAATTTGGTCCTATTATTTTTTCATAGTTTCCTACCCACCAAAATTTTTTATTATATAGTTTATTCATTTGAATCTCAAAACTTCTTATTGCTTCATCACTCCTAATAGCATTATTACCTATTAATAGTTTATCTTCTAAATCGAAAAGTCCATTTGGGCAATGTAATAAAACATATTCATAACTTTTGTGTTCATTTTGACAGTCTTTAAATTCTGATATTAAATCAGTCACAGCAGAAGATCCTGAACCCATATAACCAGTTGGTACAATTATTCTTTTCATAAATTACTCCTATCTATTTTTTTTAAAAATTTAGTTAATATAAACATTAAATTATTATCCTTCTTTATATAAAGAACAGTAAAATAAGTCAGACAACAAATTATTATAATTAATGTTAGTGTAATTAAAAATCCTAAATTTAACATTCTAACTAATAAAGATATTGGAATAAATAATATTCCTAACAATATATACAAAGTATTGTTTTTAGAAAAAACATTTACATTAATTTTTAATATTTTTTTACTATACCTATAATGGAGTATAAACACTAATAATTCAGATAATCCCGTTGTAATTAAAGCTGTACTTGGATTAAACACATCAAATAATACTAATAAATAATTTAATATTAAATTAAGAATACCACATCCTAAAGATATTTTTACAATTCTATTTTCTAAATCATTCGGATACAATACTAAATTATTCATAACAGACTCTAAACTTATAAATAATCTTATAATACATGCAATCATTAAAGGGATAATTGCACTTATATATTTATCGCCCGCATATAGCAAAATAACTTCTTTTGCTACAACAAAAACTCCTAAACAAATTGGAACAATTATAAATAATAGTGATGATATTGAATTATTTAATTTTTCTTGATACTCACCTTTACTACCATTTTTTAATAGATATGATAATCTAGGAATAGACACTATAATTATTGAATAAGGAATAGAAACCAGTGTAGAAACTATATAATATGGTATATAATATACTGTAACTGATACATCATTTACATATTTCCCTAACATTACTCTATCTAATTGACTAAACAACAAATCTATATTTGTAATTAATAAAACCGCTATTAAAGGTTTTATATATTTCTTTATTTTTATTGAAGAAAAATCAAATTTAATTTTATTTTTAGCATATATAAAACTTATAATATTATTTAAAAATACCGTTAAACAAATAATTATTGAATACATTACTATATCATCAGGTTTTCTTACCAATAAAAGAAGTGAAACAAAATAAACTATTTTTGTTATTACTGATTTTATCGTTATAAATTTATAATTTTCTAAAGCTTCATTAACAAATTCAATATAAAATATATTAGCAAATATTTGAATTACCATTATTAAATATATAGTAGTAGCAATACCACTCGAATTTAAAAAACTATATATTACATAGATAATTAATACTAATAAATTAGAAAGTAAAGATATAAAAAACAAATTACTAAACAGTTGTGATACTTTTTTCTTATCATCTCGCACTTTGCTTATTTCTCTTATTCCATAGTTATATACACCAAAAGATGCAAACGCTAAAAATATTTGAAATTCAGAATATACTCTGTTATATGTTCCATATAAATCAACATCTAAAAGTCTTACTATATATGGTCCTATTATTAAAGGAATTACAATATTAACAAAACTTAATATTGATTTATATATAGTATTTTTAAATAATGTATTTTTTTTACTCATGATAACACTTCCAATACTATTAATATTTTATCATATATTTTCTTATTTATAAAGAAATTGACAAAAATTTCACATAAAATAAAAATTATAGTTATTACTAACTATAAAATTCTTTAATACTTTTCAATAAATATTTATTTTCTTCTGAATTTTTTATTGCTATTCTAATATATTCACCATCAGAAAAACCGTTTTTTCCATTTAATACTTTTATTAAAATGTTTTTCTTTTCTAATAAAAACTCTGCTAATTCATTTGCTCGTCCATTTTTTAATTTACACATAAAATAATTTGCTTGAGACGTATAAACTTTTAGTTGGTTTATTTCACTTAATTCACTATAAAATCTCTTTCTTTCTGTTTTTATCATTTCACAAGCACTAATATAATCTTTTTTATATAAAGGTATTATTTGTAAAAAATACTCTCCAAATGAATTTATATTCCATACTGGTAAACTTTCTTTTAGAATTTTTATATATTCTTGATTACCGGTTGCTAAAATTCCCAATCTAAGTCCGGGAACACCATAAGACTTACTAATACTTTTAATAACAATTAAATTAGGATATTTATTAAGTATTTCATCGTCAATTAACGAATAACTATCGTTTGCAAAATCCATGAAAGACTCATCAAAAACAATTTGCTTATTGTTATTTTTAGCATAATCTAATAAATCTATTATTTCGTCATAAGTCAAACAATCGCCACTAGGATTATCCGGAGATATTATTATTAAACTTTCTACATCGTTTAACTTTTCTTTCATCTTATCAACATTCAATTGATAATCATCCAAATTTGTATATATATATTCTATTTGATTATTCGGGAAACATCTTACATATTCATTAAAAGATGGTATCGATAAACAAATTTTACCTTTTATGATATATTTTAGATTATTAATTAACTCTGCTGCGCCATTACCTATTAAAACATTATTTTCACTTACGTTATTAAACATTCTAGAAGCACATATAGTTTGTACTTTTTGACCTGATGGATAATTAATAAGAAGATCATTATAGAAATATTTCATTTTTTCTAACATTTGTGAAGTAGGAAAATATGGATTAACAAGATAACAATAATCTTTAAGATTATTAAATCTCCAATATCCACCAAATCGTTTATTAAATAATTTTAATTTTTCAGTAGTATTTTCAGCAAATAATGCCTTGGCTATATCTAAATCTTGTGCATCATCAATTTCATACCAAGTTTCATCCGATAGAACATATCCAAACAAATTAACATCATTGAATCCTGTAATAACCTTTAAAACTAATTCATAATACTCATTATTTCCAAAAGATTTCATATACGACTCCAAAAATGGAACATAAAATCTTTCAGAAAACTTTCTATTAAACTTATAAATATTTACAGTTTTATAGTAACTATCTACTTTTTTATAATCAAAGTCTTTTTTTTCTATAAATTTTGTTATTATATTGTTATCATCTAATTCTACTACTGTACCGTCCATCCATTGTTCATATTTAGCTAATACAGCTGCATTGTTATTATTATCATCAACTAAATTTTTAATAATATTTTCATTGTATATAATATCAGATTCCAATAAAATAGTATCATCTTCAATAAGATAATTTCTTGCTAAATATAAAGAATAAATATTATTAGTACTTTCATACATATCGTTATCAATATATATAATTTCTATCTTTTTATCTAACTTTTTATCTTTTATAAATTGCTTTACATTATTTTTTTTATATCCCAATACTAAAATAATTTTTTTTATATTTGCCTTACACAATGCATCAATTGTTCTTTCTAATAACGTTTTACCGTTAATTTCTAACATACATTTTGTATTATCTTTTGTATATTTTCCTAATCTTGAGCCTTTTCCAGCTGCTAACATAACTGCTTGCATATTTTACACCTCTTCTAAATTAAATATTTGTTATTATGTATATTTTTTTTAAATTTCAATATTTGTTATATATAATTATATTCACATACCTATTGTATCACCTTAGTTAAATCAAATCAATACAATCAAATGAAAATATAAAATCTGGTTTTTGTATTTTCACATAATTTTATTACTCTTATTTTAAGAAGCACCCTCTTCCTTAAAACTTATATCCTCCACATACTCATTTACATATAAACTACCATCTTTTAAACTAATACTTGGTGAATACTCATACACTTTATTATTTTGTTTTATTTCTATTATAATATTAGGAATTATATCAGAAACATTACATTTTAATATAAATGGTTTATTAGTACTAGCAATTAATTTATCTTTAACAATATCCGCTTCTTCCATAACTGCTGTATATATATTCATTGTGACATTTTTATAAATAGGCATTATAAAATATAATTCATCACCATTTGTTTCATAAAATTCAAAATCTTCATTAAAATATTTTTCTTTTACATCACTTTCTGAATTAATTATAGAGGCCGCTATTAATTTATCAGTATCTTTATCTATTTTTAATTCTTCCGCATATTTAGTTATTCCAAATTTATTATTTAACACATAAAATACAGCCATAAGCACTACTAGTATAATTCCTATAATTATTAGTTTTTTCTTATTTTTCTTCATACTCATTTCCTTTCTATCAAATTATTACCTGTCATTTCTTTAGGTTTATCTATATTCATAATATTTAATATAGATACTGCTATATCACCTAACTTACCATCTTTCAAATTAATATTTTTATCAGTAACTATTAATGGTACTAAATTAGTTGTATGTTTAGTATTCATCTTACCATTTATTTCCATAACCTCACAATTACCATGATCTGCGGTTAAAAATAAAGTATATTTATCTAAAACATTATTTTTTATTAATCTTCCTATACAACTATCAACGGCTTCAACACCTTTAACTGCAGCATCATAGTTCCCTGTATGTCCTACCATGTCTCCGTTTGCATAATTAAGAACAATTAAGTCAGGTTCATTATTATTTATCTCTTCAATTAATTTATCAGTTATTTCATAAGCACTCATTTCTGGCTTTAAATCATAAGTAGCAACATGTGAAGATGGAATAAGAATTCTTTTACATCCTTTTAAGTCCATTTCCAATCCACCATCAAAGAAATAAGTAACATGAGCATACTTTTCAGTCTCGGCAATTCTAAGTTGGGTTAATCCTAATTTAGATATATATTCTCCTAATGGATTAATAACAAGTGGAAGTTCAAAAGCATTATCACATATTACTTCATCACTTACCCCCATCATTGTAACCATTTTAATATTAGGAATATATTCTCTATCAAAGCCATTAAAATTACTATTTGTAATAGCACTAGGTAATTCTCTTATTCTATCAGGTCTAAAATTAAATACTATTATACCATCATTTTCTTTTAAAATTTTACCACCATCTATTACTGATGGAACAATAAATTCATCAGTTATTCCTCTATTTTGCTGTTCTTCCCAACACTCTTTAGCACTTTTATATTCTCTACCTTTAGCATTAACAATAGCATCATATGCAAGTTTTACTCTATCATATCTATTATCTCTATCCATTGCATAATATCTACCAGATAAACTCACTATTTTGCCAATACCAAGTTTATTTATTTTATCTTCAAGCATATTTATATATTTAATACCATCATCTGGCATTGTATCTCTTCCATCTGTAAACATATGAAGATATATGTTATCAATATTATTTGCCTTACACATATCAAGAAGAGCAAATAAATGATTAATAGATGAATGTATTCCTCCATCACTAAGAAGCCCCATAATATGCAAGTTACTTCCATTTTCTTTAGTATAATTAATTACATCCAATAACTTTTCATTACTAAAGAACTCTTTTGTTTTAATTTGATTATTTATATATTCTAATGATTGATAAACTATCCTGCCTGCTCCTATATTAGTATGTCCTACTTCCGAATTTCCCATTTGTCCTTTGGGCAATCCTACTTCTTCTCCACTAGCAATTAATTTAGAATGTGGATAATTATTAATTAAATAATCGTAATTAGGAGTCCTAGCATTATAAAAAGCATTTTTATCTAT
The DNA here is from genome assembly GCA_944351765.1 of uncultured Bacilli bacterium. GTDB lineage: Bacteria > Bacillota_I > Bacilli_A > RF39 > UBA660 > CALVVX01. The sequence continues at coordinate 39,990 of CALVPR010000001.1, forward strand.
ATTATCACTAATTCCTACTCCATCCATTATACAAAGTAATACTTTACGCATATTATCACCAACTTAATTATATAATATTTTAAACAATATTTAAAGCCATTTTACAAATTTATCCAAAAAATACTCTTGATATTAATATCAAAAGTATTTTAAAACTCTTTACCTTGCTTAATAGATTTAAAATCTACATAATAATCCTTATCTAAAATATAAACATCTACATAATATAAATCATTTCGTATATATCCACCATTTAAACAAGTATCTCTTACAAATTTAGTATTAGCAATATTTTCTATTTTCTTCACAATACCATTAATTTCTACTTCTACTGAATAATATATTCTTCCATTAATATAATCTCCATTTATTTTAACTAATTTCCCTTTAGTTTTTTGACCTTTAGTCATTATCTTGCTATTTTTACTTTTTTTGGCAAATGTATTTAAAAGCAAAAAAGTACATACTATTACTCCTATTATACTAAATACAGTTATTCCAATATTGTAATATACTTGTTCAATATTTATTTGCAATACTGATTCCACTATATTAAAGAAAAAATACGCAACCACTATAAAAAAGATAAAAAAGATAAATGTTGATATTACATTAAAGTAATTTTCATAATTATATTTTATTTTCATATTTTACCACCAATTATATTATACATTATTTTCATTATTTTGGCTAGATTTTTTATATCTTACAAATCCACTTATAAATATTCCTACTATGCATATATATAATATTACTTTTACATCTATATTAAATAAATAAAATATTAAATATAAAACACTATTAGTTATACAAAAAATTAATTCTACTACTATTAAATAACTAGAAGTATTATCTATTTGTTTATCATATAAATTTTCCGAAGATACTACTTCATACATTCTTGAAAATAGTCCTTCTAAAAATGCTATTATTAAAATATAGATACTACTAAATATATTTATCTTTAAAATAAGAACTACACAAAATACTATATTAAGTAGCCAAAAGTATTTATCTACTTTTATTTTTCTTACAAAGAAATATACAAAGATTATTGAAGATATTCCCATAACTATATTAAATATCCCAATATATTCCATATCTTTTTTAACATATAAAAATAAATATAATGGTTGTAACATTAAAAACATAACTTTAAATTGTTCAAATATAAAGAATAATATTTTATTTTTTTCAATACTTTTTAATGATATATTAATCTTTTCTTTTTTATTTATATTTTTAATACTAATAAGAGGAATCATACTCAATACTGATAACGCAAATATTATTATTACTACATAGATGAGTCCAAAATTATCAGTAATAAGTGCTCCAATATAAGAAGATAATATATAAGCAATATAGTTAAATATTAAAATACTTCCTATATGCACCCTATTATCTTTTTCTATTACGTTTAAAGCTAGATAGTGTCTTATAGAATGATATGAATAACTACCAAGTCCTAGTATCATACTAAATATAACTAATGATAATATATTATTACTCATATTATTTAAATAATAGAAAGCATAACTATAAATTAAGGAAGATACTATTAAAACATATTTATAATTAATTATATTAATTAAATAAATACTAATAGTATTAGTTAAAGATGCTGTTATATACAAAACAAAATAAAAAAACATTATATCTTTAATACTATATCCCATTTTGTATAAAAGAACACTAGAAAATATTTCTATTATATTTCTAGCAAATGTTGATATTAAAATAAATATATTATATTTTTTTATATTAGACATAAGATTCACCATTATTAATATGATTATTATTTTATTTTTTATTTATATTATGATAAAATACTTACAGGTGAAATTATGTTTAAATATACATTAGATAATAAAAGATATCATACATTAAATTATTTTTATAAAACTACATTTAATTCAAAAGTAGTAAAAATTAGTTTAAATGGTGGATTTACTTGTCCTAATATTGATGGCACAAAAGGTTACGGTGGATGCACTTATTGTTCTAAAAGTGGTAGTGGTGAATTTGGGGGCAACATTAATGATGATTTAGTAACACAGTTTAATAAAGTAAAATCTGTTATTGATAAAAAATGGCCTAATAGTAAATATATTCCCTACTTTCAAGCTAGAAGTAATACTTATGCACCTGTAGAAGTATTGAAAGAAAAATACGAAACCGTATTAAAGTTAAATAATGTAATTGGACTTGCTATTGCGACTAGATGTGATGCCATTAGTGATGAATGTTTAGATTATTTAGATGAACTTAATAAAAGAACTTTCTTAACAGTGGAATTAGGTCTTCAAACTATTCATGAAAAAACTGCTAAATTAATTAATCGTGGTCACAATTTAAAAGAATTCGAAGATATGATTTATAAGTTAAAAGAAAGAAATATTAAAATTGTTGTTCATATAATAAACTCTCTTCCTTATGAAACAGAAGAAATGATGCTAGATACTGTAAGATATATAAATAAATTAGGAATATGGGGAATAAAAATTCATATGTTAAATATTATTAAAGATACTCCACTTGAAAAATTATATCAAAAAGAACACTTTCATATATTAACAAAGGAAGAATATATAGACATTGTTATAAAACAGTTAGAATTATTAAATGAAAAAATAGTAATAAATAGAATTACTGCAGATCCTGATCCTGATACTTTGATTGAACCTACTTGGCTATTAAAAAAATTTTGTGTACTTAATGATATTGATAAAGAAATGAAAAAAAGAGATACATATCAAGGAATTAAATCCTAATATGTATCTTCTATTTATTTATATAAGCAAACGAGCTATTACTTACCTCTAATCCTTCCATTTTAGCATCGTTTACTATTACTAAAGTTGCAATAGCAAGAACAATATAAAATATTATTACTCCCTTATTTTGTTTTAAAACTTCAACCATTTCTTCTCACTACCTTTCTTACAATATTATATTATCACGAATAGTTGTTCGTGTCAATAATAAATATAAACAAATGTTCTATTTTACATAAACATTTGTTTGACAACGTATAAAAAATGTGTTATTATGGATATGGAGGGATTCTATGATTAAAGATAATAGAGATTTAACAAGTAAACAAAAAGAAGTATTAACTTTTATAAAAAAATTTCAAGCTGAAAATAAATATCCACCATCAGTAAGACAAATATGCAATGCCCTAGATTTAAGATCTCCTGCAACAGTTCATGCGCATATTCAAAATATTATTGATAAAGGATACTTAAAAAGAAGTAAACAAGGAAATCACTTAATTGAGTTATTAGTACCTAACGAATTTGAAATGCATAACGAAGATATTGTATCAGTTCCACTTTTAGGGAAAGTAACAGCAGGAAGCCCTATTGAAGCAATTGAGATGCCTAATGAGTTTTTCTCACTTCCTACTTATCTTATACCTAAACACAAAGAAGTGTTTACTCTAGAAGTATCTGGAGATAGTATGATTAATGCTGGAATTTTTGATGGAGACATTATTATTGTAGAAAGATGTAATACTGCTAAAAACGGAGAAAAAGTTGTTGCTATGAACGATGAAAATGAAGTTACTTTAAAAACTTTTTATAAAGAAAATGGTTACTTTAGATTACAACCAGAAAATGATTTTATGAATCCAATTATTCTTAATAATGTTACCATTTTAGGAAAAGCAATTGGACTATATAGAAAATTTTAAAAGGAAGAATTTTTATGTTCTTCCTTTTATTCTATATAAGATGATTCCGTATTATATAAATTACTATATATCTTACATTCTTTTAATAATTTTTCATGATTATTTGATGCTATTAACTTCCCTTTATCAATTACATTTATTATATCAGCATCAATTATTGTAGATAATCTATGAGCCACTATAACAACTGTATGATCTTTAACTAAATCATCAATTGTTTTTTTTATGTATGTTTGACTTTCATTATCAAGGGCACTAGTGGCTTCATCAAATAATATTATTTTTGTATTTAATAAAAGTGTTCTTGCTATGGCTATTCTTTGTTTTTGCCCACCAGATAAATTTACTCCACCTTCTCCTATTATTGTATTATATTTATTAGGTAAACTCATTATATATTCATCGATATATGCTTTATTACAAACATCTCTTACTTCTTCTTCGGTAACATCTTCTTTTACCATTTTAAAGTTATCCATAATACTTAAATTAAATAGGAATGGTGATTGTCTAATTATTGATATATTATTTCTTAAAGATTCTTCAGTTAAATCTTTTATATTAACTCCATCAACTAATATCTCCCCTTTTGTAGCATCAAAATATCTAAGTAGCAAATTAAATATAGTTGACTTCCCATTTCCACTTTTACCTACTATAGCAATCTTTTTATTAGGAACTATTTTCATATCTAACCCTTTTAAAGTTTCTTCTTCGTCAGTGGAATATTTAAATTTTACATTTTTAAATTCAATTACTCCTTCAACTTCATCTATACTTACATTACCAAATTTTTCATCTTCATATAAAGCATTATCAAGTATTTCACCAATCCTTTTTAAAGAAACAGTAACTTTATTATAACTAACTCCAAAATCACTAATGCTTTCTACTACTTCATCAATTCTCCAAATATACATTTCTATCATTACAAAAACACTATATTCTATTTTACCATCTATAAACAAATATCCACATGTAAATAAAATAATAAATTGTAATATAAAATAAGCAAGATTATTTAAACAATAATATAAATATTCACTTTTCTTTATTTTATTAGTATTATAATACAATGAATCTATTTTCTTAAATATATCTTTTTCAATTATTTGCTTAATACCTAAAGACTTTATTTCTCTTATTCCTGTTATGTTTTCTGTTGCAGTCTTTACGTAATCATCTGACTCTTTTTTTATTTCTTCTTGAACTTTTTTTATTTTAGGGAAAAATTTATACGAGATAAATCCCATGATTAATCCAAATATTATAATTTCTATTCCTAATATAATCGAAATATTAAACGATATTATTAACACAAAAACAACTACTAATGCCTTACACAACAATTTAATTAGTTTAGCAAGTAATTCCATTACTCTATCAGTATCATTATATAATCTATTAATAAATTCTCCTACTCCTATTTTTTCAAATGCAATTGCAGGTAAATTATCTATTTTTTTATATAAATCTTTACTAGCATTCTTTATAAACTTTATTTCTAAATAGTTATATAAATAATCTCTTGGTAACTGTAATATTGAATAAAATATTATATAAAGTCCTTCCCACAATCCTAAATATATAACAAAATTATAAATATTTTTTGTAAGTAATTCTTCTAATGCTTTACCCCAAAAAAATGCACTAAGTATTGTCGGAGCATATGTAAATATCACTAATAAAACATATATAAATAACTTAAATTTATCATCTTTAATATATTTCCATAAAACTTCAAAACTTTTTATTTTATTCATACTTATACCTCCCTCAAGTTATGAAATTATATCAAAAATAATAATATTTTTCAAGAAAAAATCTCAATAATTTATAATAACCATATAGCTTATTAAAAAACAAAAAACACTTAATTAAAGAAATAATTAAATGCTTCATTATAATCAGTACTTATAAAAATATATTTAAAAGTTGAATAATCGTTTACTCTTACATAGATTATATTATTGTTAATCTCAGTTAAATCTACATATATATAATTACTTCCTGCTAAAAATTTATATTCATTTTCAGAAATTTTTTCAAGTTCTTGAACTGGCGATTTTATAGAAGCTTCACTAGCAAAATAACCTAAAACAAACAAATTATCTTCAAAACTAATACTAATATTATCATCAGAATCAGCTTTTGCCCAGTAACCTTTTAACAAATTAAAAAATTCTTCAATAGATAATTCTTTATTTTCACTTTCAGTATCATTAATTATATTTTCGTTATCACTAGTATTTTCTTCTACTCCTGTTGGCCTGTCATCTGTATTTTCTTTAATATTATTTTGACTATCATTATTACTTAAAACTTTATCAAATGTTAAAACAGTTAATATTAATATGCTTAATATTACAACTAAAAGTATTAATATTTTCATTTTTTTCTGTTCATTCATTTATATCACTCCTAAAAAATTAAATCTTATCTAATAAAATTATACAATTAAAAAAAATGTTTTTCAACATAATTCATTTTTTATCAATAAATAAAATAGTAATTACAAACTATTTATATTACTTAATATTAAATTATATACTTCTTCTGTTGTATATATAACTATTTTATCTATTTTAAAGTTCCCGCTTCGAAGTTTACTTATTTCATTATCCATATTATATTTTTCTAAAATTATTATACATTTTTCTATATATTCATTTAAACTATCTTTATAATTATTATTTTTAATCTTAATATTATTAATTTCTTCTAAAATGTAATTGTTATAATTATTAACTAATTTTATATCACTGATTAAATATAGATCCCAATCCATATTTATAAAAATATTTCTATACTTACTAAATGAACTTTCTTTCATATTAATAGTATAACTATTATAGTATTCATTTTTATCAGGAACAAAAGCACTTATTACTTTAGGAGTATTAATTTTATCAATCATAATTAAACACATAAAAAGAAAAATAATTAGTAAATACTTTTTCATAACATCACCATTTTTAGTATTACCAATTATTTTCTTATTATAAAATTAATTAACTATTTTTGCTTGCTTTGATAAAGCATTTTTAGCTGCTTCTTGTTCTGCTGCTTTTTTACTATTTCCTACTCCTTTTCCCATAACTATTCCATCTACTTTAACTTGACAAGTAAATACTTTTTTATGAGCAGGTCCTTTTTCATCAATTATTTCATATATAACACTTTTTTTTACTGTTTGAACAAGTTCTTGTAAATTAGATTTATAATCTTGTAAAAAATCTATCTTTTTATTAATATAAGGTATTATAATATCTAAAACTAATTTCTTTGTAAAATTAAAACCTTGATCTAAATATAAAGCTGCCACAAAAGCTTCAAAAACATCTGCTAAAATTGTGTTATTAGCTTCTTCTCCACTTCCTAGTCTAATATCTTCGATAAAATTTAAATCAGTAGCATAAGTAGCAAGAGCATTTTCACATACATATCCTGCTCGCATTTTAGTCATTATTCCTTCTTCTAAGTGTCTTTCTTTATATAAATAATCACTAATAATAAGTTCAAGTACAGCATCTCCTAAAAATTCTAATCTTTCATAATTAGCAAATCCGGGATTTTCATTACTATAAGAAGTATGAGTAAATGCTTGTAAATATAAATTTATATTAGTAGGATTAAAATCAAATTTATCAAAAATCTTCATAAATACCTCCTGTTTCCTCATTATTATAACACTTTTTCCCATTCCTTACAAAATAAAATTAAAGTTATAGACAAATAAGTAAAAATAATGTAAAATAATATATGTGATTAATATGAAAAAAATATTAATAAAATTAATTAGGATTTATCAAAAAGTTCCTGGGAATTTTCATAATTATTGTAGGCATTATCCTACATGTTCAGAATATGCAATTATTGCAATAGATAGATTTGGAACTATTAAAGGTAGTCTTCTTGCAATTAAAAGAATACTTAAATGTAATCCGTTTGGAACTTATGGTTATGATCCTGTACCAATGAAAGAAGGAAAAGAATGAAATTATTAAAAAAAGGGTTGTTACTAGGAAGTGTATTATTTTTGTTATCAGGGTGTTTTTTCAAAAGAGATTCGATGGAAGATATAACCATTTATACAACATCATATCCTATTAATTATTTAGTAGATTATCTATATGGAAATAACGCTAAAATTTATAGTATATTTCCTACTGGAGTCAATATAGATGAGTTTGAAATATCTGATAAAAAAGTAAAAGAATATGCAAATAGTGATTTATTTGTATTTAACAGTTTAGATATTGATAGAGACTATGCAGTTAAATTAATAAATAAAAATGAAGATTTAAAATTAATTGATGTCTCTATGGGAATGAATTATGATTATGATGTTCATGAATTATGGCTAAATCCTTATAATTATTTAATGATGGCACAAAATTTAAAGAACAGTTTAAATGGTTATATTAGTAATCCGTATTTAACAGAAGAAATTGAAAATAATTATGAAACTTTAAAATATGAACTTTCTAAATTAGATGCTACTTTAAAAGAATTAGCAATAGAAGCAAGTTATAAAACAATTGTAGTGGATAATGATTTATTTAAATTTTTAGAAAAATATGATATTAGAGTTATATCACTTGAAGAAAATGAAAATTTAACTGAACCAGTTATTAATGAGGTAAAAAAATTAATTGATGATGGGGATATTAAATATATATACTCTATTACTAATGAAAGCAATGATACTGTTAAATCATTATTAGATAGTTATGGTATTGAACTAGTAACTATTAATGATATGCGTAGTGTTGATGGTGGAGTTACTAATACTAATGATAGTTATTTAACTATAATGAATAATAATATTGAATTATTAAAAAAGGAACTTTTAAAATAGTCCCTTTTTATTATTTTAAAATAATTTCTTTAATGATTTATTTTTCTCTTTAAAATTCCATGTTATAGTTTCACCTTCACTTATTTTATTATTACTATCGCATAATAATAACGTAATATCCATATGACTTATATTTTCTTGATTGTCATAATTAAGTGATACAATATAACCTACTACTCCATTTTTATTTATATTAGTAGCAGAAGGAACTCCCAATAATAATTGGTCTTTATTATCATAAACATAATTATATATAAATCCTTTATGAAGATGACCTGATATTAATACATTATACTTATTTTCACAAAAAATATTATCTTTTGAAATTTCATCTAAACTATTTATTATTTTAGAATTCACTACCCAATTCAAATATAATCTATGACTAAAATGTATTTTAACATTGGAAAAAGTTGCTTCCCACTTATTTCTAGGAATTACATAAAAATTTCTTGAATATCTAGTAAGTTGTCTTAAGTCATATATATAAGGAATAGGTATTTTGTCAAAAAAACCATTTATATTTTCATCATGATTTCCAATTAAACCATAAGTTTTTATTTCATCAATATTAGGATAATACTCGCCAAACAGGTTAAATAATTTTGAAACATCATCTTCTCGTGGGAAGTTATCAATTAATCTTGAAAATATATCACCCATATGAAAACATTTAGTTACACCTTGTTGCAAACTAAAATTATAAATATTTTGTATCATATTGTAATTTTCTAATTCAGTGTTACCAATATGAGTATCTGAAATCAAAAGAAATTTTTTATTTTTGTTATCATCCACATTAAATGAGTAATACTGTCTTGTTACTGCTGAATCATGATAATATTCATAATCAACATATCTGTAAACAGATTCTTTATTCCAATAATCATCCCTAACAATTATTCCACGATCCACTAGTAAATAATTTACTGCTAATTCAATTTCGTTAATACTATATTGTTCTTTTAACAAATTGCTTATTTGCCTTATTGTTAAGTTTTTATATTTAACAAAGAGTTTTTCTATTTTGTATATTAAACAAAAAGTTTCACTTGACGCAAAATACATATTATCCCCCTTAATCCAAATATAGATTATAACATAATATTTTTTTAAAATACTTTTTTTAACAATTTATTTTTACCTTTAAAATTCCAACAATAAGTTTCACCTTCACTTATTTTATTATTATTATCACATAATAGTAATGTAATATTCATATTATTAATATTACCTAAATCAGCATTATTAATATCTATGATATATGCTACTACTCCATTTTTATTTATATTAGTAGCAGAAGGAACTCCTAAAAATAATTGTTCTTTGTTATCATAAGTATTATTATATATAAATCCTTTATGTAAATGACCAGATACTAAAACATTATATCTATCATAATAAAATAAATTACCATTTGCTATTTCATATAATTCTTGTAATTTGTGTTCACACATAATGGGGTTTAAATATAATCTATGACTGAAATGAAACATAACATTAGAAAGTTTAAGTTCCCATACACTTCTAGGAATTACATAAAAATTATTTACATATCTCGTTAACTGTCTTAATTCATGTTTAAAGGGAATTGGTTGCTTTTCAAAAAATCCATTAATATATTCATCATGATTTCCAATTATTGCATAAGTCTTTATTTCATCAAAGTTTGGGTAATATTTTTCAAATAAAGAAAATTGATTTAATATATCTTCTCTTTTCCAAAATCCATTTACTACTCTTGAAAATATATCACCCATATGAAAACATTTAGTTACGCCATGTTGCAAACTAAATTCATAAATATTATGTAACATCTTATAATTTTCTAATTCACTGTTACCAATATGAGTATCAGATATTAATAAAACCTTTTTCTCTTTATTATCATCTACTTCAAACGAAAAATAGTGTCTAGTATATGTTGAATCATGTAAATATTTGTCCGCAATATATTTATATACAGCATCTGCACTCCAAAAGTCATCTCTAACTATTATTCCACGATTTACTAACAAATAATTTATAGCAAATTCAATATCTGCAATGCTATATTTACCATTTAATATTTCTCTTATATGATTTATTGTTAAACTACCATAATTAATAAAAAGTTTTTCTATAATAAATATTAGATCATATATTTTATCTGAAATACAATTATACATACCATCCCCCCATATTGGGGTATATTATAGCATAATATCTTTTTTTATACAATCATTTAAATACTAAAAATAAGTATTATATAAAATCATGATTTATTTTTTAGAAAGGAAACTACATTATGCAAAATAAAAATGTAGGGAAATTAATATTTACATTAAATTCCTACATTATATCTTTTACACAATATACATTTTAAAATTACACACTTAATTGTTTTATTTTTAATTTGCCTTTTGTAATATTTCCATATTCATTTATTATTTTTTTTATTACTTCATCATATGAAGTGTTATAAAATCTACCAGCACAGCGATTACTATGACCACCACCATTACAAGCTATAGCCAATTTTAAAATATCTATATCACAATTATCAATTTTTTTAAATTTAATAAAATAATTATTTTCTATTTCAATAATGAATATTGATATTGGACAACTTTCTATTGGCGCTGTTAAACTATCAAACGATGGATGTTTTAATAATTTAGTTATATCACCCATTTCTATTGGAACAGACAAGTTAAACATACGAATTCCATCTTTTTCAAATCGTTTGTTTTCCTTTATTAATTTATATAATTTTTCTTGTTCTAAGTTCATTTTTAACAATTTATCCTTTATATTATTTCTTTCTTGTTTATCACTAACAAGTATATTAGCAATTCTTAAAGAGTCTGATGTAACAGATCTTTGAAAGCAAAAAGTATCTGAAGCCATCCCTAAATATAAATTATACATTATATCATTGGAAATTTTATGTTTTTTATTTAACAAGAAACTTGCTATTATTTCACAAGTTGAACATGATTTAGGATTTATAAATTTGTTTTGAGATAACACTTCTAATTCTTGACGATTTCTATCGTGATGATCAATTAAGAATCTCTTTTCTATAGGGACCTTATTAAAAATATCTATACCATATACCCTATCTTGTTCATTTACATCACAAACAATAATATAATCTATTTGTTTATCATTTACTTCATCTAATGTATAATATTTTAATTTAGACTTATGTTCAAAAGGTAACTTATGTTTTTCTATTATAGGAATTACATTTATTTTTTTATCATTTAATATATTAGGTAGAGTTTCTGCTAATGATAACGTACTCATCACAGCATCGCCATCACAATTTTTGTGCGTAATTATAGCTATATTTATTTTATTATTCATCTTAATCACTCCTTTAACTTTTTACTACTATTATTTAAATAATTTGCTTTTTTTTCGTTATTTTATAAACAAATTTCTATACATTTTTCATTTTAAATATTTTAAAATACAATGGCTTAAACAAAACACTTATTTTATTTACTTATATGTTTTTTTATTCAATACTTTTTTTAATATTACATTCTCTTCATCATTTGTTATATTGTTATTAATTCCAGTTCCTAAATGAATTAAAGGTTTTACAATAGGGCCATGATAATCACTTCCTTTTGTTACTAATAATTTATATTTGTCGGCAATAATTCTTAACTTTTTCATTTCTTCTAAAGTTTGATCAGAATGATAACATTCAAGTCCCTCTAACCCATAACTTAGTAGTTCTATTATCTTATTTTCTAAATCAGTATCATTTAATTTTAATTTTTGTGGATGAGCTAAAACAGCAATCCCATTAGCTTCTTTTATCATTTTAATAATTTCTTCAGGTTCATATATAAATTCTTCTACTTCGCATAACGGTTTACAATTAAAATAATCTGAAAATATAGTTTTTTTATCTGAAATATATCCTTTTTGTAAAAATAGTTTTGCAAAATGTGGCTTACTAATTACTGATCCACCACTTATTTTTTGTAATTCTTCTAACGAAACATTAAATCCTATACTTTTAAAATATTCTATAAATTCTTTATTTCTAATATTTCGTTTATTAATTAAATATTTTAAATTTTGTTGTAAATTAATATTATTATAATCTATATTGAATCCTAATATATGCATTTGTCCCGTTTTACTTTTTGCTTTTAATTCAATACCTGGAATAAATATAATGTTTTTGTCTTTTGCGTAATTATCCGCTTCTTTTAATCCATCTACTGTATCATGATCAGTAATTGATAATGCACTAATATTTTTTTTATTGCTAAGTCAATCAACTCTTTTGGAGTCAATTCTCCATCTGATGCTGTTGTATGCGTATGTAAATCAATCATTATTTTATCATCCTAAACTTTCTATAATTTCGTTAAATTTCTTTTTTTGATATCTTTTCTATTAGTAATAATTTCATTAATTATAAATTTATAATCATTAAAAAAATTATTAACTACTCTTGGAACAAATAATTTTACTTTTTCTATGTCAAAAACATTTAAATTACTTCCCTTAATATCATTTGATTGTTCAATATAATTACGTGTATTTTTTAATACATCGGTAATATTATTATAGTCTACTTCATTAATACCTGGATTAATAAAATTTTTACTTGCATAATTACAAAAATATTCAAAATCAAAAGAAACATTATAATAATTAAGTATAATTTTATTCATAACAGTATAATCATTATATATACTAATATTACTATCCTTACTAAAAACATCAGTAAATAAATAAATAATACCATTTTTTAGAATTTTTATAAACTTTAAATTTTTAGAATATATTGTTGGTAATTCGTTTTTATCCAAGCATTCAAAACTTTCTTTAAACAAATTATTGAAAAATATTTTATCTGTATATAAATGATACAAATATCCTAATGCACTAAAGTCTACTTTAATTATATTTTCATATTTATTTACAAAATTTTCTACTATTGGGGCTTGAACACACAAATCTTTATCTTTAGGATTTCTAAAATGCGTACTCATTTTCTCTTCTTGTGTTTTCATCATATAATCTCTTTTTAAAAGCGTTACTTCATCAGAACACAATCCTTTTGGGACTTTAAACTTTATTTTTGTAGAGTCTACTATTAAATTTCCTAATAAAAATTGATTCTTTTGTTCCTCAGTCAAACTAATTTCATAAAATCTTTCTATTTGCTTTAAAAATTCTATACCTGCAACATGATGTATTACAAATGATGCCATAACTATCTCCTTCTTTCCATTATTTTTTAATTCTGTTTAATTTAAAATTCAATTCCTTATATATTTTTTTATTTACTTAACTCTTTAATCCGTTTTTTTATGTTATTATATACTCTTTCATTTTTCTCTCTATCATCTTCATAATATACTTCTTCCTCATAAGAAAATGGATAATAATTGTAGTAATTCCAATTTGGTAAATATTCTACTTGATTTTTTCTCATTGAATTATACCTTGAACTAATTATGTTATTAAATATTGTATTTTTAATATATGTTCCTATATCTGTTCCTATATCTTTATATTCCGTTCTTATTTCTAAAATTTCTAAATTTTTCTCCCATTCACTTACGTTCCCTGATATCAATAAAATTTCATATAATTCCTCTATTATTTTAAAAGGAGAAATACTTAACAAATAAGCAACAAATGAATTATTAAAACTATCAACATAATTTATATCTAAACCATATTTTATACCTATTTCATACATTTTTCTTAAATCATTAGAACTATATAATAGATATGGCCTTCGTGAATACAAAAGAGAACTTTGAAAATAATTATAATTTTCTTTGTTATACGCACCTAAATTAGGTCCAAAAATTTGAAACGATATCTCTAAAGCCTTACATCTCTTTTCAATTGGAATATACTTTAAAAAACTTAATAAATGGATAATAAAATTTCCATCATTGTCAGACTGATATAAATTATTTCCAAACCAACTTTCTAAAGTAGAAATATTAATTTCATCTACTGAATACCTATTAATATAATTTCGAAGATTTAACCAATTCATAGAAAAATTATATTTCCTTAACCTATTAAAATTACTTGCTAAATTATCTTTGCTATTTTTTTCATCTATTTTTATGTTTTTCCATATATCTTTTTCCATATTTATCATTTCCTTCTATATAATTAATAAGATTATATTTAACATCTATGTATTTTATAAAATTATCAAAATCTTTATCCAAATCATTACCATATATCCCCATTTCCATTGGAGTAGAAATATAAATAGTGTCTTTCATATCTAATATTTCTTCATCATTTTTTTTATATGGATAACCATAAAAAGCATTCCAATCTTTTGTACAATTTGGTACTATTTCAATTGCTCTGAATATAAGCCTTCTAAGAAAAGATGGATGAACTAATGGAAAATAACTTAGTTTAATATTTAGTTTTTCATCATCCCTTTTTAAAGGAATAATAATTTGTATCATTTCATCTTCTAATACTGTGATAGATTCAAATTGAAAAATGCAATTAAATCCAATATTTTCTAAATAATTAATTAACCATAAAACACATATACCTCTATTAATTACTTGTTTATAATTTGTGAATGCAGAATATGATATTCCCATATTAATTTTAATGGCTTTTTTTGTTAATTTTTTTTTATCAATTTTCATATTATTAGGATTACCAGATAAAAATTTAGAAACATTGGGAATATATCCAACACAACTATATTCTCTTTTTAATTTTTCTATTTGTGAAAACCTTAAGTTTATATGAGTTAATTTATTAACAAAATTTTGATAATTTTGATCCCAACCAAATTTACATAAATTCCATGCTTCTTCAAAAGAATGTGTCATACTAAATGAATAAGCATTAAGAATACTTGATGGATTAGGAAATATTCTTTTATTAATTGGGAAAGTACTTATTGTTTTTAAAAAAGCATCTAAATTCCAATATTCAAATTTATATATTTTGTATATACTTAAGTCATGTGAATATCCTAAATTATATTTTATACCTTCTGAATAATTTAATAAAGGTAATTTATTATCTGAATCTTGCATAAAATTTGCCTTCACCATGACTTTCTTCATCATAAAAATTTTCTTCAAAATATTGATTATCTTGATATTGACTACCTTGATATGGATTTTCTACTTTTTTACTTTGTAATTGATATTTATTTTTTATATATTCTAAGAATTTACTTGAATATAAATCTTTTGCAATAATTCTAGCACTAATAATACTTAAATCATTTTGATCTAAACCTTGTATAATTGTCCATTCAAAAATATCATTTAAATCAAAACAATTCATATCCAATAGATCACTTGCATTTTTAATATTTCTAGTAGATATAACATGACGAATGGTATTAGATTGGATAATATTACGGATTTGCCAATATAATTCTAATATTTCTTTATGTCCTATAAGGTTTCTTTCTAATTCTTTATCATAATCAACAACCACTGGAATAAACCTATTTAAAGATGCACCATCTAACGCTTGTCTACCACTATATATCATATCTGCTCCTGTTCCAAAAGTATTAGCAGCAGCCACTAAATGAAAGTCTTTGTGTGCTTGATAAAAATTACCATCAGGAAAAGCCATATAATGATTATATCCTGTTCCAATTGCTGCATTTATTGCAAGTAAAGCAGACGGATTTGAATTATCAATTTCGTCAATAAACATAATTCCGCCATTAGTAAATGCCTTAAAAAATTGTGTTTCTATATATCTACCATTTGCATCTACAAATCCCATTATTTTATATTCATCAGTTACATCATTACAGTAATAAAATTGTAATTTTAATGCCTTAGCAATTTGTTCAATAATAACATTCTTACCACTACCTGCTGGGCCTTTTAATAATATTGGTTTTTTAGAATAAACTAATTGTAAAATTTTTTGAAAATCTTTATGAAATAATTCCTTCGGCAAAAAATTTTTTTTAACATCATTAATATTTATTGTTAAATTTTTATATGGATTTTTTTGTATTATTTTTTCAGTTGCATCTGCTACTATTTTGTCTACCATAGTAGCTTTTCTTTGATCATATTCTAAATTTAATTTATTAATAACTTCAGTTTTATATTTTTCAATTGCTACTGTTAAATCTTTTTTTATATTTTCTAGCAGTTGCTTAGTATCATTACATCTTCCTAAAATAGATTTTAATTCTTCTAATTGATTCTTAATATTTAAATATACATCTTTAACTTCTTCTATTTTTTTATTAGACATTGCATCTACGGATTCCTGAATTTTATTTAATATTTCCTCTATAATATCACTTGTCTGTTGTTTATAATTTTCTAATATTTTAATTTTTTCTTGTAACTTTTCTTGTTCTTTATTTATTTTTTCTTCTCTTAAATTAGAACTATCTAAATATTTTTTCAACATATCATTTAATTTATTATCTTTTTCCACTATTATGTCCGGATCAAAGTTTAATTGTTTTTTTATTTCCAATACCTCTTTTAACATAATGAATAAGGAATATTCATTTCCACAAATTGGTAATATGCTCACATTGTCTAATACATCTTCAAATGTTGTTATTTTAACATCAACAAAAATTACCTTGACCTTATCCCAATTAAAAGCATCTTTTTTTACTAAAAGAATATTATTAGGAATATATACATATTGCAAATTTTCCCAATCATAAAATGTATAACTATCTATTTCAGTAATATTATAATCGTTTGGTATAGAACAACAAATTTCATTTTTTATGTCATCTTTTAATGACAAAAACATTTCTCTTTTTAAAATCAACGCAATCACCTCCTGCTTATTTCTTCAGTAATTTAATAATAAATAAGTATTATATATAAATACTATAAAAACAATTATATAATATTAATACATTAGATAAATTAGTAACCAAAATTATTTTATAAAATTAAATAATTCTATTTAATTTAAGTTTTAATTTCTTTGCAGCAAAATATCTTGAACTACATAAATTTTTTTCTTGACTGTCTAGTTCTGCTAAAGTTTTTCCACTGTTTAATTCGAAAACAGGATCAAAACCAAATCCATTTTTTCCACGAGATTCTAATATAATATTTCCACATATTTCACTTTCTGCTACTATTTCTTTTTCTCCATCATAATAAACTAAACAACATACTACTTTTGCACTCTTATCTTTTAAATTTTTGCATCTATTAATAATTGCCTCATTAATTTGCTCATCTGTTTTTCCATCTCTCAAAAAACGATGAGTATATACTCCTGGAAAACCATTTAAAGCATTAATACATAGTCCTGAATCATCTGCTATTACTGGCAATCCAACTACCTTAAAAAGTTCTTTTGCTTTTTTTGAAGCATTTCCGTAAAAGCTATCTTGATCTTCTTCAACTTCTATTCTAATTCCTTTTTCATTTAACGAAACAATATTTTTATTACCAAAAATACTTTTTAATTCTCTTAATTTTCCTTCATTATTTGTAGCAAAAATCATACAATCCTCCCTTCGTGTTTGTATTATAGTTTAAAATATGTTATAATACAAATACTTATTTGTTATTGCTATTATAACTATTAGTTATGACATGTATAAGGGGGAATAAATATGAATATTAATTTGGAATTATATAAAGTATTTTTAAGTGTAGCAAAGAATGGCAATATAACTAAAGCAGCTAACGAACTTATGATTAGCCAACCAGGTGTTAGTAAATCAATTAAAAATTTAGAAGAACAATTAAATTGTTCATTATTCGTTAGAACAAAATCAGGAGTATATTTAACAGAAGAAGGAAAACTATTTTATTCAAAACTAAGTGATGCGATGGAATTAATTGATAATGCCGAAAAATCACTTATGGAAATGATAAATATGGAATGTGGATATATAAATATAGGAATAAGTAATACTTTAACAAGAAACTTTTTATTAGAATATCTTGAAGGATTTCATAAATTATACCCTAAAATAAAAATTAAAATATATACTAATCCTACTTCTGAATTATTAATTAAAGCAAGAAATGGAGTAATAGATTTTATAATATTAAATTTACCTTATGATATTCCAAACGATTTTAATACAAAAAAATTAAAAACTATTCAAGATTGCTTTGTTGCTAATTCTAATTATTCTTATTTAAAAGACAAAGTTATTTCCTTAAATGAACTTAATAATTATCCTTTAATTTTAATGTCTAAGGGTTCTAATACTAGATATTTTTTAGATGAATTTTGTTTATCTAATAATATAAAATTAGTTCCCGAAATGGAACTTGCCAGTTATTCATTAGTTACACATTTTACTAAAATTGGTTTAGGAATTGGATTAGTCACTAAAGATTTTATTAAAGAAGAATTAAAAAAAGGAGAACTTTTTGAATTAAATACAGTTCCCAAATTAAATAAAAGATATATAGGAATAACTTATCCAAAAAATAAAGCTTTAAGTTGTAGCACTAAGATATTTATGCAACTTTTAGATAACAAAAAAGAATTATTAAAGTAATCACTTTGATAATTCTAATTTTTTTATATCTTTATTTACAAATTCTATATCACTGATAATATCAATAATATCTTCTATTTTTACGTCTTCACTACTAATTAATAGTTTATACTTATTAGTAACAATAATACCATTTTCTAATAATTCTCTAATTAATAAATATAAATAATTCTTATAATTTAATATATATGTAGTATTTTCTATTTTACTAGATAAACTACTATCAATATTATATTTTTTTATAGCAAGTAAATATAATAAACTTATTTGCTTAGCTATATTTATTTGATTAACAAAAGATATATTATTGATACTACTACTATATAACTCACTTACTTTATTTATATTTACAAGTATATTATTATCTTCTTTGACTAAAGAATCTTTTATATCACTAATCATTTCATATATTAAATTAACATTACCATCTATAGTAAACTTTCTAGTTTTTAGAATCAATTCTATTTCGACTTCTAATCTAATCAAATTATTTAATATAATCTTATCTAACATCTCTTTATCATATAAAATAAGACCCTTACTATTTTTTATATTAGTGGCTTCTATAGTACTATATTCTATTATATTATCAAGTTTATTTTTAATTATTAAGTATTTATCATAATCATTATCTTTTAAAATATTTAATAACATTTCTACTGTTTGATAATGTTCACTAATTAAACTATTTTCAAATTCTTTCTTTTCTTCTTTAGGGAATATATCTAAATTAGATTCTTTTTCATTATGTATTTCCCAGTAAGACTTAAAATCTGGCCTTTCAGGTATTTTCGAATATTTATTAGCAACTGATAAAGTTTTCATAAAGTTTACAAATACTTGATTAGCATTTTCCTCTATATACTCTTCTACTTCTATTAATTGAGCTTCATATAAATTATCAATAACAGCGTATTTAGGGACATCAATACAGTCACTTTTAATTCCATAAGTACTATCATTATATAGTGTTTCAAAAAAAGGGAAAACATAACCAGATATTATTTCATACAAATAACGTCCATCTTTTATAAACATATATTCTTTATTTGAACCTATAACTATAGTTTTATCAAATGTAAATCGATAATCACCAAATCTATCGGATCCTATAAAGTTAGGAGTCCTTATTTCACATATATTTCCTTTATATATTTCACGCATATTTTTATATTCCATCAAAATTCCCACCTTATATTATTTCACCATAAACATTAAGTTTATCTATATCTGTTATTTTTACTTTTACTATTTCATTATTATCTACTTTACTATTAAGTATAACAGGAATAAAGTTAGAAGTATGTACTACTACTTTACCATCATGTCTTAATTCAGTAACACCTTCATATATCTTACCAATACTATTTTTATAATATTCTTCTTCCATTTTTTTAGATAATTCTATTACTTTTTTAACTCTTTCTTTCTTGATTTTTCCATCTACTTGATTATCCATAACTGCTGCCTTTGTTCCATCTCTTTTAGAATATGGAAAAGTATGAATATGCATAAAACCTATTTCTTTTAAAGTATCCATTGTTTCATTAAATTCTTCTTCACCTTCATTTGGAAATCCTACTATTAAATCAGTAGTTATACTTATATCATCTCTTACTCTTCTTATTTCTTCTACTCTATTAATGAAGTATTCTTTATTATATCTTCTATTCATAAGTTTTAGAATCTTATTACTTCCTGATTGAAGTGGTATATGTAAGTGAGATGCAATAATTTTATTTTCTTTCATTAATTCAAGTATACCATCAGTTATTTCATTTATTTCAATTGAAGATAGTCTTATACGATATAATCCTTCTATCTTTACTATTTTTCTAAGTAAAGTTTCTAAATTACTATTTATATCCATACCATATTTACCTGTATGAATACCTGTTAAAACTATTTCTTTATAACCTTTATTAACTAAATTTGTAATTTCACGAATAACATCTGCTTCTTTTTTACTTCTAATATTACCTCTTGCATAAGGAATAATACAATAAGCACAAAAAGCATTACACCCGTCTTGAATTTTTACAAATGCTCTTGTATGTGTTTCAAATCCTAGAATTTCCATATCTTCAAAACTAACATTACTTAAATCATATACTCTTTTTATTTGTTTTTTATTTTCTATATATTCATTAATAACATCTACAATTTTTGATTTATCTTTATTTCCTAATATTATATCTGCAGGTATTTCTTCTTTACCTATTTGACTATAACAGCCCATTACTACAATTATGGCATTACTATTTTTTCTTCTTGCCTGATGAATAATCTTTCTACTCTTTCTATCACTTTCATTAGTAACAGTACAAGTATTAATTATATATATATCTGCAATATCGTCAAAAGGCACTATTTCATAATTATTCTTTTTAAGCAAAGATATTACATATTCACTTTCATATATATTTACTTTACATCCTAAGGTATATATTGCTACTTTCATTTTTTATCACCTACTACTATAATTTTCTAAATAATCTTTTTGCATTTTCATCTAATTGGCTTTCTAAATTTTCATGTGAATATCCCTTTAACTCTTTTATACGATTGAAAACTTGTTTACCATCATTTATAGGATTCATACTCATATATGGATAATCTAATTCTATTAAAATATTTTCAATAGGAGTTAATTTAATAACTTCTAAAGATTTTTTCGCATTTACCCTTGTAATCGGAGTTGCAAAAGATAAATATCCTCCTAATTTTACTATTTCTTTTGCTATATCTATATCCGGTTGAAAACAATGAAATACAAAACCATATAAAGGGTATACATATTTAAATATTTTTAGTACCCTTTCATTAGAATTTTTGGAATGAATTATAATAGGTAATTCTAAGAAATTTGCAAGTTCTATTTGTTTAATGAATCTTTCTCTTTGTAAAAGGAAATCTCCATCTGTATCCAATCCAATTTCTCCAATTGCCACTACTTTATCAGTTATTCTTAATTTTAATAAATCTTCAATATTTCCATTATGCAAAGGATGAATTCCAATTGTTGCATAAAATTTAGGTTCCCTTTCACTTATTTCAATTGCCTCTTTACTAGTTTCATAATCTAAACCAATATTAATAACTTTATTTAAATGGTTAATATTATTAACTCTAATTATTTCATCTCTTAAATTCTTTAAATCTTTAGAATTAAAATGTGCATGAGTATCTATCATATTATGTCCTCCCTAAGTAATGTTATTTTAACACGATTAAAAGCTTATATCAAGTAATTATAAAATTACATTTTGACAAAATAATTATTTTATGGTAGTATGTATATAGATGGAGGAAACTTCATATAATAAAAGAGACATTGATTAGGATTCAATGTTTACTCGTTTTTGTGTAAACACCGAATATTATTTCGGTGTTGTTTTTTATTTGGTTTTAATTGCGATAATAGTATATAGAATTACTATTAAGACAAGAACTAATAGTTCCAACACAAACCTCCTGTATAAATATTTATGCGCATTAGAACCACCTCCCTATTGTGAATTAAGGAGTAAACACCGATATCAATATCTCTGAAATAATAGTAACACATAATTAACAAAAAGTATGTAACACATTTGTTAACATTAAAAATATTAAATAGCAATAATTACATTTCTTAAAGTTTCAAATTAAGTGTTTTTTTCTATAAAAATATTAAAGCAAAAAAAAGAGATAAATTACTTATCCCTTAATTCCGCTTTTAACTTAGTTTCTACTTCACTAATTATCTTATTAAATACAACATTTACTTCTTCTTCGGTAAGAGTTTTATTATAATCTTCAAAAATAAGATTAAACGCTAATGATTTCTTATCTTTAGCTATATTATCTCCTTTATATAGATCAAATACATTTATATTAGTAAGAAGTCTTCCCCCTGCTTTTTTTATTGCTTTAGTAATATCTTCACTAGTAATATTTTCATCTACTATAAATGCTAAATCTTTATTTATCGTAGGATACTTATTTAGTTCTTTAAATTTTATTGCTCTTACTTTCTTACTATATAACTTATTTAAA
Organism: uncultured Bacilli bacterium; assembly: GCA_944351765.1. Lineage (GTDB taxonomy): Bacteria > Bacillota_I > Bacilli_A > RF39 > UBA660 > CALVVX01. The sequence goes on from CALVPR010000001.1 coordinate 63,090, forward strand.
GATATTTCACATACATAAATATTATTTTTACTTGTACTTGGATGAATCTTACCAAAGTATCCAACTGCCTCATTATCAATAATAATTTCACTATTTACTTTAGGATGTATTTCTTTAGGCAATTTATCTGATAACTTAAACGTATATCTATTATTAAGTCCTAAATAGTCTAAAATATTTTCTACTAATCCTTTTACTAAATAATAGTCTATTTGTATGTTGTTTTTATTCCATGAATTAGATATATAATTACCTGTTAATCCAAAACTAATTTTAGTATCTTCTTCATAACTATTATCATAAGTATTAGCAATTTCATATAACATAACATCATTATTTTTTCTAGAAATATTATACTCTATCATTTTTAACATACTAGGCATTATACTTTGTCTAACAATACTCTTATCAATATTCATTGGTCTTAAAAGCTTTATTTCATCATTAAAATTATATCTAAACATATTATTTTCTTCTTCACTAATTAATGTATATGTTCTAATTTCATTGAATCCTAGTGCTCTTAATCTTTTAGATATATCTTTTCTAAATTTAGTTTTTGGGGCATACTCTCCTTTTTTAGTTCTTACTACTGGTAAAGTTGCTTTAATATTATCATAACCGTATATTCTTCCTACTTCTTCAATGATATCAGCTTTATTTTCTTCAACATCTACTCTTCTATTAGGTATTGTAACAATAAATTTATCTTTATCTATTTTATATGTAAATCCTAAACTATCAAGTGAACTAGTTACATCATTACTATTTAATTTCATTCCTAACATTAAATTAATTTCATCAAGTGTTACTTCTACGACTTTTTCTTTCTTCGTAGTTGTATCATGTGTTAAAGTACCTTCTAATACAGTACCACCAGCATACTTTTCAAGCAAATGACATGCTCTTTCAATCGCTAAATTACAGTATTCATAATTAAGTCCTTTTTCATATCTAAGGGATGCTTCACTTCTTAAATCTAGTTTAATTGAAGTATATCTTACATTATAAGGATTAAATATAGCACTTTCTATTAAGATATTTTTAGTATCTTCTTCAACTTCTGTATTGAGTCCTCCCATAACTCCGGCAATACATACTATTTTATCTCCATCAGTAATTACAATATCATCACTATTTAAGACTCTTTCTTTATTATCTAATGTAATTACTTTCTCATTATCATGAGCCATTCTAACTAGTATTTTATCTCCTAGAGTGTCTTTATCAAAGAAATGAAGTGGTTGCCCATATTCTAGCATTACATAGTTAGAGATATCTACAACATTATTAATACTTCTCATACCAGCATTTTCAAGTCTTTGTTTAATGAAATCAGGACTTGGGCCAACTTTTACATTAGTAACCATTTTAGCATTATACATAGAACAATTATCAGTATCTACTTTTATTTCAAAATGATCTTTAATATTATCTTTTACTGGATTAGTATCTATACTAGGTAAAGTGACTTTAGTATTTAATACTGCTGCTACCTCATAAGCAAAAGGTATATGATTATTACAATCAAATCTATTAGGATTCAAATCTAGTGTATAAATAGTATCATCAAGTCCTAAATATTTAATTGGATTTTCTCCAACTGGAGCACTACTATCAAGTTCATAAATTCCTTTATTATATGCCTCTTCTGTCTTTTCTTCTAATCCAAGTTCAAACAAAGCACATATCATTCCATTTGATTCTACTCCACGAATTTTACTTTTCTTTATTTCAAAGTTTCCAGGAAGAATTGCACCTGGTAAAGCCACTATTACTTTTAAATCTTTTCTTACGTTAGAAGCACCACATACTATTTGAGTGATTTCACTTCCAACATCAACTCTACATACATTTAAGTGATCAGAATCCGGATGTGCTGTTACTTCTAATACATGTCCAATTACTAAATTATCTATATTTCTACTTTCTACTTTTTCAATATTTATTCCTGTTTTAGTTATTTTATCTGCAAGTACTTTTAAATCCATATCTTTAGTATCGACATAGTCTTTAACCCAATTCATGCTTATCATTATAACACATCCCTTCTATTAAATTGTTCTAGTATTCTAATGTCTTGTGGTGTATAGAATGTTCTAATATCAGTAATTCCATACTTAAGCATAGCAAGTCTTTCTATTCCAAATCCAAACGCAAAACCAGAATGAACTTTTGGATCATAACCACAATTAGATAGTACTTTAGGATGTACCATTCCTGCTCCCCCTACTGTTATCCATCCAGTTCCTTTACAAATATTACATCCTTTTCCTTCACAGTTAAAACATGATATATCAAGTTCTACTGAAGGCTCTGTAAATGGATAAAATGATGGCCTAAATCTTGTCTCACGTTTTTCTCCAAATAAGTGTTTAGCAATTATATCAAATGTTCCTTTTAAGTCTGAAAGTGAAATATCTTTATCAATTAACAAACCTTCCATTTGGGTAAATTGATGTGAGTGAGTAGCATCATCATCATCTCTTCTATATGTTTTTCCAGGACAAATAATTCTAATTGGACTTTTTTCCTCATTAGCTAACATTGTTCTTACTTGTACTGGTGAAGTTTGACTTCTAAGAAGCATTTCTTCATCTTTAATATAAAAAGTATCTTGAGCATCTCTTGCAGGATGTCCTTTAGGTAAATTCAAAAGTTCAAAGTTATATAAATCTTTTTCTACTTCTGGGCCTTCTACAACATCATATCCCATTGACATAAGTAATTCTTCTAGTTCTTCGATTAACTTTTCTAATGAATGTGGTGATCCAATACTAACTTTTGTAGATGGAAGTGTTACATCAATGGCATCTTTTTCTAATTGTTCATTTATTTTCTCACTCTCTAACCTATTTTTTATTTCTTCATATTTAGTATTAAATAAAGTTCTTACTTCATTTACTTTCATACCAAACTCTTTTTTCTCTTCATTAGGAATATCTCTTATCATTGAATTAATTTCTGTAATTAATCCTTTCTTTCCTAAAAATTCTACTTTTAACTCATTTAATTCTTGTAACGAATTAACGTTATTCATTTTTTCATCTATTAACTTTTTAATTTCTTCTATTTTATTCATACTCTTTCCTCCTTATACATTTTCTAACATCATTATAACTTCTTCTTTAGTTAGTTTCTTTTCGTATTCTTTAATCTTTTTTATAAAACTATTATGTGATTCTGTTAATTCTTCTAACATATCATAAACTACTTTATCAATATTATGTATTCCATATTTAACTAAATATTTAATATTTAAATCAACATCTATATAATTATCTTCAAGTAACTTTAATATATAATTACTTTTCTTATTTAAAATACTCATAAATGTTTCATTGGATATATGTCTAAGCAAATAATCTATTCTATATTTTAATTCTTCTTCCATAATACCTCCATAAAAAAAGATGATACCATAAAAGGACGACAATGCCGCGGTACCACCTTTTTTATAACTTAAGTTATCTCTTAAATCTTAACGCGATTAACGATAAAACTAAAGGGTGAATTCATATTTTATAACTTACTTCCTCTCACCTTACGAAGTTCTCTTTAAAGTTATATTATAAATACTACTATTTCCTTATCTTTGTCTTATTAATTTTTTACATTTTGTTTCATATTCTTTATCACTAAGTTCTTTATCATAATTTCTAGCCCATACATTACCATCAATTTTATATCTTTTAACAAAATTATCAATAGCAAATCTTGTATCTCTATTTTTTAAATATGGAATATCTTCTTCTCTAACTTTTCTTTCACTATATATTCTTTGATATTCTTCATCACTAACCTTAGTAATATACATAGGATCTACATATAATAAATTTTGTAATGATTGAACACTTTTTATACTTTTTATATTTTGACTATTTATGGTACCTCCAAAAATAAAATCTATTTGATTATTATATCCTCTTCTCGCATCAGCATCATACCTACGATACTCAAAACGATACCTTGGTAGCAACTCCAAATTATCTTTTATTTTTGCTAAAAGATATTCTAAAAATTCACTTATTGAAAAGCCTTGAATATTCAAACTAACTATTTTTGTTAAATTTGCTTTTTTTTCATTTTTATTTATTTCTTCTATAGCTAATTGCTGATTTTCTATACTAAGTGCTCTTTTTCCTAATAGAATTTCTGGATACATTCTAATTAATGCTTTTAATAGTTCATTTGTTAATACTTTATCATCCATAAGAAGAAAACTATCTTGCATATCGATTGGTACTTTTCTAAATCTATCTGATTGATAAAAAGCCCATAAATCAAATTCAAAATATTTAGCAATGATATAGTCATACATTTTTTCTTTATTACTAACTATTTTACCTAAAGTATCGTATTCCTCATTGGTTGGTATATAAATATTGTTAATTTCTCTTAACATTATAAGTCCCCCCTTCTTTTATAATTTATATTGTCATAAGCTCTTGTTCTTTTTCTTTTAATTTTTCATCAATAACTTTATTATATTTATTAATTAATTCTTGAACTCTTTCATTACCTCTTTTTTCTTCATCTTCAGGTAACTCTAAAGCTTTAATATCAGCGTTTCCTTCTTGTCTTATATTTCTAAGAGCAATTTTACCTTCCTCTGCCATTGATTTTACTTGCTTTACAAATTCTTTTCTTCTATCTTCAGTAAGTGCTGGAATAACAATAAATACTGTTTCTCCATTATTATTAGGAGTTACTCCTAAATTAGCCTCAAAAATTGCTTTTTCAATTGCATTTAATGCACTTTTATCAAACGGTTTAATTGATAATTGTCTTGCTTCTGGAACCGAAATATTTGCAAGTTGTCTAATTGGAGTAGGTACACCATAATATTCAACCATAACCCCATCTAACATTGATGGATTTGCCCTTCCCGCTCTTACATTCAAGAATCTCTTTTCTAAAGATTCTATTGCCATATTCATTTTTAATTCTACTTCTTCTAAAATATTTTCCATATAATTCTCCTTTTACATCACTATTTTATCATAATATATTAAAAAAATAAATAAATTTTAGAAAAAGAATGAACAATATTGTCCATCCTTAACCTTTAATTACCTCTAAAGCTTTTCTCATAAGCATATCTTGTTTAACATATTCAATATTTTTTATTTCTTTCAAGATTTCTTCTTTGCTTACATTATATTGTTTAGCCATATCATCTATTTCTTTTTCTACCTGTTTGTCAGTAACTTTCAATTTTTCAGCTTTAATTATTGCTTTTAACAAATAACGATATTTTATTCTTTTTTCAGCTTCTTCTTTCATTTGTTCTTTTATTTTTTCTTTTGTTGTATTTGCATATTGTAAATATATTTCTTCTGTTAATCCTTGCATTTTTAACTTTTCAAGTAAATCAGAATACATACCTTCTTGTTCAGCATCAAGCATTTCTTCTTCTATTTCTATCTTCATATTAGAAGCTGCTTTTTCTAATAATTTATCAACATATTCATTTTCAGCATGCATATCTTTATGTGCCTTAATTTGACTTTCTACTTCTTTTTCTAAATCTTCTTTAGTTGAAATACCTGGCATAGATAAATCTTCAAAGAAATCTTTATCTAATTTTGGAATAATTCGTTCTTTAATTTCGTTAACCTTTACTTTGAATACTACTTTTTGTCCTTTTAATTCCTCACTAGCATAATCCTTAGGGAAAGTTAAATTCAAGTCTTTTTCTTCTCCTTTAGACATACCAATTATTCCATCTTCAAATCCTGGTATAAAACTATTGCTACCAATTTCTAATTCATAATTTTCAGCTTTTCCACCATCAAATGCAACACCATCTTTAAATCCTTCAAAATCGATAATAGCAATATCTCCTTTTTCAACATTTCCTTCTTTAGTGCTTATTTCCGCATATCTTTCTAATATATGTTCTATTTCATGCTCTATTTCTTTTTTAGTTACTTTAACTTCATCTTTTTTAATTCCTAAATTTTTATATTCTCCTAATGTTACTTCTGGTTCTGTAATTATAGTAAAATTAACTTCTAAACTTTCTTCATCTAATTTCACTGGCTCAATTTTAGGCTCTACTACAGGAATTAATTTTTCATCAGATAATAATTCATGAAATTTGTCATTTATTAATTTATCTGCAGCCTCATAAATAATTTCTTGTTTTCCATAATGCTTTTCAAAAACATTTCTAGGAGCCTTACCAGGTCTAAAACCATCAATTTTAGCCTTTTTATTCAATTTATTAAATGCTTCATCTTGTGCTTTTTTCCAATCTTCTTTTTCTACTTTATAATTTACTACTTTTTTCATTATAATACCTCCTACTTAACTTTTACTATTTTTACATCATATTTTCCATTAGGGCTTTCTACACTTCTAACATCGCCCTCTTTAGCACCAATTATAGCTTTGGCTAATGGACTTTCATTAGATATTTTATTTTCAGAAGGATCTGCTTCTTTAGAACCTACTATTTTATATTCTTCTTCTTCATCATCTTCAACATAATATATTGTAACAACACTACCTAAATCTACCATACCATCTTTATTTCCTTCGATTATTACAGCATTTTCTAGAATTTTTTCTAATTCAACAATTCTCCCTTCAACCATTGCTTGTTCATCTCTTGCTGCATCATAATCGGCATTTTCTGAAAGATCTCCAAGTGCTCTAGCATCCTTTAAAGCTTTAATAACTTCTGGTCTTTTAGTATTTTTTAAGTGGTTTAATTCTTCTTCTATTTCCATAAATCCTTCACTAGTTAAATATATTTTTTCATCTGACATTGCTTTCACCTCTCAACTATTTCAAGATTTTACTAGATTTTTAAACTTTTGTCAAGATATTAATGCTATTTTATATAAATATCTTTTATAGTATTAATTGGAATATATTCATTATCAAAAGTTATTAAATTATCTTTATTTTTACCTATTATTCTTTTTTCTTTTTTACCTTCATTTGTTACTATTATTACATCCATTTTATATATATAAGTAGGAGATTTAAATATATTATATATTTTCTGCTCTACTGTATACATATCTGATGTTTTTTCTTCTAGAGTAGTTCTTTCTTCATATAATGTAGAAAAAACTTTTTGAATATTAGAAAAATCTTTTTTTATTTTATTTTGATACATTTTTGGTAATTCTTTAGACATATAATCACTCCCTAAAACATTATATGTAAAATATTTAAATTTAATATTATTTTCTATACTTTTGTGGTAGAATAATAATAGAAATGTGGTGATAACATTAAAAATATTTCAAAGTTTACAGTAGAAAAATCGATATTAATACCTATGATATTATTTGGTATTATAAGCATTGTTACTATTTTTTGCACTAAAGATTTATTAGATGTTGAATCTCAAAATCTATGGATTAAACAAATTTTTTGGTACACTTCCGGATTCTTTATTGCTTATTTTTTAATGGCTATAGGTAATAAATTTTTTTATAATAACGCCTATATTTTCTATGCAATCGGTGTACTTTCATTAATATTAGTTCTAATATTTGGAATTGATGTAAATAATGCTAGATGCTGGTTTAAAATACCATATGTTGGAACTATACAACCTAGTGAATTTATGAAAATATTTCTTATGATAATATTAGCAAGAATGATAAATGAATTTAATGAAAAACATACGAATCCTGATATTATAGATGAATTCAAATTTTTGCTTAAAGTATTGATTATTGTATTAATTCCTTCAATTCTTACATTCATAGAACCAGATACAGGAGCAGTTATGATATATTTCGTAATTACTTTTGTAATGTTATTTATTGGAGGATTCAAAAAAAGGTGGTTTATTTCAGTTGTTATTATATTTGCACTCTTTTTAATAATATTTGTAGGTTTGTATTTTATTAATCAAGATTTATTTATCAATATATTTGGTACTAGTTTTTTCTATCGAATGGATAGAATATTAAATTGGTCTAATAGTAGTGGTATGCAATTATCAAACTCATTAATTGCCATAGGATCAGCAGGAATATTTGGACATGGATTTAATAATGTACCAATATATTTCCCTGAAATGCAAAATGATTTCATATTTGCAGTATTTACTTCTTGTTTTGGATTATTAGGAGCCATTTTACTAATATTTTTAATTATTTATTTTGATGTAAATATTATTAATACAGTTAATAAAACTACTGACATGACAGATAAATATATGATTGGAGGAATTCTTGCAGTATTATTATTTCAACAAATTTATAACATATCTATGACTATTGGATTATTACCTATTATGGGGATTACACTTCCTTTTATTAGTTATGGTGGTTCTTCTCTTATATCCTATATGATATTACTAGGATTTATATTTAATGTATCCAATGAAAGTTTGAGATTTACAAATTAAAAGATGGTTAACAATCTTTTCTTTAACGGAGTTAGAAAATAACTTATTTATTTTCTAACTTTTATTTTCTAAATGAAATTTTTTTGTTTGTTTTATTCATTTATTCTCACATGCTATAACAAATTATAGCATTTATAAAAAAACAGGGCAACACCTTGCTCTATTTTTTTAAGTAATCACATACACTATTAATAACATTACTAAAACAATTAAAATCTACATTAAACCATACAACAGGTAGTTGATTATTGAAAAAAGTATATTGCCTTTTAGCATATCTTCTAGAATTCTGTTTTATTTTTTCTATTGCTTCTTCTAGTGATATTTCTTTTTCAAAATATTTATATAGTTCTTTATATCCTATTCCATTAATTAAAGGCTTACTATATATTCCCTCATCAAAAAACTTTTTTACTTCATTGATAAGTCCATCATTAATCATTTTATCTACTCTACTATTAATAATTTGATATAATTTTTCTCTATCCGTTGTTAATCCGATAAACGCTACATCATAAAGTAATTTGTTAGTTTTATTATCACTTATTGATTTATTATTTTCTTTATAATAATTAATCGCTCTAATAACTCTCCTACGATTATTTTTATCTACTACTGCATTTTTATCTAATTCTAATAATTTATTATATAATTCTTCTGTACTTAACGTATCATAAGTATCACATTCTTTTTCGTAATTTAAATTGTAATCATAAAGTAAAGATTTTATATATAAACCTGTACCTCCTACAATTATTGGAGTTTTACCTCTTTTTATAATATCATTTATTACTTTTCTACCATCTATTTGATAATTATATATTGAATAGTCTTCACGCACTTCTTTTATATCAAACAAATGATGAGGTATCCCTTCTTTTTCCTCTTCTTTTATTTTGGCAGTTCCAATATCTAGACCTTTATATATTTGCATAGAATCAGCATTAATAATTTCTCCATTTAATCTTTTGGCAAGTTCTACTGACAATTTAGTTTTACCTACTCCAGTCGGACCCAATATCACAATTATTTTTTTCATACTATCTTCCTTTTCTACTCATTATACTTGCTTCACCATAAGTTGCATAATTATTATCTGTAAGATCTATACTTGTCTTTTCCTGATTATACTTTTTTGTATTTATTAATATAATAGGAATATTATCCAAACATTTACTTGCTTCAATGTCTCCTTCTTTTATTTCATCATAACATACAATGTAACTAGGAATTAATTTATCACTATTATTTATTAAGATTTCATTATAAGCTTTAGTATTTTTTAATAAATTATCCGGGGTATATAATTCCAAAATCCTCCTGCTTCCATATTGTTTAGTTGTTGCTGAATCAGAATGATAAACATGCATAATATTTTGTGGATTAAATTCATTAAATCCTACAATGACATTTTCATTAGGATCCCTAAATGTTCCTAAATAAGAGTCCCCAATTAAACTAAGTGATGCAAATTTTTTACTATTATTCCAAGCAGAAAATTGATTGTAACTATTCCTATTAAAATAGGTGTGATTAACTAGTAATTTAAACTTTTGCCCATCAAGTTCGTAAATATCAACCCCATAGTTTTCACTTTTTAGAGATTTTTCTATTTCTTTTACATCTAAACAACTATTCTTTAACATATTTAAAGAATAGTTAAAACAAGTTTTATAATCATCATAGAATTCTTCCATAGAATTTTTATCATCAAATATTTCCTTATATAAAATTATCTTATCTTCATAAGACAAATCAAAAAAATTATATAATTTATTATATCTATTATATCTGTTAATTGGTATAATCATTTTCCCTATTTGTTTTATAAAATTTAAAATAGATTCTAAATTTTTTAGAAAATTGTATGTTATTTCCTCATAATTTAATGTAATAATAACATCTAATAAATCCACTTCTTTTAATTTATTTACTTCTTCAATATTGGTGTATTTAATAATTAACCTATTCTTTATATTATCTTTTAAATATTTATTATTTTCTTCTAAATCAGTTAAATATTCAAGTAAAATAATAAGATTATTAATAGACAAATATTTGTTAATTAAATAGTTTGAGTTACTTAAACTACGAGGTAAAGTCACCTTTTTTTTAATTATATATGCAATACTATTTATCGGAGCATTTAAAAATAAATTTTCAAAATATTTATCTGTTAATAAAAATTCAATTGCTTCTTTAGATAAATCCATAAAAATTTCATAAGTTGGACATAACTCTTTTATTTTATTTATATTTTCTTTATTATTTAATAATTCTAATTGAACTGTTGGATTTAAATATCCAATACTATATAAATCTTTTAAATCTATTAAATAATTAAAATATTTTTCACCAAATTCACTATCTAATTCACTTAAATAATATTTTAAATTTTCAATATTATCATATATTATTTCTATTATTCTATCTTTTTTTAAGAATATATTATTATAACAATTGCCACAAGTAATAATAGCATTTAATTTATCAGCTACCCTGGTATTTTCTTTTAAAAGATCTATCATATTATCATCTAATAAATTTAATATTTCTTCTCCTTCTAGGTCTTGAACTAGCCATACAAATGGATAGTGACCAGAATTTTCTAATAATCTTTTTCGGAAATTTTCATCTTTTAAATATAATTCTTTATCTTTTTTATTTAATGTCTTTAAATATATACACTCATCCCTTATATCCATTTTACATACTCCTTTTAAACATTTTTTCAAGTTCATAAGTCGAAAAACTAATTATAGTAGGTCTTCCATGTGGGCAATTAAATGGATTATCACATTTTCTTAAATCATTTATTATGCTTTCCATAGCCTCTATAGTTATGTTGGTATTTCCTTTAACACTAGCTTTACAGGCAATAGTTGCCGCTAAATTTTTATTAAATTTTTCAAAAGAAAAATTTTTTTCACTACTAATTATTAATTCAAATATATTTCTAATTATTTTATCTTCATTGTTTTTAGGAAACCATGTTGGATGTTCAATAATTCTAAATGATGACATTCCAAATTCTTCTACCTTAATATTAAGTTTGTCTAAAATATCTAAATTTTCTTTTATTATTATAAAATCATTCATTGGTAGTTCTATTATTATTGAAAATAATGGTTTTATTGTATTGTCATTAGGATGTGATAACATATATAAATATTTTTCATAATTGATTCTTTCTTGAGCAGCATGTTGGTCTATTAAATATATTCCTTTTTCATTTTGACATCCAATATAAGTACCTAAAAATAGTCCTATCGGATATAGTTCTGGTAATTTATTTTCTTCTTTTATTTCTTCCACATATTCTTCGTTTATTATTTCATTAGAGTTGTCAGAATTATCATTAATATTAATTTTATCACTTAATTTTGATAAATATTCATTTGTTTCTTCTTTTACAATATTTCTTTCTAAATTTAAGCTTAAATTTTCATATTTAGGGACTTCACTTTCTTTTATCTCTATTTTGGGTATCAATAACTTCGTTTTTATTTCTTTTATTATACTAGAAGAAATTAATTCTTTTAATTCATCAAAATTACTAAATTTTATATCTTGTTTAGATGGATGGATGTTTACATCTATTAACGAAGGATCAGTATCAATAAGTATTACTGATATAGGATATCTTGTATCTTCTTTAAATGAAGAATAAGCATCGTTAATTACTTTGTTTAAACTTGTATTTCTTACTACTCGTCCGTTTACAATAGTTGTCATGTGATTTCTAGAAGACCTATTTACTTCGGGTAGAGAAACATATCCTGATACATTATAATCACTATTGCTTGACTCTATTTTTAACATTCTTTTGGCAACATCAGTGCCATATATGGTTTTTATTACTTTTAATAAGTTTCCTGAACCATCAGTATTTAATAATTCTTTATCATCATTTTTTAATATAAATTTAATTTCCGGATAAGATAAAGATATTTTATTTACATATTCTACAATATTAGCAAGTTCTGAATATATACTGGATAAATGTTTTAATCTGGCAGGAGTATTATAAAATAAGTTAGATACAGTGATTGAAGTTCCAATTCTTGCCTCACATTTAGTACTTTCTAATATAGTTCCACCTTTTATATGCACTAGATGTCCTATATCATTTTGACAAGTTTTAAGTATTACTTCAGAAACTGATGCAATTGAAGGAAGTGCTTCACCTCGAAATCCAAGTGATGAAATTGAAAATAAATCATCATCACTATATAATTTAGATGTAGCATGTCTTTGAAAAGCAAGACACGCATCTTTCTCATCCATACCAATTCCATTATCTATTACTTTTATTTCTCTAAGTCCTGCTTCTTTTAATTCTATTTTTATCATATCACTTTTAGCATCTATTGAGTTTTCTACTAATTCTTTTACTATTGATACACATTTTTCTACTACTTCCCCTGCTGCTATTTTATTAGCAAGTAATTCATCCATTACTTTTATTTTTGACATATTACCACCAACTAAAGTATATCATAAATAAAAAGAAATCTCTATTAATTTTGAGATTTCTTATACACATTAACCAATAACTAAATTATCGATATAACCAATATCATCATTTTTATTTATAGAACTATCTTTTGTATAACTTAATGTTAAAGTATATGTTACATTGGCTACTAATGCTTGGCTTGCACTACTTGATGTTATTCCACTTATTGCATTTGCTATTGTTACACTAGTTCCATTAGTTCCTGTTAGTGTTATTGTAAGTTTATCGTACTTAGTTTCTGATGATACTCCATAATCAAAGATTAATGTTGAAGATGCAGTTGGTGTAAACTTAATTGTGCAAGTTCTTGTTGATGTGACATTACTTACTGTTAATACTTTGGTATTTTGATTATAGCTTCCCCCAGTACAACTTAAACCTTCATACTCATAGCCACTATTTGGAGTTACTGTAAATGTGGTACTACTTCCATGACTTACTGTTCTTGATGTCGGACTACTTGTTCCATTCGTTACACTTACACTTACTGTATAGGTCTTTTTAGTGAAATTCACTGTACAAGTCCCACTAGCTTTAACATTACTTACTGTTAAGATATTTGTTGATGTACTATAACTTCCGGTAATTCCACTTGGACAGGATACACTACTGTATTTATATCCTGTATTTGGTGTTACTGTAAACGTTGTACTTCCATTGTAATTTATTGTTTTGGAACTTGTTCCCGATACTGTGCCTCCTGTACTAGTTTTTGCTGTTACATTATACTTTATTATTTCATTTGTTACTGTACATGACACATCATCTGTTATATTGGTTAAGGTTAAAGTATTATTCCCGGTATT
>CALVPR010000002.1 GCA_944351765.1 uncultured Bacilli bacterium
TTTTATGGAGTAAAATCCTTATAAAATATAGGTAAAAAGCATATTTTATATCCAAAAGTGTCAAACTCAAGATTATACCATATATGTTAAAAAATTTACATAAAGTTACTTTCTAGTTAAAAAAGATACCAGTTAAGGTATCCTATACTCTTTGTCTAACTTCTCCTTTTTCACATCTATTTCCCCATGCATCGATAATTCTATTATCTCTACTTACACATATTATTTCACAGTTATTCGCACATCTATGACATTCTATTCCCCTTGTTTCAAAAGATACATCTTCTATATCGAATGAGAAATTAATTTCATCTTCTTTTTTAGATAGAATAGCTACTCCTAGAGCACCCATTAAATGAGAATTAGGGTCCACTATTATTTTTTCTCCGGTTACTTCTTCAAATGCCGCAATTACTCCAACATTCTTACTTACTCCACCTTGGAATACTATTGGTGTTCTAATTTTTTTCCCTTTACCAACATTATTTAAATAGTTAGTAACTACTGCTTTACAAAGGCCTGCAATTATATCTTCTTTTTTATGACCTATTTGAGCTTTATGAACTAAATCAGATTCTGCAAAGACGGTACATCTTGCTGCTATTCTAGTAGGATTCTTACTAGTTAATGCTATTTTACCAAAGTCTTCAACCGCTACTCCTAGTCTTCTTGCTTGGCTAGATAAAAATGATCCTGTTCCGGCTGCACATAAAGTATTCATTGCATAATCAGTAACTACACCATCATCTAATATAATAATTTTAGAGTCTTGACCTCCTATTTCAAATATTGTTTTAACATCAGGATACAATGATGTTGTACCTATTGCATGAGCAGTTATTTCATTTTTAATAATACTGGCTCCAAGTATTGTTCCTATTAATTTTCTAGCACTACCAGTAGTACCTACTCCCACTACTTTATATTCATTTATATTTAAATTATTTTTTAAACTTTTTATTAATTTTTTTACTGCCCCAATGGGATCTCCTTCAGTTCTTAAATAATCACTTGCTAAAATATTATTATCCCCATCTATTACTACTCCTTTAGTAGAAATACTACCAATATCGACTCCTAAATATGCTTTTTTCATATTTTCCCTTCTTTCAACTAATTTTATGTAAATACATTCATATTATAACAATCATATTTAGAAAAATTTGTCGAAAAAAAAGCGACCTTCAAAGTCGCTTACCTATAAGTATAGGCTATTAATATTTATAAGGAGATCATAGTATTACTTTAAAATATATTATCGTTAGTTCACAGTAAAACTAGATTAATAATATTAATAGTCTGTGAATTAGAATACACATAAGTAACACTATAAATTGTGTATTCTTTATTATTATATCTAATTTAATCAGAATTATTATATTTAGTAGCATTTATTGCCATACCTAATACAAAAACATAACATAAAACATACATCCATATCATTAACATAATAATTGTTGATAAATTTCCATATAGAATATCATATTTAGCAAAATTAGTTACATAATATGAAAATATACCTGTACTAATTACCCATATTACTGTTGTAAAGAACGCCCCATAAGTTGTTTCATTACTAGGTATTTGTTTACTTGGAGATATTGCATAAATTAATTTTATATTAAAGTAAATTATTAAAAACGATATTGGCCATTTAACTAAATCATAAATAAACATTAAACTGCCATCAAATATTTCAATACTTTCTAAAAGGTCTAAAATTTGTCCTCCTAGTATTGGAACTAATAACAAGAAGAAAAGTAATATTACTATTATTATTAGAATTAATACTGATTTTATGCGATCTTTTAACATATCATTTTCTTCTACTTTATATAAAGTATTAGATGCTGTTATTATAGAATACGTACCATTAGTAGCTACCGCAAATGCTACAATGTTAAATATTCCAATATTACTATCAAATCCCTTACCAGAAATTAACGCTATTATTGTATCTGATACTTGATTAGGGAAAATATCTTTAACTAAATCTGCTACTAAATCTATTGAAATAGAAAAGCATGAAGCTATCAAAATAATAATCGTTAAAAGAGGTATTAAAGCAAGTACAAAATAGAAAGCCATATTACCTGGTAATATATTCATTTCTGGTTTTCGTAAAACTTTAATTAATTTCTTTAAATAACGCTTTACTTTGTTCTTCATACTTTCACCCTATTTCTTTTCTTTTTGTTCCCTCATTAAAATAGTTGCTTCATTAATTGCATCTTCAATTGTTTTAATATCATCAAGAATCATACTATAACCAATTGACGCACCATATTGATGTGGTAATTCTTTTAATTCTTTATGTATTTTTCTTGTATATGCTATTACAGCTTTTTCATCATACCCAACCATATATATTAAAAATTCATTACCATCGGTTCTTATTATATCAGACTTTTCAAGTTGATTATTTATAAGAATTGAAGCTGCTTTCTTTATTTCATTATCCCCTTCTTCATGGCCATAATTATCATTAATATCTTTAATATTATTCAAGTCTATTACTATAATTGCTTGAGGATATATAACATTTTCTTCCCACTTAGGAATATTATGATTTAAATAATTTCTATTTTTTAAAGAAGTCATGATATCTATATATTTAAGTTTGTCATCTTTTCCTAATTTTTCTTTTTTATGTTTTTTAAATGCTACCATAAGAACAATTATTCCCATAACAAAGAATAACGCTATAATTAAGTATTTAATCAAACTCTTTAAGAAGTCCATATTACTAATAGTAGCAGTCGTATTATATTTGTATTTTATATCATTATAATTAACTGTACCAATATAGGTTGTAAATAATTTAGCAAATGTTGTATTTTTATTAACATCTCTTATTACAAATTTAAAATCTTGATCAAGAAGTCCTGTATATAATACTTTGTATCCTAGTAACTTTTGATCTTGATAATATCTATAAGTATTAATATCTAATCCTATAACACTATTATTATCAACGCTTTTTAATAATTCATCCGTATTATTAAATCCTTTAGTTTTAACATTATTACTACCTAAATAATCATCTAAATAAGTATTACTAACTACATATACTTCTTTATTATCTAAACTTCTAATAGAATCTACTGTAAAAGGTTCTTTAGCAAGTATTACATATTCTTCTTTTAAAGGAGAGATTGAATATACTTTATCAATATTAGTACCATCAACATTAAAGTTTGAAAATACTAAATCTACTTCTCCATTTGATAATGCTTGTCTAAGTTCCTTAATATTACTATACTCTACCATTTTGAAGTCTACATCATAAGCATCTTCAAAACCACTTAAATAATTAGATATAGTACCTACAAAATCATTACTTTCACTATTTTCATACGGCATATTTACTACATAACCATAAGTATAAGTACTACTGTTATAGCTTGATTTTTCAGCATCACTTACTTCCAAATACTTGAATGTCGAAGTAAGTAAATTAGTATTATAAGATTCATCATAAAGACTTGTAAACTGTTTATTATATTTCTTCATTATATTAAGAAGTGTTTCATTATCATTAATTGTTAAAACATATTTTTTACTTAAATCACTTACATGAAATAATATATTTAAATTATTTTTAATAATATCACCTAAATATAATGTTTTAGGAATTATTGCATAAGATAATTTTTCTTCTTTAATTGCAGTAATTATCTCTTCTTCTGTTTTATATGGTGTATACTTTACTTCTTTAGCATCCACTAAATAATAAGACATTAAAGATAGATCTTCCTCTAATACTCCTATTTCTAAATTGCTTAAATCAGATATTTTATCAATACCAGCTGTTTTAGTACTTACTACAACATAAGTATCTTCATATAATAATATATCATTATTACTAAGCTTGGCATCACTACTTAATACTTTAAATGATACATTTTTATAACTAGTATCACTATCATATAGATAAGATATTTTATTAAATTTAATATTATATTTTTCTGTAAAGTCATCTAAATAATCAAATGATACTCCACTTCCATTTTCCCCAAATACAGGAACATCATTATATATACTAACATCTATTACATTATTTTCATTATCTTTAATCCATTTTTTTTCAAGTAAAGAAAATGTTGAATCATCTTTACTATAATTTAAAATGAATATAAGTAATACTACTAAAAGAATAACTCCAATTATCGTTAATATTAACGTTTTATTTGCTTTATTTTTTTCCATACTATTCACCGTTATTTGTCCATCCTATTGATTCTTTTGATGGATGCTTATTTCCTGTAACAACATAAGGAGTATCTTCTTCTCCAGTAGATTCTCTAGTTAAGAAATACTGAACATTATAAAAATTTAATTGTTCTTCACTAAAGCTTTCTAAAGTAGATGTTGCTATTTCTTTAGCTTTAGCTGAATCAATATCACTATTAAATGTAAGAATTACATTAATTATTTTTCCTTGAATTCTAACACTTGCATCTTTTACTCCTTCTTTTTCTTTCATTTCTATTGTAATAGTATCTAATTCGTCATTAGTTATTTCCACTTCTTCAATTCCATCTAATCTATTTCCATATTTATTTGAAGAACCTCCAATTAATAACATTGCAAAAAAAGCAATAATAATTATTAATAAAATCAATGAGACTCCTATAGCAATTGCCAATTTCTTATGTTTTTTAATTAATTCTTTCATTATAACCTCCACTTTCTATACTAATATATTATACTATATTATTATTTAATAATCAATAATATTTTCTTATCATTTAGGTTATAGTTCGACAAAATATTACACAACTTAAATATATACTAAATATGGTGATAAGATGAAAGAGAAAATAATAAATCAAACTAAAAAAGTAGTAATTCCTGTATTTATATCAATATTGTGTGGTGCAGTATGTGGAAAAATTGTCTATAACATATATGCTGAAAATGATACTCTTTTAGATAATAATACAATGTATTTATTACAAGCTGGAGCATATTCTAGTTATGATAATATGAGAGCAAACACAATGGGAAATAACTATGTATACTATGAAGATGATGGTTTGTATAAAGCAATTATTGGTATTACTTCATCATATGATAATATCGAAAAAATAAAGAATTCATATAACGGAGAAGTTATTGTTAATGAATATTATTTAAACGATGTAGAATTATCTAATAAAATATATGAACTTGATAAAAAATTAAATAAAGAAGAAAATACCGATAACATTAGAGAAATAATTAATTCTATGCTTGAATTATATAAAAAAGAAAATATCAATTTAACAAAAGTTAATTAAATACGTGAATTTTTAGACTAAATTCCGCTTTTTGCTTAATTATTTGATTTGTAAGACTTATTTCCGAAAAAATGTATAAAAACGGAAATAAGTTTTTAAATTTGAGGTGAAAGTTTATGAATTTGGGCATGCTAAAATTACGGAGGTTATTTCCGTTTTTAAGACTTATTGCAGTTTGAAATGCTTTCTTGCGATAAATTATTCTAACGGGTACCCGTTAGAATAATTTATTAAATATATCTTCATCAAATATTTTAATAAATGCTTCTCTAGGTGTATTACCATCTAAAGATCTTAATGGTTTATTAATTATTGCTTTATTAACTGTTTTTATATCATTTTTTGAATATTTATCTACAGATTTTCCCTTTGGGAAAAATAATCTAATTTGTTTATTCATATTCTCGACATTTGGTTTTTGGTTTGATACATAAGGATCACAGAAGAAGATTTTACATCTTTCTTCTCCGGTCTTTTTAGAATAACAAATACCGTCTATATCAGAAAAATTAGGATCTCTATCCGTTAAAATAACAGGAATAAGAACTTTAAATGTATCTATTCCAAGTTTTTCTTCTAAATCATCAAAGAATTCGACTACCTTAGAAGAATTTGGATTTTTTATAATATTTAATAATGTGAATTGCAAATTAGGTAGAATAAATGTTAAAATATTATTGTTATCTGTTTTTATGGCTCCAAGGAAATCAAGTTGCCAAACATAAACACCTGGATGCTTATGTATAAAAGCAAGATAATCAAGATAAGTATGACCTGTTCTGTCAATTTTATTATTTTCAGAATATTCATACTTTTTATTATGCTTTCTTTTCTTATAAGCAACAGCATAAGGTAAATCAATTTTCTTGGTAGTTAAATAACCTTTATTAATATATCCATATAAGGTAGAAATACTTTTTTTAATAATATCATTATTTTCAATTTTGATTTGATAAATTGATTTATTTTCATCAACACCATTTTTTATAATAGTATCTAATTATTTAAATTCTTCATCATCTACATCAATACCACGTCTTGAATTTACTAAATTAATATCAGCTTTTTGTTGTGCTTTATTGGCATCATATTTATATTTTGTAAAAGGGCAATTGCTGTTATATTTTTTTGGACAACCAGTGCAAACATAAGGCCATCTTTGAGTCCTTTTACAATTATTTTTTAACCCTGTAGATATTTCAATTCTATTTCTTTTTACTTCTTTTGAAATGCTCGTTGGATCTACTTGTAAACTTTTACCTATTTCTTTTAATTTGTTTTCATGAGAAATTCCAGATGAAATAACCTTTCTTTGTTCTAATGTTAAATGTTTCCATTGTTTCATTTCCAATACCTCCTTTTTCGCAAGAAAACATCAATTTATATTATAACAAGACTTATTTCAGTTTTTTACAAAAAAGCGGAATTCCAAATTAAAATTAAGGAAAGTTAATTAAATAAATATAAAGTAATTGACTTTTTTTTTATTTTACTATAAAATTAAATATGTAGCCATGGAGACGTACTCAAGAGGCTGAAGAGGCGCCCCTGCTAAGGGTGTAGACTGGGAAACTGGTGCGAGGGTTCAAATCCCTCCGTCTCCGCCATTTATGTATTTAAGAACAAAATGTTCTTTTTTTTATTTTTATTATTATTGATTTATTGTTTTTTTTTGTGTATAATATTTAATAGAGAATAAGAAAAGAGGGTACTATGAGGAAGACTTTTGATTTTACTAAAATGCCAGTCGTAGATGCTGTTAACGAAATCATAATATATGCCGCTGAAAAAGGTGCTTCAGATATTCATTTTGATCCATTTGAAGAATACTTGAAAGTTAGAATTAGAATTGATGGTGTTTTAGATACATTAACTACCGTTCCTAATAGCGTTCGTCAAAACATTATTACAAGAATTAAAATACTTGCTGGTATGAATATTACTGAAACAAGGCTACCTCAAGATGGCGCTATAAAAACAATATTAAGAGGAATTAACTTGGATATGCGTGTATCTGCTCTACCTACTAAACGTGGTGAAAAAATAGTTATTCGTATTATGGATTATTCTATGAGTTTAAAAGGTATTGAATATCTATATTTTAGTGAGGTTAATTATAAAAAAGTTCTAAAAATGATAAGTGCTCCTAATGGAATTATTTTGGTAACTGGTGCTACCGGTTCTGGTAAATCTACAACTGTATATTCTTTCTTACAAAGACTTAATGTTGAAGGATCTAATTTAGTTACTGTTGAAGATCCTGTTGAAATGGACATTGAAGGAATTAATCAAGTTCAAGTTAATAGTGAAATAGGGCTTGATTTCGCTACAGTACTTAGAAGTATTTTAAGACAGGACCCTAATGTTATTATGATCGGAGAAATTCGTGATAGTGAAACAGCTAAAATTGCTGTTAGAGCATCTATTACAGGACATTTAGTATTATCAACTGTTCACACTAACAACTCTTTAAACACAATCGAAAGACTTTTAGATATGGATGTTGAAAGGTACTTACTTGCAAGTGCTCTTATGGGAATTATATCACAAACATTAGCAAGAAAATTATGTGATAAATGTAAACATCTAAGGCCTACTACACAATATGAAAAGAATTTATTCAAATTAGTATTAGGAAGAGAAGTAAATCAAATATACGAAGCTGGAGATTGTGATGAATGTAATAACGGATTTAAAGGAAGAGTTGCTCTTCATGAAGTATTATTAATTAATCAAGATATAAGAGACGCTATTAGTGATGGAATAAGAAAAGATGAATTAAGAAAATTAGTTTACACAAAAGATGTTATCACCATGTTACAAGATGGACTATATAAAGTACTAGCAGGTTTTACAACATTTGAAGAAGTACTTAGACTTGTAGATTTAGATGAAAGCATTGATTCTGACGAAATAAAAGCGAATATAACTAGTAGTTTAAATTCAAAATAACCTAGGACATTTTATTTATCCTAGGTTTTCTCTATCATTAATTTCTTTATTAAACTTACTTATCTCTTTTAAATATTCTTGATATACTTCATTATTATTTAGAACATTTACTTTTTCTTCAATTATTTTGTTTATTTCTTTATATTTAGGATTATTTTCATATTCTAAACATAATGCTTCACTTTGTAATTTATTTATTTCATTCATTAAATTACTAATATTTTCATCTTTTTTTAGTATATCCCCTATTTTACTATATTCACTATATAATGAAGAAGACTTAATATCATTAAATAACTTATCTATATTATTCATTATATAATTCACCATCTAAAGACCATGTTTTTATATCGGTAATTTTAACTTTAACTATCTTACCAATATAAGAATTATCAGCTTTAACATTAACAAGTTTCATTGTATCTGTATATCCCATTAAATATCCTTCTTTTTCAGAAAGATCTTCAATTAAAACTTCTACTACTCTATCTTTATATTTCATATTATTAGCATTTGCATATTTGTTTACAAGTTCATTAAGTCTTGCAAGTCTTTCCTTTTTCTCTTCAATACTAGTATTATCTTCCATATTATAAGCAGGAGTTCCTACTCTTTTAGAAAATATAAAAGTATATGCTAAATCATATTTTAATTTATCTACTACTTCTAAAGTATCTTTAAAGTCTTCTTCCGTCTCTCCTGGGAACCCTACAATTATATCAGTAGAAATTGCCGCATTAGGAACATTATTTTTTATTTTATTAAATAGGATAATATATTCTTCTTTAGTATATCTTCTACCCATTAATTTTAAAATTCTACTACTACCTGATTGAATAGGTAAATGAATATATGGCATAATATTATCATATTTTGCTATTACATCAATCATATCATCAGTAAAATCCCAAGGATGAGAAGTAATAAATCTTACTCTTGGAATACCTATTTTTGCAACATCCTCAAGTAAATTAGTCATTGTATAATTTATATTTAAGTCTTTACCATAAGCATTAACATTTTGACCTAGTAAAGTAACTTCCATATATCCATCTTTCTTTAATTCTTCTACTTCTTTTAAAATATCTTCTGGAAGTCTACTTCTTTGTTTTCCCCTAGTATAAGGAACAATACAATATGTACAAAATTTATCACAACCATACATTATATTTACCCAAGCCTTATATTTAGAATCTCTTTTTACAGGTATTCCTTCATATACAGATCCTTCAATACTATATACTTCTATTTCCTGCTTTCTACTCTTATATAAATCACTTAAATATATTGGTAACTTATGAATATTATGAGTTCCAAATACTATATCTACCCATTTGTATTTATCTTTAATCATATTAGCAATATGTTCTTCTTGTGCCATACAACCGCAAAAAACAGTTATAATATCTTTTTTAGTTTCTCTTAAATGTTTAATTCTGCCTAACATCCCTACAACTTTGTTGTGAGCATTTTCCCTTATTGCACAAGTATTAATTACTATGATATCAGCTTCATCCATATTATCAGTTTTGGCATATTTCATATCTTCTAATATAGCACTTATATTTTCAGAATCATGAACATTCATTTGACATCCATAAGTAATTACATGATATTTTTTATTAATTCCAATATTTTTTACATCATCAGGAATTATATAATCATCTTTAATTATTTCTATTTTATTATTTGTTCTTTTTTTTGCATCTTTTAAATTTGGAAGCATCATACTATCACTTCTTTCTTATTTTTCTTTTTGATACTAAATAATTATATTCACTAGCAAACAAAGCATTATTTTTTATTCGTTCATTAAGATAAGGGCAAACTTCTTTTACAACATTTTCCCAATAATAAATTGTTTTTTCATCTACCCTATTATTAAACACTATATCATACATAATATATTGTCCTAAAGCATCAGCATATCTTCTAAGAGGACTAGTAGAATGTGAATAATAATTAGTTCCTAATCCATGATGGGGACTACTAATACTAGAATATTCAGCATTTAAATACTTTTCCTTTACCGCTTTTAATATTCTAGCACATTTAGGATTATTTAACAATGTTTTTCTATCAATACCTAATAATAACATTATATCTTGATCTATTTCCGAAGTAGGAGCATTATGTATTCTATGAATATAAGGATAACCTCTATCTACAAAATAACGATCAACACTACTATTAACTAAAATCATCATTTCCTGAACTATTTTTGCAGCATTTGACTTATCGGCAATCAAACTATTAGTCTTCTTCCCAGTTGTTTTATTTTCTGCTGCCCTGTAAATATCTTTATGAATATTATTATTTTTTAATATAGTTGTTATAAAGTCTAATGCCTTTAGTCTTGTATTCAAATCATTTAAGTCTTCCCTTTGCAATCTTTTATCAACATTATTATAACTAAGGCATCTATCAACTTTAATAACTCCTCTTTTCATAATAAAACTATCCAAATCAATTTCAAAATGTGGAGTTATTAAATATTTATAAGTAATCACATTTCTAGTTTTACCTTCTAATAATGATCCTATATTATTAGAAACATTTTCTGGATACATGGTAAATTCTGAATCCCTTAAATATATAGTTTCAGCATTCTTATATGCTCGCAAATCTAAATAATCATCCTTCTTTATTAATGATGGAACATCAGATATATGAATATATAATGTATATGTACCATCTTTATTTTTTTCTATATATAATGCATCATCATTACACTCATTGCCCTCATCATCTATTGTAAAGACTTTCTGATATCTATAATCATGTCTCATATATTCACATATATTTGTATCTTGTTTTATATATAAAAGATTATTATTATAAGAAACATCATATTTATCAATTAATTCATCGACTGTTATAATTATATCTTGAAATCTTTTAGCTAATAATTGAACATGCTTTTTATCATTATATAATTTTAAAATATCGAGAAATTTATTTTTTTGTTTAGAAATTTCATTGCTAAAATGACCCTTTATTAATATCATAATTACTTTGTAATAATATTTAATATCTTCTTCATTACTTAAAACACAATATTTTTCTAAAATATTTACCAATACTTGTTCAAATTGACTATATTCTAAATTTTTCTTATTTCCTAATATTGCTTCTATTTTATCAATCTCTTTATCTTTATATATTATCTTTTCTAAAATACTAACCACATTTTTATATTTTTTATTCTTTTCTTTATCTTTAATTAAATTTGTAATTTTAAGCATTCTATCACGAACAACGGAAATATCATTTTTATTTTTATTATTAAAAGTAGATTCTATTCTTTTATTTAATGTATCTATTAATTGGCCTATTAAAGTAAGCCTAATTTGGTTTTTCTCTTCTTCAACAATATATTCTAACTCCTTAAATATATCTTGAATTTTATTTTCATTTTTTTTAGATTTTTTTAATAATACATATAATGCACCAATCATTCCTTTTACAACATTTTCAAAATTATCATCAATATATTCTTCAAGTTCACATATCTCAATATCATAGTTTAATATTTTTTGTTCAATCTCCCTATTACTCATTATGATCTCCTATTTCTTTTCTATTTCATTTGTACTTAAAACTGACAAGAAGGCTTCACTAGGTATTTCAACATGACCTATTTGTTTCATTTTTTTCTTTCCTTCTTTTTGCTTATCTAATAGTTTTCTTTTTCTTGTAATATCTCCACCATAACATTTGGCTAAAACATTTTTACGCATTGCTTTTATATCACTCCTAGCAATGACTTTACTACCAATTACGGCTTGAATAGGTACTTCAAACATTTGCCTTGGTATAATATTTTTTAAATTATCTACAATAATTCTACCCCTTTTATAAGCAAAGTCTCTATGAACAATAACGCTTAAGGCATCAACTATATCTCCATTTAATAGTATATCCATTTTGACTAAATCACTATCTTTATTACCAATTAAATCATAATCAAATGATGCATATCCTTTGGTATAAGATTTTAACTTATCAAAAAAATCATATACTATTTCTGATAAAGGTATTTCATAATGAATATTTACCCTAGTTTTATCTATATATTCCATTCCAATATAAGTTCCTCTTTTATCTTGGCACAACTCCATAATGCTTCCAATATAATTACTAGGAACAAATATATTAGTTCTAATATATGGTTCTTTTACTACTTTTATTTTAACCCTTTCAGGAAATTCAGATGGATTATCAATATAAATAATACTTCCATCAGTAAGTTCTATTTCATAAATAACCGAAGGAGAAGTGGCTATTATATCTACTCCAAATTCTCGTTCAATTCTTTCCACGATTATTTCCATATGTAATAGTCCTAAAAATCCTGTCCTAAATCCAAATCCTAAAGTAGTTGATGTTTCCGGTTCAAATATCAATGATGCATCATTTAATTTTAGTTTTTCTAAAGCTTCTCTTAAATTAGGATATTTAGATGAATCAATCGGATAGAGTCCACAAAAAACCATTGGTTTCATAGGTTTATATCCTTCTAAAGGTAATTCAGAGGGATTATTATTTAATGTAATAGTATCTCCAACTTTTATATCATCAATACTTTTAATACTAGCACATATAAATCCAACATCTCCAGCTTCCAAAGAATTTACTTTCTTTTCCATTGGAGTATGATATCCGAGTTCTACAACATCATAAGTTGCACCTGTAGCCATCATTTTAATAGTGTCTCCGACTTTTAAAGTTCCTTCCATTACTCTAACTAAAGCAATTACACCTTTATAAGAATCAAAATAACTATCAAATATTAAACACTGTAATTTATTTTCTTTTTTACCTTTGGGACAAGGTATTCTATTAATAATAGCTTCTACTAGTTTATCTATACCCTCACCTGTTTTAGCAGATGTAAGAATTACTTCTTCTTTCTTAAAACCAAAAGTATCTTCTAATTCTTTAAGTCTACTTTCAATATCAGCATTAGGTAAATCTATTTTATTTATAACAGGAATTATTTCTAAATCATTTTCTATTGCTAAATAAACATTGGCAAGAGTTTGGGCTTCTATTCCTTGAGCAGCATCTACTATCAAGATAGCACCTTCGCAAGAAGCTAAACTACGAGATACTTCATAGGTAAAATCGACATGACCTGGAGTATCTATTAAGTTTAAAGTATAACCATTATAATTTAATCTAACGGCATTTAATTTAATGGTTATACCTCTTTCTCTTTCTATATCCATATTATCTAATAATTGATCTTTCATTTGTCTTTTATCAATTGCTCCAGTATATTCCAAAATACGATCAGCAAGAGTACTCTTTCCATGATCAATATGAGCAATAATACTAAAATTTCTTACTTTTTCTGAATCCATATATATCACAACTTTCTAAAAATATTATAACAAAAAGATGATAAAAAATCTATAAATTAACTAATACCCAAATAAAAAAACTATATTTTTATACTCCAGTATTTTTTCCAATACTTTTTAAATATAGTTTTCTAATAAAATCAAAAGGTATTACTGTAAATGATATTAATAACATTATTATAAATTCATTTAGGGTAAGTCCTCTTGTTCTAAATATATCTCCCCCATAATATATAAGATATATTTGAACAACAGCTACAAAAAGTATTACTGATAAGAATACTTTATTTTTATGTAATAATGTAAAAAGATTCAACCTATGAGTTCTTGCATTAAAACTATTAAAGATACTTATAAATATAAATAAACCAAAGAATGCTGTAAGTAAATATTCATAGCTAGGGCTATATCTAAAGAAACTTCTAATAAAATGTGATTTCAAAAAAATAAAACATAATAATGAAGAATAAATACCTGTTACTAATATTTCATTTAACATATAGTTATTTATGATGTTTTCATCTTTCTTTTTAGAAGGTTCTTTCATATATTCTAGTTTAGGACTTTCATACGAGAAAGCAAGGCCCGCTAATGTATCCATTACCATATTAATCCATAACATTTGAATTACAGTAACAGGATAAGGAATTCCAATAAATGGTCCAATTATGGAAACACTAACAGCACATAAGTTTACAGTTAATTGAAATATAATAAACTTTCTAATACTTTTAAAGATTGTTCTTCCATATAGTATTGCTTTAGTAATTGATAAAAAGTTATTATCTAATATTACAATATCTGATGCTTCTTTTGCTACTTCAGTTCCACTTCCCATAGCAAAACCAACGTCAGCTTTCTTTAAAGCAGGAGCATCGTTTACCCCATCTCCAGTCATACCTACAACAAGATTTAATTCTTGGGCAAGACGCACTAACCTACTTTTATCACTAGGAAGAGCTCTTGATACTATTTTAAGTCTAGGAAGTATTTGTTTTACTTTATCATCACTCATTAAATTAAGTTCATCAGAAGTAATTACTAAATCATTATCACTATTAATTAATCCAATTTCACTTCCAATAGAAAGAGCAGTATTTTTACTATCTCCTGTTATCATAACTGTTTGAATACCAGCATCTTTTACTAAACTAATAGCATCCTTACTTTCATTTCTTATTTCATCCTTTATAAATAATATTCCTATTAAAACAATATTATTTAAACTATCTTTATTTACTGTATTATCAGAATTAGCAATAGCAATTGCTCTTATTCCGTTTTTAGTCATATTATCTATTTTAGATAGTATTTTATCTTTTTCTTTTAATAACATTTTATTACCATATTTGTCATAACATAAATCAGTATATTTAAGTATCTTTTCAGGAGCTCCTTTTACTAATTTAATATTCTTATTATCTTTTGATATTATTGTTATTGAATATTTATTTTTACTATTAAATGGTAACTTATATAGTTCTTTAATATCATTATTTTTTTTAATTTTAATAAATTCTAAAAGGGACTTGTCAGTTATATTTCCCCCGATTATTTTATTTTCTACTGGGTCATATATACTATCATTATTATAGACAAGATTGTCTACTACTAGTTCTTTATATTTAGGATAATTATTTAATTCTATACTATTATTAATTTCAAGGTTGTCCCCACTGATCATATTAATTACTTCAAGTTTTCCTTTAGTAAGAGTTCCTGTTTTATCTGTAAATAAAATATTTAAACTACCTGCAGTTTCTATTCCTACTAGTTTTCTTACTAAAACATTATTTTTAAGCATCCTTTTCATATTAGAAGATAATACCAAAGTTATCATCATCGGAAGTCCTTCTCCTTGTATGCCGTATGGATAACGAAAAGAGTTAAAAATTATTCAATTCCTTAAAATTGAAGTAAATATCCAATTGTTTATCAGCATGAACATCTATTCTATCTACTAATCTTAAAATCATCTCTCTACTCGGTTCTTTCATACTTATAAACTCTTCTAATAAATTTTTATAATCTATTTCTTGTTCAGTGCTATTGTTTTCTTCTATATATTTTTCTTTTTCACTTATTTCCAATTTTATTTCATCGATTTCCTTATATAATTTTGCACTAATTCTATTATACATATCTTCATTTATTTTATTTTCTATTTTATCCATATATATTTTATCAAGATTACTAATTTTATTTTCTTGTTTCTCTTTTAACATATTAAGTTCATGTTTTATTTTTTCTATAGGATTTTCAAATTTTAGTTTACTTGCTTCTTTTAATAATTCTTGTTCGTTTAAATAATTTAAAGCGATATTTTTAATTGTATTTATTACAACTTGTTCTAAATAATCGTAATTAAAACCATGAGATGTGCAGACATTATATTTAGAATTCATTCTATAATAATTACATACCGTATAAGTTCTGCCATCACTTTTTCTAGGATTACAAATACCAAGTCTATGTTTACATTCATAACAAAACAATATCCCATCCAAAAGTCTATATATTTTCTTTTCACATCTTATTGATGTTTTAGGCAACATCTTCCCAACTGTTTGAAAATCATTTTTACTAACAAGTGCCTCGTGTGTATTTTCTACTATAATCCAATCTTCCTTACGATTATTAACTACTTTCTTAATTTTATAATTAACTTTACTTCTGCGATTTTGCACCATATTTCCAGTATATAACTCATTAGTTAAAATACCTTTAATAGTTTTTTGATTCCATATTCCACTTTTTGATTCTATTGCATGATTAATACGGTTATTGACTTTACCTTTAATCATTGCCCTAGTAGGAATATTTTCTTCAGTTAATATCAATCTAATCTGATAAGGAGTTTTTCCCTCTAATGCCAAAGAAAATATTTTTTTAACAATATAATCTTCTTCAGGATCAGGTACAAGATGATTTTTATCATTAGGATCAATCATATAACCAAGTGGTGGACATCCACCAACCCATAAACCTTGTTTTTGTTTTGTTCGTAATGCTACTCTAATTTTCTTTGAAATATCTTTAGCATACATATCGTTAAAAACTGCTTTAAATGGTGCCATATCATTTCCTGATGAATCATATTCTGTATCAATTCCGTCAGTTACTGCAACATATCTAACTTTTTTTGCAGGAAAATATTTTTCTATAAACTCTCCAGTACCAATATAATCTCTACCTAATCTTGACATATCTTTTGTCACAACCATATTGATTTTTCCAGTTTCAATATCATTAAGCATTCTTTGAAAAGATGGTCTATTAAAATTAGTTCCTGAAAATCCATCGTCTACATATATATCACTTATTTCATAACCTTGTTCTCTTACCCAACTTTTTAAAAACTCTCTTTGATTGGTTATACTTTCACTTTCACCTTGTTTTTCATCTTCTCTTGATAAACGAATATAGATAGCGACTTTATAATCTTTTGTTATAACGTTATTCATTATTCCTCCTCTTGTTATAACAAAACCATCAATAATATATTAACTCTTTATTGTAATCATTACAAGTCGCATCTATATTATTTTTTATAAAATTTAAAAAAAGTTCGTTCATAAGCATTTGAAATGTATATCCATCATTTTTATAAAATGTGTTTACCTTAAATTCATTCATCCTATCACCTCTAGCGAAGTATATGAACTTATTTTTTTAATTATTAATAATTTTATAAAATTTCTTTTAATTCGACAATTAAATTCTATCTTTTAACCCCACTTTCTAAATTACAATTTCAATGTTTTAAATATGTTTTGATTCACCAAAATATTTATCCCACAAATTTATCTCATAGAATCTGCGATGATATAAAATATATTCTATTTTGGATTTATCAGGGAACATAGTTATATATCTATGTCCCCAAAATTTAATCCATTTCCATTTTAACTTTGAAAATTTCATACACTAACACAACTCTTTTCATTATTAGATAATTCTAAATCTCTGTTGTAAAATTTCTCAAAATTATTTATTATTCTTTTAGAATAATTCACAATAGTATTAAACGAATCATCAATCTCTTTGAAATCTCTATTTTTACTCCATGAATATAAATATGTTAACGAATAATCATTTGTATTTAATCCTAAATATTTTGCTACTGAATAAGCAATCGCTTCTGCCTCAGTCTCATATTGATTACGATGTTCTATATAATCACGATTATTATTTTCTAAATGCTTATGAGCAAGTGAATGAGCATACTCATGTATTAATACTTTTAGTTGCATTAATGATCCTAAACCTTTACGAACTACTATTTCTTTATTTTCAAAATCACAATATCCTTTTGCTGTTGATTCAATTTTTTTATATTTAACTTTAAAACCATCATTATAAATAGTTTTAATAAATATATCCATTATTTCTTCAGCTTTATTATCATTAAGAATAGGATTTAATTCTTGTTTAATAATTTCCATTGGCATATTAGTTTCTTTAGCATCAAAAACATTACCTAAACTAAACCCTGATAATTTTTGTTTATAAAAAGATATAGAATCATCAGTTTTATCTCTATATCTTTTTTTCTCATCATCAGTTAGTAAATAATAAGGTTTTATTTCGTATTTTGTATCATCTATTTTTATTTTTGCTAAATTATAAAAATTAGGAATAAATATTTTAATTCCTTTAGCTCCTTTGTTAATTTTATAACCCATCTTTGAAAATGTTTTAAAAGAAGATACATATTCAGCATCAGGATTTTGCAACCATATTAATATTTGATTATTAAATGAATAATTATTAAATTTTAAAATATTATCTAAAAACTTTTTTATATCACTTTTACCTTGAAATTTATTGAAAGCTTCTTTTTTAAGATTTAATAAAATATCTTTTAATTCATTTTCTATATTATCTTTTTCTTTTGTATCTTTTGATTTTCTAAACTGAAAACCCAATTCATTTATTTTTTTTAATTTTTCTTCTATTATAATTATCCCTCCTAAATATTAATTTTATCTAGTTCTATTTCATCATAATCGTAGTAGTTATAATGAATATTACCCAATTTTTCCATTTCATCTGACAAAGTTATATCACATTTACTGAATGTTTTATTTTTATAATCATAAGACAAATTTATTTTATTATTGTATTCATTATCATTTATTCTTGATAAAAATAACTTATTATCATAATCAGCATTAAAATAAATATCGAAACTCCAATCATAATTGTTTACAAGATTATTCAACTCTAACACTTTATCATATAATTCTTTTTCTAACAATTTATAATCATGATTATTTATTGATTTAAAATTATGGTTATTCACAAATATTTTAAATTTATCATTATATTCTAACCATTTATTTGAACTTTTTAAAAATGTAATTGCAAACTTTCTTGCATCATTTATTTCATCATCAGTAAGATCATGTATATCATCATGCAATAGAAAAGCATACTTACTTAATAAATCGATAGTCATAAGGTCAACTTTATCTAAATTATATATTCTGCTTACAAGTTCTCTAATTTCACTATTTATAATTTCTTTTATAAAATCCATTTTATATTTTCATATTCCTTTCACAATTATTAATTAATACATTTAATTTGTCAGATACGATTATCCATCTTGCAGGTATTTCACATTCCAAATACAAAGCTTTATCATTTAAAATTGTTTTTAATGATTCTTCTATACTTTCTAAACAATTATCAAAATCTTGACCTCCATAATAAAATTCTTCATTTTCATCAACAATATAAAACTTGTTATCCTCTTCAACTAAATGGAAATTGTAAAATCCCTGATATGTATTATTCATATTTTTTAATTTTTCTATTATTCTATCTTTTATATGTTTAATATCTTCTTTTCCGTTATCATCTACAAAAGTATAATTTATGTGAGTATTTCTAAACTTCTCATCACTTAATAATCTATCTATTTTACATAATACTTCAATGTTAGGGGCATCATATATTAAATAAGATTTACCCTCATATATAATACCACTACCTGTTTTTTTTAATTCATCAAAAAAAGGAACTTCACTTTTTTTTACAATAATATGATAAGTTCCAATTCTCAATACAAAACTTTTATCATTCAAACTCAATGCCTCCTAAATTTTTATATCTTTACTATCGTTATTATTAAAAGAAATATCGTATTCTAAATTGTCATATATAAATTTTTCTAATCTTTCTTTCATATTTAACATAAGTGTTGTATCACTACCCAAATTTAATTTAACTTCCTCAAAATAAAAATTTTCTATATCCCCATTATCTTTTTCACTAGAATAACGAAGTCCCATCTTTCCATCTAGTATTATTAAATCACACAAATATTTTTCATCTATATCCCAAAATGTTGCTAAATCATAATAATCTTCGTAATCTAAATCTTTAGCATCAATTTCTATTCTTCTTATATCTTCAATATTGTAATTACTTTTAAATTTATAGTGATTACCTTTAAAAATTTTATCTTTAAATATATATTTTAATTTTTTAAACACATAATCTACTGCTCCATCATAATCATCACATTTAAAATATTTAGCTGATTTCCATGCAACATCATTAAACATATCATTTATATCAGAACAAGATCTATCTGCAGTAATAACCATAATGTTATCACTATTTCGAGATTCACAAGCCCATATTAATAGTTCATTATCAGTGGCAGGTTCATAAACAGTAAGCATTAATCCTTGTTCTCTACAATTATTAAATGTTTTATAATATCCCTCTAAATTATCTGATGCATTTTTAAGTTTTTCTTCTAATTTATTAAAAAAAGTTTGACTAACTTCGAAACTCCTATTTTTTGTAATATTTATATTTATCCCTCCTAAATTTCAATATCTTCATCAAAAACATCAATTTCTTCAAAACTATTTCCATATTGGTCGGTTGGCTCAATATATTCACACATAATAGAAAGTGCCTCTTCATAACTATGTGAATTGGTAACTCTATTTACCATTTCTTTTGCTTGGTCATGATAACCTGCTCGTTTTAAGGCTCGAGAACATATCGCAATTAAATTAAACACATTCCCATCGGCTCCAACTATTGGTGCTTTTGGTTTTTTATTAATTTCTTTAACATCCTTTAAATAATTATCAATATAGTCCGATAACCACATTGCACCAAGATCATTTCTTATTTTTAATCTAAATATTGCCAAATTCCCCATATCAATATTTTTATTATTAAGGGCAAAAGCAAGATTGGTTGCTCCTTCTTTTTCAAAAGAATATATTTCATCAAAAGAAAAAGAATCAGGTACGATTCTATTATCTTTTAACATATTAGTTATTCCATCAACCCATTCATCAAGATTACCTCCACAACCTTGTAAAACAAGAAAATCATAATTTTTATTTTTTAATTTCTTTACTTCATCTAATTTTAATTTTTTCAATATTATCCTCCTTATATTTTTTTATTTACATTATCCATATTTGGATCTGCTTTTTTAATTATTTTGAAATGATCCTCACCAACAATAAGTCCTAATGAAGATCCATTTTCCCAATCCACAAATATAGTACCTGCATCATCAACAAAATCAACTTCCCCTCTTGTTCCACTAGGAACTGCTTGACTATCATTCATATATATTAATTCAATTTCAGTTCCTTTTGTATACAAACTTTTTATTCTTTCTATTTCATATTCTTTTAACAAAAAAATCCCTCCAATTCAAATTACATTTTATACAAAAAAATTATATTTAATAACGACTTCATTCTTGTATTAATTATTAAAGTTAAATAATACATATTATAAATGTAAAAAAACTAGTATTCATAAGTTGATTACTAGTTTTATTTATTATAATTACTGTTTAAAAAATCAAATATTTCATTAAATAAATTTGTCTCTTTATTTGCTTTAATAACTTTTATTTATAACTCTTTAACACTATTAATATATTCCCAAGCATTCTTTCTAAATTATTTTCTTCTTCCGTCAAATCAATGTCTTTTTCCGTCACTAAAATTCCAATTAAATCAAATGCAATATCTTTAATCATCATTACTCTCTCTAATTACTATGCCACAAAAACTATGCTTCTACAATAATTAATAAAGTTTAACAAAATATAACTTTTTATTTTTTTCCACACAATTCATCTATATCTATCTCATATAATTCAGACAATAAAATAAGTCTATCAATAGGTATTTTAATTTTACCTTTAAAATATCTTTGACAAGTAGCACCTGTACATTTTAAATATGAAGCAATTTCATCATAAGTATTTTTATTTTTTTCTTTTAGTTTGCATAAATTCTTTAACACTTTATTATAATTCATTTTTTTTATATTTAAATTATATTCTAGTTTTTTGTTTAGCCCTAAAATAAAAGATAAATCAACTTTATAAAACATAGATAATTGGTCTGCTATATCAATAGGTATCATTACAATACCACGTTCCCAATTATTATATGTTGATCGACTACATTTTAATATTTTTGATATCTGATCTTGTGTTAATTCTTTTTCATTTCTTAATCTTTTAATGTTATTAATATACATATACATCACCTACAATAATTTTCTCATTAAGTGTACACAA
Source organism: uncultured Bacilli bacterium (assembly GCA_944351765.1). Lineage (GTDB taxonomy): Bacteria > Bacillota_I > Bacilli_A > RF39 > UBA660 > CALVVX01. The sequence goes on from CALVPR010000002.1 coordinate 22,182, forward strand.
AATGATACTTTTGACTAATGTACGTAAGAAATTTACAAAAAAAGTAAAAAATTGTGGTATAATAAAAAAAGAAATAGCAAAATATCATTGTTATTTCTTTGGATTAGTTAAATTAACTCTATTCGGTAAGTTGTCATAATCATCACGTTCCAAGAATAGTTCAAATTCTTTAACTCCAAGACATTTAGCAATTTTTTCAATTTTATCAAGAGATGGACTATGTTGACCTCGTTCCAAGCGACCAATATAATTAGAACTAACATCCAATATCTCTGCTAATTGTTCTTGTGTAAAGTTCTTTCTATAACGATGATATTTAACATTTTTACCTAAAATGGTTTTTAACTTCATCGTATCACCTACACTTAATATGATACGATTTTATTTAAACTATAACCACAACCTAAATTGTCAAGTTGATTTATACTAATCTTTTTAACATTTTGAAAGAAAGGAGGCAATATTATCTTTAAATTGGCTAAAAATCATTTAAAGTGGCTATTATGTCAGATATACCTAAAATGATGCTTAAAGAGTTGGATAAATTAATTGAGAATAGAGATAGATTTAATCAATATATTAAAGACGGATTCTCTATTCATTACGATTTATATACTTTTAATTTATTAATAACTTACAAAAGAAAAGAATATACAGTAAATCTTATACAAAAAAATGAACAATTTTATTGGCATCTAACTCAATATAACAATTCATTTTATGAAACTACTATAGATAATGGATTAGATATTATTTTGTTTGCCATTAAAGAAAATGAAAAGCTATATAGTGATAAAAAAAGAAATGATGAAAAATACAAAAGTAGCAAATAAAGATAATGACAAATTAGATTGTTTTGCACGTATTTCAAAAATTAAATGTAATGCTATTAAAATAAAAGATTGTAAAAATTGTAATTTTTATAAACATATAAAAGATGTTCCACAATATAAAAAACATTTACAATCAAATAGTTTTAATTAATTTAATTTTTATTTATAGCTTAAACAGTAATTGAAATTTGTAGCAAAACCTTAACAAAAAAAGGATGTGAAAAATGTTAACAAATAATAAAAAAAATGTCACAGTTAAAGTTAATGACATTAAATCTATAAAAAGTATAAAGAAAAAAATAAATGAAAATGATAAAATAACATTTATAATTACTACTAAAGATATGGAAATGCTAAAAAACATTATAGAAGTTGTTGTAGACTTACAAAAAGACTATAGTGATAAAGATTTTCAGTTAGTCATTTCAAGCAGTTATGAAAAACTACATAAAATGACTAATGAAGAACTATGATATATAATAAGGCAACTGCTAGTACAGGGTTGTTTTTTTATTAACTTAAATTCATAATAAAAAGAGTAATATAAAGATAAATATTACTTTAAATTACTCTAGTTTCAATTATTATTTACATATGTTTTCTTGTATTTGTTCAACACCTTTTTTTGATGTTTCAACAATATCTAATTCAACATATACTGTTCCTGATGAAGGATTACCATGATATTTATTAAATAATGAAGCAAATAAGTAAGAGTTTAATTGTTTAAAATCATTAACTACTCCTTTTCCTTTTAAATGATATGTAAATTCATAATATTTATATGTTTCTAAATTATCTATAGATGATGGAATAGCAACAATAAATGGAACATAGCCTTGATAATCATCTACAACAATATAAGATACCCCATCCGATGCCAAAGGATAATCTATAGTATCTATCACTCTATATGTTCGTGTAAAACTACAATCATATTCTCGTGATTCTTCATTTTGCTTATTCTCTAATTGTTTTTCTAATGTACTAACTTTTTCTTTGTACGAATCAACATCTTCTTTATATGAAGAAATTTCTGTTTTTTGTAAGATTACAAATACTACACATACAATTATAACTACTAATAAAGCTATTATAGTTATAATTTCTATTTTTTTATTTTTCATAATAATATTCCTTTCTCAATCATTATAAACTTATACAAATAATCCTACAATCCTCCTTTCTCAAATTTATATAGTTTATTTTATTACACTCTACTCTTAAATATATTATAGCATAATTTTTATTTTTTTTACTACATTTGATTAAAATAATTTTTAATATTTTTTGCATTTATTAATACACTTTTTACTACTATAATAGTTAAAAATATTTAATATTGCATTTTTAGTTATTATATAAAAAGAGTAATATAAAGATAAATATTACTTTAAATTACTCTAGTTTCAATTATTATTTACATATGTCTTCTTGTATTTGATCCAATCCTTGTTTATTTGTTTCTTTAATGCTAAGTCTTACTCTAAGAACTCCGTCTGGAACTTCTTCTAGTGATTCATCTGTTATATAACGAGTAATATCAGAAATATCATTTATAATTCCTGTTCCTTTAACTTGATAAGTAAATTCATAATACTTATCAACTTCTAAATCTTCTTTTAAATTGGTAAGAATAGGATGAGCATATGCATTATGAGATTGAAATTTATCAAGAATAACATAAGATTTTTCTGGAACTTCAGCTACATAACCATCCATTTTATCTACAACTCTCCACGTTTTCGTAAAACTACAATCATATTCTTTCTGCTCTGTTTCAAATTTAATCGCATTATTATTAGTATTATTTTTTTGTTCTATATTTTCATACAATTTTAATTTAACTATAAAAAACGTTAGCAATACAACAGTTATTGATAAAACAACAATCACTATATTCTTTATATTTTTCATCTACTTATTCACTTATTAATAAAATATATTATACTGCATATGTAATATAACTATCCCATCCTATTGCTGAATCTTTTATAATAGGTAAAGAAACCATTTTCTCCCCGAAAGCAGAACCATTATTATATCCTTTATTAGGATCAACATAATATATATTTATTGAACTATAGTCATCATCAAAAATTGCAGTAATAGTATGACCACTTATTGTTACAAAATGTCCTCCTGAATTACTATAATTATATGCAGGCATTGTTTCCATTCTAATATGCATAATTGGTGGATAACCTAAGTCAATACTTCTTTTTACAATATTATAAAATTGACTATAGGTTAAAGATGCAGTCTCCGCATAAGTATAATTAGATATACCTAATTCTGAATTCATAGCACTTGCAATACGTGTTTGAACAGTACCAGCTGAAGTTGTACCAACTAATGTTCCATAATATTCTTGAGTTTTAGAAGTACCTCTAATAGCATGTATTGCTTGTTTCATTGAAGCAGGTCCACAATAATTTGGTAATTGTTCAAATGCTGGGACATCTATTTTATTAGTAAAATATCTACGTGTCATTACGTTAGGATCTTGATTTAAAGTTTCTAAATATTCATCCGTAAATGGTGTACCATTAGAACAACTTAAATCATAAATGTCTGGTCTATTTAAAGATTCATAAAATGCTAAATCTTCCTCTGTATAAACTCCACATCCTTCTGAAGCACTAACATTTGATGTTGACATCATAAAAATAATAGCAGTACCTCCTTTATTTTTTTTATTACCCCCTAAATTAAATAATAAATATAAATTTTAACTCAAAATACCACCTACATTCTAGATGGTATTTTCATAATAATAATACGATTAATTGATGAGCAGAAAAAACCATCATTAAGATAAAAGGTCTAATACTGCTTGACACTCTTTCCTATTAATAATGTATCATATTTTTTATAAAAATGCAATCATAAATTTTAAAAAAAAATTAACTTTTTGTTAAAACACATAAAACTCAACTTATACATAATTTAAAGAACAATAATTTACTTTTTTTATACTTATACAAACAAAACAGAAATATTCACATAATAAACTTAAATACCTTTTACTCTAATTCAATTTTAGTATCTTTTTTCATGACTTTTGCTTTTCTAAATTCATCTAAATTAAAACATTTTATTTCAAACTCTTTAGATTTATTAGGAATATTTGCTTTTTTAATTTTTATTGGATAATCATATATAGTAACAACTTTAGATTTAATTGGAAACATTCTACTTTTTAAATACAATGCCTCACCAAATTTAAATCTCATAATTTCATCAGGCATTAATAGTTCTCTACCCATAAGACTTTTATCGTTTGAAATATTATAATCTAATTGTTCTAATTTAGTTGAAGTCGATACACGATCTGATGAAATTGTATATTTACCTAAACGAGTAGATATTTCTTTAGCAGTTTCATTATCAGATGTTAATAGATAAATCCAATTCGTACAATTAGATTTAATTGTTCCTGCCGAATCTTTATATGTCTCTTTTAACTGATCAAAATCTTGTAAAACTAGATAAAAACGAATGTTACGAGATCTTGAAACAGTAATTTTATTTGATATAGATGTTATTGGTGGCATATTAGCAAATTCATCAAGAATAAAATTTATTCTTATAGGCATTTTTCTATCTTTAAGTGTCTGTGCAGTATTGACTAATGCTTGATAACACTGATCGATAAATAATGTGGCTAATTCATGTCTACTCTCTTTTTCATCAGGAATTATTAAAAAAACTGCAGTTTTTGTTTTGCCGATACTATCAAGTTCAAAATCTGTTCGACTTGTAAGATTAGCAATACCAGTGTCACTAAACATTTTTATGGTAGTAGCAAGAACGGAAAATAAAGTTGCTCTAGTTTCTCCTTTAGCAAAGCTACCTGTAGCATAAGACATCTTTGATAAACTTCCCATTGGTTTTTGTTGAAAATATAAATCTAAAGAATTAAATCTATCAATTGTTTTAGCTCCATGTTCAACTAATAAATTATATAATGAATATAAATTAACTTCCGATTCATCTTCGCAATCTTCTATTAGTGCATAACATAAAGCAGATAACACTGCAGTTGCAGACTTTTCCCAATACATATCTTTACTAGAAAGATTTTTACATAAAGATTTTGAAAAGTTCTCTATTATGTCTCCTGCTAAATCAATATTACCCTCATGATAATATTTATATGCCAAGTGAAGTGGATTCCATCCATCACTTGCCAAAGCATCCCTCAAATTAATAATATGAATCTTATAATTTTGTTTTTTCAAAAAGTTAGCAGTTATGGAATATAATTCACCTTTAACATCATTTATAATCATTGATTCACCTGCATATCCCAAATTGAATATTAAAGGCATTATCTCACAAATTGTTTTACCACTTCCTGTTGATCCAATTATTAAAGTATGATCAAACGAGTTATCATAATAATATTTACCATCTAACTTCGTTACAGGTATACCACCACTTTTTAACTTTTCGCCAATATTCCAAACATCAAAATTCTTTTTTATTTCCTTTTTAGTCATCCATCTAGAACTACCATATTCAAAATTACCATCTTCTTCAGGCAATCCTTTTTTTCTTAAAAATTTAAGTTTGATGTCTTTATCATATTTTAAGATAAATAAAAATATTAATAAAGATAACATAACAGTTCCAAATAATAATCCGACATCTTTTAAAGAAAATAATGATTTAATAAAATTAAAATCCCATTTCAATTGTATATCATGTGTTATAATCCAAACCAAATTATAACAAATATTAGCAGAAATTATAAAATCTAAAATTACAATCAAAAAATAATTAGAATATTTTCTTAAATCTCTTATATATTAATTCCTCCTACATCTTTGTTTTTTATTTGCTTATATGAACAAGCATTATTTAATAATTCTTCTAAAAATAAACCACCTTTATATAAAGGAATTATTTCACACTTTATATATGAATCAGAAAATGATTCAATACTTTTATTATAATCAACTCTTAATCTATCATATTCACTTATATCATCCTGATACTTGTTAATAAGAGCATCATTAATTAAATATTTCATATATGCTTGAGCTTGTTTTTTATTTTTATTTGAGAAAGTATATAAACTTGGAAAATCATCTTGATTATTAATAGCTTTTAAAAATAAACAATGCTCTTTATCAGTAGGTATTGATTGTATTTTTAAATCATTATTTATATTAATTTTATAATTATCATTTAGAAATTGTTTTAAAGAAAATCTATCAATGTTAAGATTTTGATCTAATACATCTTTATTTAAATTAATATTATAATTGGCAAATACATAATTCATTATATAATTGATTGTTTTACTTTTAGCAGACATACTATCATTACCAATTAACATATCATTTTCTAAATCATCATCTCTAGTGATATCTACAACATACATTATTTTTTTACCTCCAATTCGTATTCCATTTGTTCTATGATTTCTTTTTCTTCTCGTTCCATTTCATAGTAAAGATGATTAATAGCTTTATTTATAAACCTTTTATAATTAAGTTCCTTATAAAAGTTTTTTTCTTTTAACTTATTATGTCTAATAGAGTCATAACCAACTCTTCTTAAGTTTTTATATAACTCTTGTATAGACATGTCAGTATCTAATGTTGATATTGATGCCAATAATAAATCAACATCAAAATCATAATGTGAATTTCGTAGCCATCTCTTAAAAACTTTTTTTATTTGATTATCATTTAAATCAGCAAGTATGCATATTTTATATAGTCCTTTGGCAATATCTTTTTTTGTTTCATCTTTTACATATTCTTTTTTACTTCTAAAATTAAAATCCATTATATTTTTTCTTAAAAATAATTTTTCTCGTTCCATAAAATCTTTAGCTTGATATTTTTTAAAATTATCTAAAATCTCATTACCAATTTTAGAATATAATCTTTGTCTTTGTTCTTCATAATATTTACTTTCTCTATTACTAGAACTCATACCATATAAACTATTAAGTTCCTTTTGATGTTTATCAAGTAATTTTAAATAATTGGCATAATCATATTTAATAGAATCATGTGATAATATATATTCAATAATGCTATCTAAATCTTTACGATAAATAGCCATATTTTTGGAATTATATTGTAGTCTACCTTTACTAGGAAGTTCAGTATATAAATGCAATAATAATTTATTTAATTCTTTTCTATACTTATCACTAAATAATCTTTGATTCTTAATTTTATTTAATTCATTTAATCTTACCTTACCAGTAATATCTGAAAAAGATTTATCACGAAGTTCATAAAACTTTTTATAATCAACTAAATAATTTGCAACATTACTTTTAAAATTTTTAAAACATATTTTTGATATAGTAGGATTTGTTTTAGTTACTTTATTTTCAAATATACAAAAGTGAATATGTGGATGTTTAGATGTATCCCTATGTAAAGCACAATACCAACTAACATTATTTAAATTAAGTCCCATATCTTGAATCAAAGATGGAATAACTTGATTAGATAAACTATAATAATCAGCTTTAGTTATTAATCCATGTTCTATTGCAAACTCTGATGGAAAAGAAAGAAATCCTCTCCAAAATAATCCTTTATTATTATCTTGTAATTTATTTAACTCATCATTTTTTAAAACATCACCTTTACTAGACCAAAGGTAAGTATCATAACTTTCATCAAGATAAGTTTCTTTATCAGTAAAAAGAGCATAATCTTTTAATAGATTATACTCATCTATACTAGAAGAATCTGCTTTCTCTTTTTTAGAAACATAATTCATCCAAGATTTAATTCCTTTTTTCTTATTAGATACTTTTTTATATTCAATTTTAAATACAATATTACTACTACTCATCATCTACCTCGCTTTTATTAGCAGACATTTTTCTTATATCTTTCAAAACAATTTCTTTTGCTTTTGTTAAAATAGGATGTTCAATACTAGAAAAATTTAAATCTTCCATTGTTTGTGGAACTTTTAAATGTTGCATGAAAATATCTTGTTGTTTTAAAATCCATCTAGTATTAAAATCACTTCTATTAAGGGCAACCATTAATTGTTTAAAATAAATATCAAAACTTTTTTTAAAAGCATTTTCAAATAATTCAAAAAATTGTGATTGACTATCACTTAATTTATTTATGTTTAATTTTTCTTTAATAGCAGAATATACAAACTCTGATGTTGTTATACCAAGTTTTTCTGCATAGGTAAATATTTCTTTTTTCTCATCTTTAGTTACACGAATTGTTAATCGTTCATCCTTATTGTTTATCTTCTGATCCCTTATTCATAATTAGATTTAAGTTAGAAAGAACAAAATCTTTAACAGCTTTATCAATAAAATCTTGTTGTGTCATATTTAATTCTTTTAGTATATCACGAAAAGCATCATATAACTTCTCATCAATTTTTCCTTTAATAATGTTATTATTATTCAAATAAAATCACCTCCAATTGTTAAAAATAATGTACACAAAAATGTACACGATTTTTTTAATTTTTCTAAAAATAATGTACACAGTTAAGGCATCAAAAAAAACAGGATAACTGTGGCTGACAAATCAACTCCCCAGTGGGGAGTTAGCCCTAATTATAAGGGTTTGCAATCTTTTTTATTGTCCGACAATTTTATTATTGTCTGACTTATGTCATACTATATTTTTAATAAAAATGCCTAAAAACGCCCATTTGTCAGACAAAAGTATAACAATTTTGACTAATTTTAATAGGAAAAATACCCCCAAATGTACATCATTTTTCAAATTTTTATTTTTATTTTTTCAAAAAAATGTACACTATATTTCAATTTTTTTATCTACATCAAACAATACTCCGTATTTATTTTCTAAAATACTAATCGCAGAATTATATACTTCATCTAAAATATTTTTATCATCAACAACTTCTTTTGTGCATTGATAAACTAAATTATAATCAATATTACGATTATTATTTTTACTTAAAATATCAGAAACTTGTGATGCAACTTCTTCAGCTTGAGAATTTATTTTTATTTCTTTTCTCAAATAATCACCTCTCTTTCTAATCTAAACCATTTATAACATTAATGGGATTAACAAGATTATCTTTATCAAATTTTAAATTAGGACTCATTAAAGTAAAATGTAAATGCGTTCCTGTGCTTTTGCCTGTTGATCCAATAACACCAATTTTTTGTTTAGCTGTCACTTGTTCTCCTTCAGATACAACAATAGAATCATCTAACATATGACCATAAGCAGAATAAAAAATTACTCCATTATAGTTATGTTCTATGTACACATAATTTCCAAGTCCATCTTCTTGAAATCCAACTTCAACAACAACTCCATCACCTGATGCAACAATATTAGTTCCCTCTAATGCACTCAAATCAATTCCTGAATGAAATGCTTGTGTTCCACCGAAAGGATCTTCTCTATCACCAAATTCAGATGTAATTGTGTAATTTATTCCATCTTCAAATGGAGTAGTAAAGAATACTCCTGCCATAACTGAACTATCACCACTACCTGAATCTGATGTAATCAAGACCAAAAATATAATTAAAAATAATATTGGTGCTAATGGTAGAAAAATAAATTTTATTATTTGTTGTTCGGTACTAATTATCTACCACCAGCATTACCAAATAATAATTTTTCTTCTTCTCTTAAATGAATTTGAATAGGCATTCGTGTATCTTGACCAATTACAAACAATGCTTGTCCTTTACCTGCAGTTGTTAAAAACTGAACTTCTGATTCACTTAAGTTCATCATTTTTTGTACTGATTCTATTTCTCTTTGTCCCTGTGCCATAATTATTAAATAAGTACTATTATCAATAATTACTTGCCCATATCTTTCTAAACCATCAGCAGTATAATCAATAAAGTTTTGACTTATAGTCCAAACTGCTGAATTGTATTTACGACATCTTTTAGTACACCTTTTAAGAAAGTCAGCTCCATCAGGATTAGATGGATCAATTAAAAGATGTGATTCATCACAAACAAGAATTACTTGCTCATCACGATTACGACTAATTTCATTCCAACACCAAGAAAGAATATTAAAAAATTGTGTACGAAGAATTGTATTATCACTATCAACAAGACTATGAATATCTAACACAATAAAGTCAGTATCCTTATCAACATTAATTGTTGATGTTCCATTAAATAATTTAGCATCAGCTCCAAATGTTGCTCTTTTTAACATAGAACTTATTTTTTCTAATGACTCTATAACATTTCTAGCATTATTATTTTGTTTTGCTATATTTAACTTTTCTAAAATTTTATTATAAAGATCTTCCATAATAGGATAATCTTCACTTTTAAAATTAGTTAAGTCAGTTTCAAAGTCTATACCTTTATCACGATAAACCTCAATTAAAATTTCTTCAATTTTTGTTATTTCATATGCCGATAAATCTTGAAGATAATACTTAATAAATGTTCTAAATGTTTGAAAATGTCTAGATAAATCATTAGACTTATTTTCATTTGTATCATTATCTATCTCATCAGCACCATGTCTAACTTCTAATGGATTTATAATACCTGCAATACCAGTTCCTGCATCAATCCAAGCTCCTCCAACTGACTCGCACAAATCTCTATATTCTCGTTCAGGATCTATAATTATAACTTTAGATCCTCGACACCAAGCACCACGAACTAATTTTTTTATAAGAGTTGATTTACCACTTCCTGATTTACCGACAATAACTGCATTTGAATTATTTCTCTTATTAGTTCTTTTCCACATATCAAAAAATAATAAACTACCAAGTGCATCATTACCAAGCATAATTGCATCACCATCATCCTGAAGATTTTGAAATATAAAAGGAAATGAAGATGCAACAGTCATCATTGGAATAGGAAGTCCAAATTGTTTTTCTAGTTCATTATACAAAGTTGGCAAACACATCTTTAAAGATCTTTCTTGTTCGAACATCAAGTCAGCTCCACCAAGTCCATATGCTGACAAAGTATATTTTAATTCTTTTTTAGTTTTTTCTAATTGTTCTTTAGTTTCACCATAACATAAAAAATTGACCGTTAGTAAAGAAAACCTTTCATGTTCTCGGTCAATTCTATTTACAAGTTCAACATAATCTTGCATTTGATTATTTAAAATTATCTGATCATTGTAATCACTTATATTAATCATTTTTGATTTTACTTCTGACATACTCTTTTTAAGTGTTGCCGAAATTTCTTGTGTATTCATTGGGCTAATACTAATAGTCATTCTAGTTCTATCAACATTAGCTACTGCACCAAGCCATCCAACATTTACCATTGATGGATAACTTCGCAATGTGACTATACTTATATAAGCATCACCTAAAATTAGGTCTTTTTCCCCAATTTTAAGCCCTGTAGGGGCGATTCTCTCTTTAAACGACCTAGTTATGCCTGTAGCATCTTTTTTAAAAGAATCAAGGGATGTGACAGGATTCAAAACAACATATAATAGTTCTCGCCATTCTTCACTAGAAACGATATTTGCAGAAAGTCCGATTGCACTAAACTCCTGAATCAAATCATTTAACTTTTGTTTCAACAACTTTTCATTATCTGAATTTTCTTCTACAATTAAATAAAACTCTCTATTAACAACTGACTTCTGATTATTTAAAAATTGAATATAATCATAATCTTCTTCTAATAACCTTTGCTTATTTTTATTTTTTTCAGATCTTATTTTAGCTCCTAGTGTGTTAAGATTACTTTCCAAGTTAATAGGTTTATCTATACTAAAAATTTTAATTGGATAATCAATTGAATTTAATACTTTCTTTAGTTGACTAACTTTTATTTTTTGTTCTTCATCAAATAGCAAAGAAAGATTGATAGATCCTATTTTTATACCACCAACAATATGATTATTGTCTAAGAAAACATAGTTATTCCAAACATCTTGAAATGGAATAAACTCTAAAATAGTTTTAGGAAGTTTTTTAACATTCACTTTAACTTTATCATCGTTTGATTTAATTTTTATTAAAAATCCCTCCCAATATGAATTTTAGCAAGATTTACATCTTTTAAATCTTTATCTATTTTATTTAACTTATTAGAAATAGAATTAAATCGATTATCTAATAATATTAATGTTCTAATATACTCTGACATTGTAATTTTTCTTTGATAAGCATTTCTTTTTAACATTTGTTTCTCTTTATTACTTAATCTTAAAGTGATTAAAGTATCATATAATTTTAACTGATTACTCAAAACTATCACCAACTTTAAATATTTTTTGTAAGTGATTATTAACTCCTGCATTATCATATTTACGAAGAATACCCATATTCAATGTTGCAATAGGAATATCTATATAGTTGTAATTTATTACACCACAAATATCTTTAATTATTCTTTTTTTCTTTAATTCTTTTAATATTCCATCTTTTTTAACTACAGGGTCTAAAAAAACACGACCATCATCTAGATAAACATCTTCTAAATTAATCGTAAGGTCATGCCTTTCTTTATTGTTAATATATGATAAACGGATTCTATTATTATTGTAGGTACTAACTATAATATTATAATACCCTTTGCCTAATTTTATTTTTTTCTTTTTATCTATAATCATTCCTCCTTTAGATTTTCATATCAAAAGAATACCCATATTTTTCTTTTGTATTTTTTATCCAGTCAATCATTTTATTCTCATTTTTATATAGTTTAGATAATTCATAAGCTACTTCTTCAGCATCAAATAAATTTTTACAATAAATACAAAACATTCCATTTTCAGAATCATAATTTAATTTTTGATTTAATTTCAAAAAGTTACTAGATAAATAATCACTAAATAAATCATTATAGCAATGTCCATCACCATAACAACTTTTTTCTTTAACTTCAGATAACCAATCATACTGATAATCATCTTGATCCAATATTACACTATAATTATCATCATTTTTTATAATTTTAAATGGTTTTATTAATTCCTTAAATAATAAAGCAAACTCAGTACATTTATCTTTATTTTTAAAAAGTTCAGGAAAAGACATTTTTTGCTCTTTTAAATAGTTGTTAAGTGCCTTAGCTCTTCCTTTTCCAATTAAATACTCAATGCCCTTATATTCTTGTAATAAACTAATTTAAATACCTCCTTAAATAGATGGTTTAAAAGACATATCTTCTTCATAACCAATCAAACTTAAATAATTTTCATATCCTTTTGGATCATATTCTTTTAATACATTCATATTAAATTTAACTAAATCATATTTTCCCATATTATACTGAACATTTTCCTTTATTACTTCTTTTATAATGCCACAATTAATAAGTTCTTGATAAAGACCACAATCTTTATTTATGGGATCAATAAATCCCTCGTCATAAGAATTTATTGATTCATCAGGCAAATTAATTGTAATATTTGAAAATAGGTCATCTTGTGTATAGCATAAAATTGCTAATCTATTATTATATGAATAACTATTAATCTCAAAATATAATTCTTCATCATTAAAATTCAAACTTTTTATATGTAATTCCTCCTTTCTAGAACATCTACTTGATATTACACAAACAAAATAAAAAAAGACTAATAAAATAAATATTAGCCCAATAATAAATAACATAATAATTCCTCCCATATAAAAAGATTATCTTATTTTAGATAATCCTAACAATTTACTTTATAAATTATAATTGGTATTATTCACAAGTTCCATTCTTACTTTTAAAATAATTTTCTATATTTGCCAATGAATCATCAATATTGTTAAAATTTACAATTTTCTTTATTTCGTTTGACATTTCTTTAGAACAACTATCACACTTGAAAAAATTATTTGTTCCAAATTCTATTTGATATCTTTCATTATCAATAGAACATATTGTAATAGCACTGCTTTCTACATTAGGATAATCATCTTTAGCAACTGTATATATTCCTAATCCTATTACTGCTACTATCATAAAAATAACATAGACAATAAAAATAATTCCTATTATTTTTATAATTTTTATTATCATACCTGCTAATCGTTCTGTATTACTTACTTTATTCATTAAAAACTCCTTTGAATCATTATCCAAAATTTCATCAATACTAATATTAAATGCTTTTGATAATTTTTTTAATTGTTCTGGATTAGGTGCTGTTTCTCCTAATTCCCAATTAGAAATAGTTTGTCTTGTAACATCAACTTTTTCTCCTAATTGCTCTTGTGAAAGCCCACTTTTCTTTCTTAATTGTAAGATTTTATTACCTAAATTCATCTTTCTTTCTCCTTTCACAAAAAGTATATACTATTAGCATTTAACATATCTACCAAATTTCTTTGGAAGTTTGTCAAAGTTTTTTAACATTTTAACAAATTACTATTTGTTGCTTTATTAATATACATAATTATACCATATAAAAAGCTACTTTAATTTATATTTTTTTTGATTTTTTTTATAAATTAAAAACTTTTTAAAAATAATTAAAGGAGTACTACCATTAGGTAAAGGTAAGAGAAGAAGAAACATTGTTATTGGAAAGGATATAAATAAAAAGACTTTTAACCTATAATCATTAGCAAATGATTGAAAGAAAAAACCAAATCCAAAAGATATTGCCATAGCTAGTATCTCTAAAATACCAAAACCTTTAAATATTTCTTTTTTAATTTTAATATTTTTAGGTATTAAATATATTAGTACCACTTCCTATCTGAAACATTATCTTTATTATTCATATATTGATTCCTCATAGTATTGAATCTCATGTTATTAAAATTGTTAAATCCACTATTTGATGAAGTAGAACTATTACTTCCATATCTACCTTTACTATTTTGATTTGTAAAATCTTTAGTTTGTTCCCATGCTTTTCTTGAATTATGTTGCCTAATACTTTCCTGAACAACATCTTTTTGTTCTGGTGTTAATTTTTTTCCTTTATTCATCATATTTGATAATATTGATGCACCTCCTGACACAATATTTGATCCACCACTTATAACATTAGATCCTAATGATAATGCACTAGATATTCCTGCTGAGGCAAGACCAAGTCCTTGACCTGTTAAATGTCCCATAGCAACTAACGACTGCATATCACCCATACCTGATATTATTCCTGACTGCTGATTTAACAATGAACTTACTAAAGTTGGAGTTGATATAATAAATAACAAAGCACCTATTACTAAAAATATTCCTGTTAAAGTACCATTTTCGTTAAATGCACTACCAAAAAGAGTTAATAATAATCCAATACCTATAAACTGAACAACAGTTACTAAAAATGCACCCATTGTCGATTTACACCATAATTCAAATGTTTTTGATTGACCTGTTAATGCAGTGGCACAAAAAGGTCCAATAATCTTATATAATGCTATTTCCATAACTCTTTTTGCCATTTGAATTGCTATAAAAAAAAGCAAAAATATTGTAATAATCGCTAAAACAATTAACATAAAAAAATTAAGTGAATATTTATAACAATCACCCAATCCTACAAAACCACCCTCTGTATCATTAATGTCAACTGTTTTCCAATTTTTTACGAAATATTCTAAATTATCAGATTCAGTTTCATTTGTGTACATCATAGATCGAACTATGGAACTTGAAATTGTAGCTTCAGCTGATGAAGATGAACTCATATCTGATACTGAAATAACTGCCTCAGTTAATCCTTTTGATATATCATGACCAAATTGAAATAATGGTGAAATTAAAAACATCATAACTATCGCTAAAATAATACCTCTATAAACTGATAATGGTGTCTCCTTACCTTCATTACGAACAATAAAATTCATAATAAGCTCTATAACTACTTTTAATACTAACCAACTACATGCAACTATAATTGCACCATTAAAAATTTTAGTAACATATTCATTATTAAAAAAATCATATTGCCAAATTTTATTTATAACATCAAAAAAGCCATCTAATAAAACCAAAATACCTTTTCCAATTGCCCATAAAACACTACGAAAAATATCAGTATACCAATGTTGCTCAACAGGTGTTATATTTAATATTTGAATTATTTACAATTCCTCCTATGCATTTCATAATTTCCTTATATTTTTTTACATTTTATTTAAATCTCTACTTTTTTACAAAAAATTGTTTTTTTAATATTTTTCTTTTGAAAGTAATTCAGCAATAAATACTATTTGATAATCTGTACCATCCCTACAAGTTATTAATACTAAATATGTCTTGTTTATATCTCTCTTTATTTCTACCTTTCCAGTCTTTTTAACATCATAAATATTTACTACTTTGTAAGAATACTTATATCCACTATAGTAAACATACACATTATCATTAAGCGATAACTTATGTAAATTTTTAAAATGAGAAAAAGTTCCTGATCCTGAATGTCCTGCCAATATAAAAGTTCCATTAACTTTATCAGGCATATCAGATTTATTAATTATTTGAATATTTTTATTTACATTATTGTTGATATCATTAACATCATAAAATCCTTTTTGCAAACTTATAATTGGTATTTCTAATATTCCAATATAATTATTTTCTTGATCCAAATTTGTTTTTTCTTCTTCTATAACTATATTTTCTTCTTTTGAAGTTTCTTTATAAAAAAATTGCTCAATTTTTAATTCTTCTTGTTTTTCTTGATATTGATTATAAATATATGGGAAAATAAATACTCCAATACCAAAAATAATAAGTAAAGAGCCAAATATTACATGGCTCTTACTTTCTTTTATATTTATCATAAGCAATATATCCTATACCTAATACAATAACTATAATTCCAATTATATTTAAAACATTAGAATCAGAAATACCTGTGCTTGGAACTTCAACAATCATTTCATTAGTCATATTTGCTTTAATTATTTCTCCATCATTAGTTATTTCAAACCACATTTTTTCAGGATTTAATAAGTACCCATCAGGAGCTTCTTTTTCAACAATGTAATATTTTCCAATTGGTAAGTCTTTTATAACAATTTTTCCTTGTTCATCAGTTCTACCAGAAAATACCAAATCATTATTTTCATTATAAATTTCTATTAATGTATCTGGTAAAGGTTTACTAGTTGAAAAATCAGTTTTTGTAAAATCAATTTCTCCTTTAGGTAATTTATTTTCTATATTCAACGAGTATTCAACTACTGGTGTATATTGATCTTTGTATTTTAATTCAAAATAGTATTTTTTTGTATCTAATATATGATTTCCAACCGTTTCAATTTCTTGAATATAATACTTCCCTAAATATAGATTATCAAGACATGCATAACCATCACTATTTGTTGTTAATTCTGCAATTTTTGTCCCTGCTTTATAAATTAACTTTCCAAGCGAATTATAAATATCTTCATTTGCAAACAAACCAAATTTTACTCCTTTAAGTGGAATGTTAGTATAAATATATCCTTTATCAGTTAATTTAACATCTTCCCCTATTTTATTTATTTCTACTTTACCATATACTGGTTTATTTGAAAAGTCTATTTCAAATACTATTTCGTTTCCATTACTAACAAGTTGTGAATCTTCATTTATTTCAAAGGGTAATGATTCATTATTCCATAAATATCCGTCTATTTTTTGATCTACTTCCTCAAGTTGATATCTTCCTTTTAATAATGGCTCATTGGTTAATAAAACACCACTATCATCCGTTTTAAATTCACAAATGTCTTCTTGACAAACATACTCGTTTGTGTCTAAATTTTTAATTTTAAAAATAATATTACTTCTTTTTAAAACTTCTCCTGTATCTTTATCTTTCTTTACAACTTTTAATTTAGCTCCTACAACTTCAATATTTAATGAAACATAATTCGGAGATAACATTCCTATTGACATTAATTTTTGATTATCACCTTGATAATATAAAATTGCAAATTCTGTAGTATAGCTCTTATTCACTAATGTTATATTATAATTTTTTACTTTATCTTCAACTTGAATTGTTAATTCATTTTTATTAATACTTACATTTTTTAAATCGCTAGAATATAATTCAAAGTTTTCTAATACTGAATTATCATCTTTTAATGTTATTTTATTTCCAAGTTGTGTCTTTATTGTTTTACTATCAAAAGATGGTTTTATTTCATGTTTATTAACTAAATCTAATATTTCATTTTTTTGGTTACTTATATCATATTCTGGAGCATTTATATCTAAGTCAGTTACCCATTTAACTTCATTACCAGAAACATATTCCCAAATCAATTCTTGTGTAGCCAAATAATATTCTTTTTCTTGATGATTAGGATAATTATATCCATAATATCCTAATGTTTGAATATATTTAATTTGTTCTGGTGTTAAATTAGATAAGGAAAAATCAGTTGTTGAATTATAAATATTTGTATTTATTTTTACACCAGGTTCTATGCAATAAGCAATTTTACCATTTAATATATAACTTTCTGCATAAAATAAGTGTACCCTATCATCACCATTATAAACTGCATACAAACCATCATATCTATTCTTTATAATTTCAGAATCATTAATATCTGCTTTAACGCAAAACATATTACTCATCGTAATAATAGTTGTTAATATTAATGTTAAAATTATTTTTTTATTAATCTTTTTCATAATTTCCTCCTCCTTTTTTATTAAGACATTAAAAAAACTTAAACTTTATATCAAAATGCTTATCTAAATAACCAATAGCATTGTTATGTTTTTAAGGTTTAAGTTATTTTATATTAAATATTGTTTTAAATAATTTAAATCATTAATCAAATCCAGCAAATTACATCTAATATCAGGAAATTTCTTATACTTTCGCAATTTTTCTTCAAAATATTTTGCAAGAGATTCTACATATTCAACATCTTGTAATCTTTGAAAGAAGAATTTTTTTATATTTTTTTCATTTTTTTCATTCTTAATAGTTCCAAAGTATAAAAGCATATCATAAATTCTATTGGGTAAATTATGGCTTTTAATAAATCTATAAAAATCTTTATTCATTATATAGAATGATCCTTAGTATAAAATAACTCTTCAAATTCATCTAACAATTCTATATCAGAATCATTAAATGAAACCGCCCCATAAAGATCAATATCTTTTTCTATTAAACTATTAAGAGTAGATTTTATATCTTCAATATTATCAATATGATGTATTGGAATCATCCAATTATTAATTAGATAATTTAACCTATACATAAGATCTTCAGTTTTCACACTTAAATCATCTTCATCAAAGTAATCATCAAAATATTTACTAAATCTACTATAGATTATATCAAATAAATTTTCATCACTTATAATATCTTTTAAAATGTCTATTCTTTGTAATGGAATACCCTCAATGTTTTTATATTCAAATATAGAATTTATATTATTTAAAAATTGTTCTTTCATTATTGAAAATACCCCAATATCCATGAAACTAATTGTGTAGTTACTAATGCAGATACACCTGCAATAATTGTAGTTTTTATTTTTCTATCATAAGATGCTTTTTGATTATCATCAGAACTAGCCATTTTCAAAGCAAAGTCTTTTGCAACAAAGAAAGCAGTTCCTCCAATAACAAATAATCTCAAATAACCCATAGCATCATTAATCATTTCTAAAACATTATTTAATATTTCTTCCAATTAAAAAAATCCTCCTATTAAGAGAACATCATGAAAGTAATTTTTTAATCTAATTTTATAAAATCTTATTTCATTCAATTTACTTATTAATATTCCTCCTTTATTTATTATTAGTTTCAAAAAATAATTTTAATTGTATTCCATTTTCAATTCTTCTTTTAATCACTTCACAATATTTATCAGTTATTTCAATTCCAATCCATCTTCGATTTAAAACCTCACACGAAAGTAAAGTAGAGCCACTTCCAGATGTAAAATCCAAAACTAATTCATCAGACTTGGTATAAGTCATAATTAAATATTCCATTAAATTACATGGCTTTTGTGTAGGATGAAATAAGTTAGTTTCTCTTGCGAATTGAATTACATTTCTTGGATAATTTGCATATTCCTGAATATACTCTTGCTTTGTATTATCTTTTTTCTCTTTTAAATAATCTACTGATGATTTTTTATTCTTAATATTTACCGATATAAGATCCTGTGGATAATAACACATTGGGGTTTTACAACTAGAAACTGCCCCTGATTTTGAAAAAACCATTACATCCTCATAACACCTAAGTGGTTGATATTTAGCATTTTGAAAACCTGTGATTTGTGTTTTTATCCATTTCCAATCATACCTATATAATTTTTCATTACTTTTCCGTAAATTAGTAGAAAATGGTTCATTTCCAAATAATACAATTGCTCCATCATCTTTTATTAGTTTTAAAAGTCTTTCCCACATTTTATCAAATGGAATTAATTGATCCCAACTAAAACCTGTTACTGCATATGGTGGATCAGTTATGATTGCATCAAACTTATAATTATTCTCAATTAAATAATCCATAACTTCTAGACAATCACCCTTATATAATTTACCAAGTTTTGTTGAATAGAATGGACTCATTTGCAAATCTTATCACCTCCCTCAAATTAATATTTAGTTTTTTTATAATGAGTTCCCTATAAACTCATAAAAAAAAGATGAACTTAATCATCTTCCTCACAAAACTTTTTTAAATCTATCCACATTTTTACAATACAACTTTTCTTTATTTTTTGTAAATACGACTTAGATACACCAATTATTTCAGCAATATCATCTTCAGATTTATGTGCTAAAAAAGTATTTATTAAATATATTGCCTCATCACCAGTTAGTTTTAAACTTAAAATCATAATTGTATTGTAAACATTAGTCGTATGAAGTTGTTTATCAGTATATTTTTGAATTGCTTGTTCAATTTTACTTACATTATTTCTTTGAGTAAATCCTCCCAATTTTTCATCATAATTTGCAGAAATACTTATGCTACATTCAACAGGAAATTCATATAAATATCTTGCAGATTTGAAAGAAGTAAATAAACTTTGTAATTTTTTCTTAATTTCGATAATATTATAATTATTACAAATATTTTCATCTAATAATATATTATATACTTTATTCTGCTCCACATAATTTGAAATATTTTTACTAATATTTAATAATTGATCTAATGTTACAATGCCATTCATTGTTTATCCTCCTTTCAACAAAAAAGAGATTTTAAGGGCAAAAAACTCCACTATAAAATCTCTTCAATAGAAAAAGCATATTTTAAATTCCGATCTTCTAACAATATTCTGTTAGTAATTAATAAGTTGTCATTACTGTTCATAATTCAACTCCCCCACAAATTTGCCATTTATTTTAATAATTTTTTTAATGTTTGTCAATGCTTTTGGAAAAAAATGGAAAATAAAAATGAGCATCTCAACTGAGATTTAACTCATTTTACTACATTATACTACTTGACAATTTTTTTTCAATAAACTAAATCGTATGAATTTAATATTTAAAAAGTGTTTAAATAGTGTTTGAAAAGTATTTAAAAAGTATTTTTATTTAATAATTTTCAACCATCTTTTCAATTAATGATACTTTTTTATTTCTAATGATATATTCTAAATATTTAAAATATAAATATGCACTTTTTTTATTTTTAAAAGTTTTACTTAATAACCCACCTGCAACATCTTTTGTGTCATCTATTGAAATAAATACTTCGTAGCATTTTTTTTGTGGAATATATCTTTCAAATGCATATAAAGTATAGATATCATTATAATACATACTACTATATATTTCTTTTTTTTCTAAATCACGATCTACGATTTTAGAATAATTTTTTAATCTTTTCGCTATAAAACGATATGTATAATCATTTCGTATGTCAATAGTTTCTATTTTATTAACCTTTGAATAATAATTATGAATCCCTTTAGCACAGGAATATAAAATTTCTATTGCAAGAGCTTGATCTCTTATGTCGCCTTTACAATCTTCATTATTTAAAAACTTTTCAATAAATATTTCTCTTGACAACTCATTATACCCCAAGAATTCTTTT
Source organism: uncultured Bacilli bacterium (assembly GCA_944351765.1). Lineage (GTDB taxonomy): Bacteria > Bacillota_I > Bacilli_A > RF39 > UBA660 > CALVVX01. Next base: position 43,968 of record CALVPR010000002.1, read on the forward strand.
TTTTCTTCATCAGTATACATATCCCCTAAACTTATTTTTTTAAAAGGAACTTTATCTACTAACGGATTACTAAATATAAATATATCAAAATGTTCTAATCCCCCAACATTCTCTTCATCATTTGTCCTATCACTTATTTCTTTTGATTGATAACTATGAACTTGTATATTAAATAAATGTCCAATTTCTATGTTAATTCTTTCATGTCTTATTCTCCCATTTTGTTTATAAAAATCTTTTGTTTTAATCCATGCTCTTCTTGACACACCATTATGTAATAAATTTAAATTTGCAGTAGTTATGGTAAATCCATCTTTATTATAAAAAGATAATAATCCATGATAATCTTTTTCACCATAGTAATCAAAAGTAGGTTTATCATTTTTTTCATAATAATCAGGAATATCTTGATTTTTAAATATTCTTTTATAATCAGATACATTTAATATATTTATCTCATCATTGGGAGTAAATACTTTTGAATATACATCTCCATAGACAATTTTTTTATTATCACTTAATGAATCATTTATTTTAATAAAATCACTTAACAAATCTATAAAATGATATCCACTATGAAATAATTTCCCATAACCATATTTGTATGGATGATTTTCTTTTTCCATATCGTGGGGCATTTCCCAAGCACCATCAGAATGAAAAATATCTATATTAGTTATTGGCATTTTAAATTTATCAACAACTTGAATAAGCAATTCTTTTATTTTTTCGTATCCACGATGGTATTGCCTTTGACACATGACCTTACAAGATCCTTTACTAGTTTTAGCAAGCTCTAAAATTTCGTAATATTGTTTTCTTATTTTTTCTATACTAGATAATGATGTCATATTTTTACTAACTGTAATAGGTTTATCAGTTAAAACATTTATATTATTCTTTAATGCAAAATTCAAATACATAAAATGTGCTTTAGGTTCAGTAGAAATAATTAAATGAGTTATTTGTAGTTCATCACATTTTAGCTTTAATTTATTAAATATTTCAATAGGTAAATAATTATTATCTTTTAAAGAATCATCTATTATAAATATTTCAGTGGTGTTAAAACCATTTTCTTCTAAATATCTCTTTGTTATATCTTTTTGTGAAGCCAATTCAACAACTAATGCTAAATTAATTTTATGCTTTTTAAAAAAATTCATATATATTCTTTTAGCATGAGCTCCAACACCTACTAAAGCCACATTTTTCATTATAATTCCCCCTGATGGTTATTTATTATAAAGCAACTTTAGTTATTTCAATAAAACAAAAAAAAATAGTGCTATGCAAAATTGACTAGCACTACTTTTTTAAATAATTATCAATATAATATTTTAATATTTCAAAGTCTCTTCTTACAATGAATTTTGTATGATAAACACTTTCATATTGTGAACTTACTAATTTACTCTCTGATTCCTTAATAAGTTTTAATGCTTCATTTATATCAAGCCATAATAATCTTGAGCCTTCATCAATTTCTTTTTGAGTAAAATTAACGTTCCCATTATCATTTATAACATTAGCAACATAAACATATGATGTTTGTCTAAAATTATCTTGAGATTTATATTCTTCAGTAATCCCTAAAAAATCTATTATTTTTATTTCACATCCAGTTTCTTCTAAAACTTCTCTTTGAAAAGCATTAGCAGGATCTTCATCTGTTTCAATACCACCACCAACTAATTTATATTCATTTTTTAATTGTTTATTCAATATAGCAATTTTACCATCATTAAAGACTATTCCCCTAGCTCCAAATCGTTGCCTTGGATTCACCATTTTAATAGATGTTATTCCAAAATCTTCATCAGTTATTTTTTTTATACATATCATATTAATTATCTCCTTATAAATAAAATTCAAAAAATTTATACTAAATATTGTGTCCATAAAAGAAAAAACAACAAATATTTCACAAATTGTGTTTTTCAGCCTTTTTAATTACCAAAAACAATTATCTACATTTACATTCTCTATTTCAAGAACATTTATTTGAGCAAAAGGTCCACCATTTCTTGAAATATTTCCGTACTCATCATAATCATAAAAATATATATTTAAATATTCATAATTATATTTAAAAAAACCTCCTGTTTTAAATTTATATTTTCTTAATTCTTGTAATACATTATTAGTTATATCTTTAGCTTCTCTTTTTATTACCTCTTTATCAAAACTTCCGATTGGATAAAGAGATATTTGTAAATATGGGTAATGTGAAGTAAAACCCTGATATTTGTAAACTTCATTATTGCTAGTAATACTATTAAATATTTCCCCAATCTTTTCTCCATAGTCTTTTGAACTAATATCCAATATTTCTTCTTCATTTTTTGAAGGTTCTTCTTTTACATCTGATACTCCATCAATATTTATTGTATTTTCATCATCTACTTTTTTGTCATCTTCTAAATCGTTATTACAATTTGTTATATTCAAAACAATTAAGGTACACAAAATAATTATTAATAGTTTTTTTTTCATATTTTTTCTCCATTTCACTCAAATTTTGTTAATTTTTCAAATATATTATATCATAAAAAAATTGATAAAATTTAAATTATCAATCTTCTATTACAATTTTAATAAAATCTTTTGCCACTTTATTAATTGTTTTTTTAGAATAAATGATTCCGATTGAATTTATAGGCATTTCTTCTTTTAACTTAATCTTAATCAAATCATATTCTTTTACTTCTTCTTCAATAAAATAACCTATAAAATCATTTTCTTTTATAAAATCTGCCATTAATTTTGAATCAGGCATTGAATGAGTAGCAATTAACTTAATGTTATTCTTTTGTAAAATTTCATCTAACATTTGTCTTCTACGAGAATTTCCTGATATGACCAATGTATAATTAGACAAATCTTTTAATGATTTAACATCATTCTTAATTTTTTCATAAAAAGATTTAGAACAAGCAAAACAAGTTTCATATTGATGAATAGGTTTTACTTCAAAATCAAATTTTTCACTATAGTTTATATGGGGTAAATAATCTACTAAAATATCAATTTTATGTTGTAATAAGAAATCATTTAAGTTTGTTGCACTATCAGTGTTTATTTTAATTTTTACATTAGGATATAATTTAGTAAATTTATTTAAATATTTAGCAAGAGTAAAATCTGCAATGTTTCTAGTTGTTCCTATTGTTAATACTACATCTAAATTAGTAGATAACTGACTCGCTGAAAAGATGTCAATGCTATTGAAAAAATCATCTAATTGTTTATATAACCTCTCCCCATCAAGAGTTAACTCAAATCCCTTATTATTAGTATTAACTAATTTAAGATCTAAAATCTGTTCTAATTGCTTAATACTTCTAGTTAAACTAGATTGAGAAACATTATTTTTTCTACTAGCATCAGAATAGCTTTTTTCTTTTGCTGTAATATAAAAATCATGATAATAAATAAAGTTATTTCTTAAATCATATAATTCAAACACAACATCACCCCTAAATATGCTTTATATAATAAATGAAAATAAAAAAAAAGTCAAGTATATCAACTTGTTAAACAAAATAAAAAAAACGATTATAGCGTTGATAACTTGCCAAAAAATTCTGATGATAAATAAATTGTTTTTATTGGGAATTTGGTAAATAAGGAGAATTATTAAGAATTATTCAAAAAACATATTATTTAAGATTTATTTATAAAACTTTAATTTGCCATTTCAATAATCTTATAAGATACATAAATATTTAAATTATGTTATTAATACTAATTATATAGTTATTGTTTATTTATTATTTTAAAAAATAAAATATGTGTAAAGTTATAAAAAAAATAAAATATTTTAATGAAGTGTGATATAATTAAAATAGATATGAGCAGTATTAGTATCTATGATAGGTAGTTACTCAAAAAAAACTCAAATATTTATCGTTAATGAGTCTAATCTCTATCAGGTTAGGTGGTGAGAAAAGAAAAAGATATACAATAAAATTTTTGAAAAATGAAAAGGAGGAAAAAAATGAAAAAATTTTTCAAAAAATTTACTATTTTATCATTCACTGCACTTACTTTAATATTTAACATTATTCCTGTTAATGCATCAGTTAACGAAAACAAAAATAATAAAGAATATGAAGAATATCTTGAACGAAATTGGTCTATGGTTCAATTAGCTACAAAAGTAGAGAAAAAAATTAAAGATTACTATAATATAGAAAAAACTTATGAAGATGAATATCCATCTTACTTCGGTGGAATTTATATTAATGATGATGCTACGTCATTAATAATTCAAATTGTAAAAGAAAATATTCCATTAAATAATACAGAAGAATATAATTTTTATAATGAACTTATAAATTTAGATAATAGTATTGAAATAGAATATGTTGAAAATTCATTTAATGCCTTAAATGATATAAATAATCATGTTGGTGCTTATATTATGTCAAAAGAATCTTATGATGATAATTTAACAGGTGCGTATATTGATGTAATGAATAACACAACTATTATTGAATTAGTTGATAATACTGAGGAACAGCAAGAAGCTATTATTAAAGAGGTCTTTGGCTTAACTAATTATTCTAAATTTAAAGCAAAATCAAATCAAAATATTGAGAATAGTTTAATTACTTTTAGAAAAAGTGAAGAAGCTTCTTCTCACCAAAATATTAATGCAGGAGCAGAGATTTCTGTTGGACAGTTTCTTTGTTCTATGGGATTTAGAACAACATATAATGGAAAAAAAGGTTATGTTACAGCAGGTCATTGTGTTAAGGGATTAAGCTCTGTTCAAGCTGGATATGTTAGATTAGCTCAATATTCTAATAATGAAAGATATGATTACGGATTTGTAGAAACTTATTCATCATATACTCCTACAAATACTTTAGCATATTCAAGCGGCAATGTTACAAAATTAGGTTTGGTAAATTATTGCCCTGTAATTACTGTAAATATGGAAATAGCTAAATCAGGTATGAAAACAGGGTACACTAGTGGAAAAGTACAAGGATTAAATCAAACTATTGAATACACAAAAAATAATATAACTCTAAAAGGTATGGTAAAAAGTAATGTTAAATGTGATAATGGGGATAGTGGTTCACCAGTATTTATTCCTAGAACTGATGCTAATGGAGGAGCAATACCTGTTGGTATATTAAGTGGTGGTAGTACTGGAATTTTGGGAATAGGAAGAACTATGTATTTTACTGATATTAGTGATTTACCATCAGAACTTCAATCAGGAAGATATTAATATAAACAGGAATAAATAAGAAAAAACAATTTTATTTTAATAGGGGCTGTATGAAATTATTCTGTTTCATAACAGCCCCTATTAAATAATCTTTATCATATTTGTTTCTCCAATTCATCTTTTTCCAATAATTTATAATTATCATTATCTATTGCCTCTAATATATCAGAATAATTTATATTATCAAGTTTACTTAAAAAATTATTATCATTTGCATAACATTCTGCTAAAAAATATGCAATACTACTAGAGGATAAATTATAATATTCATCATTTAAATATAGATCATATGCTATTTTCTGAATCTCTTTGACATTTCATCATCAAATAGTATTTCTCTATTATTAGAAATAGTAATCTATTTTTTTTATTTTTTATACAAAAGAAAATAGATTACTATTTCTAATAATCTAATTTAAAATTTAATTAAATATAATAAATTAATTTAATCAATATATTCAGAATTAGCACATTGTTTTAAATTAACATTAATATCCTTTAAGAACTCTTCAAGATATTTATTATTTTGTCCTTTTTTAACAACATATTTATAATGATATCCTTCTTCTATATATGGATTTCCAACTATCATTTCATAGTCAAATGAATCATTATCTGAAGATGTTATATCATTTGCACTAACACTATTTTCTATTATTTTTTTTAAATCATAATTATATGTTCCCTTAATAGATTTTGTATATTTTAACGCCAAATTACAAGTTTCCAATGGTTTACAATCTTCATAAGCTGTAAATAATTCATAATTACCATCTGCATATAAATTTAGATAAATAGGCACACAAGATTCATTACCCATTGATATAGATAATATTGTTTCAGCATGGTCTGATAACGGTTCATCTCCTCCTAATTTATTTTTTGTACTTCCACAACCTGAAATGCCAACTACCATAACCCCACATAATAAAATAGTTAATATTGTTTTTTTCATAAATCCTCCTTATAACAAATATTATTTATCTACTATTTTCTTCAATAAATATTATATCATTTTTAACACAAAAAAAATAGCCCTATACTAGCAACTATCTACTACTATTTACTAATTTGTCTCAAGAAGTAAGATGTATAATCAATAAAGTAAAATGGTTCAACAACGAGAAAAGTTATAATCTCATTGCATATTAATAATAACATAAATCAACTTTTTTTATTAAATTTTTTCTATATATCTTTTTAAATATATTCTAAATAATTATTAATAAATCAGTAAAATTTAATAAAGAGAAATAAAAAAACATCAACAACAATTGTTGATATCTTGATGGTTTTGTTATTAATTATAATAATTTCATCATCCATAAAGGAAACAAGGTTCCGGAACTGCTACTACGATTACTGCAACACTTAAAGTTAACGCTTCAAGGAGATAACCAAATAAAAGAGGAATATTAGTTACAGTATCTATAATTTTAGTTATATTAAAGTTATTTTCAATTACTATGTTAGAAAATAGATAAGAAATAGACACTAATATAGCAGCAATATAACCTAATTTACTTATCGTTTTAGCTAGTTTATTCAGTCTTAATTTAAGTGGAGATGGGAGTGCTTTTTCTTCTAATTCACTAGCAAGTTTTCCATAAAGAGTATCTGCTCCTATTTTATTCACTTTCATTAAAGCATATCCATCATATACAACAGTACCCCTATAAACTAAATTATTATCTTTGACATTATTTAAGTTAATTGCCTTTTCTTTATATTGTTCTTTAGTTTCTCCATTCATCATTGATTCATCTACAGTAATACTACCCGATACAATTATTCCATCACTAGGTATCTTATCACCAGAAGATAAGAGGGCAATATCATCCATTACTACTTCATCTATGTTAATTTCTTCTACTTTTCCATTTCGTTTAACACGACATTTAATTTTAGAGGATTCTTCTTGGAGTCTAACAAAGGCTTTTTCTGAACCATACTCTGATATTGTTGAAATTAAAGATGCTACTAATATAGCTACTGCTATTCCTATTGTTTCAAATATATCAAAGTGTCTAAATAAAAATATTACTTTAACAGCTAGTACAATTAACAATATTTTAATAATAGGATCTCCTAAAGTTTCAATAAATAGATGAAAAAAGGTATTTTTTCTTGTTCTTATTATTTCATTAGTACCATATTTTTTTCTTTTTTCTATTACTTCATCGTTAGATAAACCATTAGTCATAATATTCCTCCTTACAGTAAATAATATAAAAAAAAAGAATAATTAGACTATTAATTATCTTTCATATTTTGACAATTATTTAAAAAATTCTTTATATAAATTATTAAATATTCATAAATTAATCACTAGATTTTTCTATTTCTAATTATTGTTTAAAGTTTTAGATATTTCACTAAATAAATTTGTCTTTTTATTTACCTTAATAACATTTATACCCAAATTTTTAGCACCATTAACATTATTAATATTATCATCTAAAAACAATAATTCTTTAGGACTTAAATTAAATTTATTAAGAATATAGGTATAAAAATCTTGATTAGGTTTAACTTTATGAATTTCTGCAGAAATTAAAACATCATCTAAATAATCTATACAAAATGCTTCACCTATAAAATTTCTAACAAATGAAACATGATTAGTTGCTATAATAATTTTTACATTATTATATTTTTCTTTTATTTTCTTAAATAATAACTCATCTTTTACTTTATATAATTTATCGATTAACTCTTCAGTTTTTCTCATTAAAATTGAATCTTTTTCAATTATTTTTCTTGCTTCTGTTAAATAATCAGAATCATTGATATTATTTCCAAACATTCTTTCTAATCTATCTTCTTCTTCCGTTAAATTAATTTCTCCTTCCGTCACTAAAACTCCAACTAAATCAAATGCAATAACTTTAATCACTTTACTTCTCCTCTATAAAAATATTCTATAAATTTAACACTTCATTCTTACTTTTTTATAACTTATATATTATCATTAACTAACACTTTTTATTATCATTTATTTTTTCTTTATAAATAATAAATTGCACTCCTTATTTATTAATATTTTCTAATTTTTTATTCAATATAGCAATTTTCCCATCATTAAAGACTACGCCCTAGCTCCAAAACGATATCTTGGATTCTCCATTTTAATAGGTGTTATTTCAAAATCTTTATCAGTTAATACTTTAATATAATTCAATCTAACATCTCCTTTTTAATAATTTTAAAGTGATAGTATTAAGACATTACTTTTATATTTCTATTTCTATAATCAAATTATTATTTTTATATTTAGCATAAATATTACCACCATTTAGTTCAATTAATTGTTTTGCAATCGATAATCCCAAACCTGAAGATTTACTACCTGTTTGTAATGTATAATATCTATTAAATATTTTCTTTACATTAGTTATATTTAAAGATTTAGTTTTATTAGATATTATAATTTTCCCAGTATTCAATAGATTAACTTCTAAATTATCTTCTGAATACTTCAAAGCATTAGAAATAATATTTTCTAAAACTCTAACAAACATATTTTTATCTAGATATTTAAAAATTTTCTTTTCAACAATTAATATTTTAGGGGTAATTTTTTTTTGCTTAAATAACCCATAATAAGAAACCAAAACATCTTCTAGTATATCATTTATACAAACTTTTTCTTTTTTTATTTTATCTTTTAAATCTAAACATTTAGAATAATCATATAATTGTTCAGTCAATGTTGTAAGAATATCAACTTTGTCGCTAATTATTTTTAAATAATTACTCTGTTTCTTATTTAAATTATCTTTTTCAATTAAATCAATATATCCTTTAATAGCTGTTAAAGGTGTTCTCAAATCATGAGATATATTTGTTATAGACTTTTGTAATTCTTGATTACCATTTTTATATTTTTTTTCTTGTTTACGAAATTCATATATATATAAATTTAAATTATTTGCTAATTTTTTTAAATTTATGTTATTTGTAGAAATAGTTATTAAACGATTGGAATCTTCTTTTAATATTTTTTCAATATTTGTTTCTATTTCTTTAATAGACAAGTTAATTATTACAATTTTACTAATCAAAAAGATTATAACGAGTATTAAAAAGATTATTATTAATATCCAATATATACTCATTATAATCAATTCCTTTCTAATTTAATTCTTTCTTCTTAATAAGAATTATACCACATAAATTAATTATAAAAATCAAAAATATAGAATATAACCATAATATATTATAATTATCATTTAAATTAAGGATTTGTGTTGCTTGACCGTAAGGTAAAATATTTACAATAAAAGTATAAATATTTTTAATTATTCCAGTAGCATTAGATATTTTTGCCATAACATTAGAAGTTATAATAATAGTCCATATAACTACAATTAGTGATAAAATTCCAGAATTAGATTTACTAGATATAGACATACATATAAATGTAAATAATGATGATATTACTATATTTAATAAAAATGAATCAAATAACAAAAAAATAAATTTATTAATAGAAATAGTTATATCATTTTCCAAAATCAACCCTATTATAATTGCAAATATAATATAAATTGCACTATATGCAATACTAACTAATATAGAAGTTAAAAGATTTGATAAATATATATTACTTCTTTTATGGCCATTTATTATTTTGTTCTTAATTGTTCCATCAGAATATTCAAAACCAATAAATATTGATATAAAAATAGGTAATATTAGCCAATTAAAAGAATTATAACCAAAGAATACATTTCCAAGTTCATTGGTACAACCTGCACATGAAGATGGATTAACTCCATTATAATTAATATAAAGAAACATTGCCATTAGACCCATTATTAATAGTAACACCCAAAAAGTTATACTTTTTTTTAAGCGATAAAAATTTGCATTTAGTAATTTAATCACGTCTATCACTTCCAATTAAATTAATATAATAATTTTCAAGAGTCTCATTATTTTCATGAATTTCTTCAATTATACATTTTCTCTTTGATAAATCTAACACAATTTCTGATATATTTACACTTCCGTAAATACTTATTTGGGAATTGTCATTAACTTCATATGATATACTTTTAATTTCAAAATATTTAACAGCTTCTTTTAAATTATTTACCTTTACAATTATTTTCTTTCTCATTTTTTGATTTAATTCATCTGCACTAATCTCACTTATAATTCTTCCATTATCTAAAAAGCCATAATAAGTTGCTACTTTAGATAATTCATCAAGGTAATGACTAGATATCAAAATAGTTATACCTTTTTTATTTAAATTAAGTATTAATTCTCTTATTTCAATTATTCCTTCAGGATCTAGCCCATTAATAGGTTCATCTAAAATAAGAAAATCAGGATTAGATGATAAAGCTATAGCAATACCTAATCTTTGTTTCATTCCTAAAGAAAAATATTTAACTTTCTTTGATCCTACATTTTGTAGACCAACAATTTTTAGCAAATAATCAATTTTATTTAAAGATGGAATACCAATATTTTTAAATTGGACTATTAAATTATCTTTTGCAGACATATTTCCATACATAGATGGAGTTTCGACTATTGCTCCTATTCTATTTCTCTTATCTAAAATATTACTATCATCATAAGGAACATTATATAGTGAATAAAAACCACTTGTAGGATTTTGTAAGCCTGTTATAATACGGATTAAAGTAGTCTTTCCACTTCCATTTTTACCAATTAATCCATATATTGCACCTTTTTTAATAGTCATATTAAGATTTTTCAAAACACTGACATTTTTGTATCTTTTCTCAATACTATGTACTTCTAATACATTAATCATATATACACTCCTCTCTAAAAATTATTTTACTAAAAAATAGTTAAGATAATAGTTAAAAAAAAGTTAAGATTTAGTTAAGATTAATCATCAAAAATTTTATAACCTATTCCCCAAACCGATTCAATATATTTTTTATTAGAAAATTTTTGAATTTTTTTCTTTAAATTACTAATATGAACTTTCAATGAATTTTCATCACAATCAGGTGTATCAAAACTTATTAATTCAAGCATTTTATTTTTTGAAATTACTTTATTTGGTGAAAGCAATAGTTGTTTTAAAATAGCATATTCCGTTTTAGTTAAATTGACTTTATTATCACAAACATATAATATTCTGCTATCAATTGATAATTTTAATTCTTTGAATTTTAAATCATAATTATAATTATCTTTATTTCTTAATCTTGCTTTTACTCTTGCTAACAATTCTTCATTATTAAATGGTTTAGTAATATAGTCGTCTGCACCATTTAGCAAATTTTTTATTTTATCATCTACTGAAATTTTTGCACTAATAACAACAATTGGAATTTGACTGAATTTTTTTATTATTTCTTCACCATTAACACTAGGTAGCATTAAATCTAATAAAATCAAATCAATATTTTCTTTTTCAAGTATCATAATTGCTTCTGATCCTGAATAGGCATCCAATATTTTATAATGTTCACTTAATAAAATTTCTTTAATTAGATTATGAATACTTATATCATCTTCTACTATTAATATTTTTTTCATAAGCACCTCATTCTTTTATATAATTATAACACGTATAATAAGAAATCATTTAAGTTTGTTGCACCTATTAGTGTTTATTTTAATTTTTACATTAAGATATAATTTAGACAAATTTCACATATAATAAAATCTATCAATTAATCTTTTTAAATATATAATAAAGGAAATCCTTGTTCTTCTAATTGATTTAAAGTATATTCTAAATCCATTCTATATAGATAATTACTATACTTTGTTACTTCGTTGTATATCTTATGTAATTTTTCAAATCTATATACAAGTTTTAGTTCTATACCCTCAATATCTATTGTAATTTTTCTTTCTTTATTTACAAAAGAAAACAAATATTCATTAAACTTATTTAAATCATTTACTATAGAATTAATAATAACATCTTGATATTCATTATAAAATTTTATATATTTCTCTTCATCATTTAATATTTCTAATAATTCTTTTTTGGAATATAAATTAGCTATTTCATAGTCTTCAAATAATAATGAAATAAAATATTCATCAATATTCTTATTATTATATTTTAAATATAATTTATTATAATCTTCTTTATTCATTACTCTTCTTTTTGTTTCATAATAATAGTATCCATCTTTTTTATAATAATATTTGTTATTATGAGAAATAAAGATATCGTCGCCTTTTGACAGTTTATTAAGTTTATATATAGTTCCAAACTCAAACATTTTTGAAATACTTAAAATAAGTTCTTCATCATTAGTTTTATTTATAATATACTTAAATATTGGAATATAGTCATAACTTATATAATCAAAAATATAATCTTCAATTGGAGTAAATTTTCCTTTTATATATCTTTCTTGATACCTAATTTCTTTATATTTATGATTTATATTATCCATTGCATTAAAAGTTAATATAATAGAACCCATTGTATAATCTTTATAATTATCATACTCTTGTTTTTCTTTTTGAATATAATCATTTAATATTATTCCTAGAATAGAACCTATAACTAATAATATACTAATTATTAAAAGTAAATTTTTTTTATTTTTTTTCATAATCATCTACTTCTTTTAAAATTCCTTTATCCATTTCATATATTTTATCACATAAAAGTTTTATATCTTCATAATTATGACTGGTTAAAAGTATAGTCTTTTTTTGTTTTTTATACTGTAAAATAATATTTCTAAAATGATTAACACTATCTTTATCTAATCCATTAAATGGTTCATCTAATATTAATATTTCACTATCATACATAAGGGCATTTGCTAATTTTAATTTTTGTTTCATCCCCATTGAATAATTTTTATATTTTGTTTTATTGTATGGATCTAATCCTACTAAATTTAATATTTCATATATTTTATCTTCTTTTATTTTAACTCCTAGTTGTGATAATAATTTTAAATTATAAAATCCTGTTTCATCACTTAGAAAATTACTATCAATTAATACTCCTAATTTTTCAGCATTACTTTTATTAGAATTAATAGTAATATTACCACTTGTAGGTATATATAAACCACATATCATCTTTAATAAAACAGTTTTACCACTTCCATTTCTACCCACAATTCCTATTGTTTCTCCTTGTTTTACATTTAATATAAGAGATTCTACAATTATTTTATCATCGAACTTCTTTGTTACATTTTTTACTTCTATTATGTTCATTCGGCACCTCCTAAGTCTTTGATTGCTATTATTTTTTTCATAAATATGTATATTAAAATTATTAATAAAATAGAAAACATGATAAACATCATAGTATTATTAAATATTATTTTTTCGTTTATTATAGTTATTGTAAATGTTGTACATAAATAATTAATAAATATATTACTACCTATTGCAAATAAATAACTATAAAAATATTCATCAAATATTAAATAAATAATTATAAAAATATTAACACTAATTAAACAAAATAAATATTTAAGAATAAATAATTTTATAAAGAATAATGGAAACATAAATACACCCGTTACAAAATAATAATATAAAAGTAATACTAAAACATAAATAACAGTCATTATAAAGCTATATATTAAAGAAAACACATATATATTTTTAATTACTTTATCTCTTCCTATATTTACTGTAGCCATTGGAAAATCATTTAAGAAAAAAGATATAATTTGTAATATTGGATAAAATATTATACATAAATAACAAATTGTAAAAATAGAAAATAATATTATATTTATATTTTCAAAATCTATTGGGTATATTAAACATCCAATTAAATACTCTTGTCTAACATCCATATTTTTTGATATAAATACTTCATAAATAGATTGAATATATGGTTTAGAAATAAATATGTTAAGAATAAGTATTATAGTTATTATTAAATAAATTTTTTTACTTTTAAATATTGTCTTTAATAAACTACTCATATATAATCATTAATTCTCCTTTTTACTATAATAATACAAATTATTAACAAGAATATAAACAAGATTATTGGATTAAAAATTATATTTAGATAAGATGGAAATACAGTTTGGTTTCCAATAAAATCATATATAGAAAAATAATTAAATATCATTGGTATTCCTATAATATTTGCTAAAACGATTTGAGATAAAAAGACAATTATTAAAAATAAGAAGGTGTTAACTTTTTTCTTCATTAAGAAAGTTGCTAAAATTACTATTATTGCAATAATCATTCCATATAAAAAGCTTATTAATAAGTCCATACAACAAAGAATTATTGCATCATAATGTGTATAAATACTTTCCGCTACACTATTTAACAAACTAAATTTTAAATAATGAGTATGAGAAAAACCAGGACTATAAAATATATTTAACAATAAATAATATAATAATTTAGGAATAACTGCTAATAATCCACCATATATCAAAGTTGTCACAATTAGTGAACTAGTATATCTTTTTTGACCTAATTTTAATATTTTTAATCTTAAAAATCCATTATGAACTTCATCAAACAAATTATTTCCAATAACATAAAATAAAAATAACGGAAATATTATTGTATATATTTTAAATATATTAGAACACTCTGTAATTAAATATATAAATGGCGCTGATAATAACTTCATAATATCATTTTCCATATACATAATAACATCATTATCAATAATTAAATTACTAGCATTGCCATTTAAATAATAATCTATGTAATACTTTAAATAATGATTATTAGTATAATTATTTACACCGTATAATATTTCATTTTTATTTATAAAAAATATGATAAAAAGTACTCCCAAACTAACTATTAAAAATAAAAATGTTTTTTTAGTTAATAACTTATCTTTTAACAATTGCCAATTATTCATTTAAATCTCCTTCTTATAAAAATACATTCCATACATTCTTTACCACAATATATCATAAGTTTATTGTAATTACAATAAATAATATAAAAAAAAGAATAATTAAATTAATAATTGTCTATTTAAAATATTCTTTATATAAATTATTAAATATTCCTAAATGTATTTGTTCATCAACAATTATCCTTTTAAGTATATTAACAATATATTTATCCTTTATTACTTTAGTTAAATAATTATAATAATATATTGCTTGTGTTTCTGCCTCAATATTAATTCTTAATATTTCTTGTAAATTTGTATTATATTTTACATAAGAGGCATTAAAATATTTACTAAGCCCATTTTTATATGGTGAAGAATATATTGGTTTCACTCCAAGTAGCAGTATTAATTCTCCAAGTATTTCTAAATGTTTCATTTCTACTACCGATATTCTTTTTAATATATTAGAAATATTTGGATATTCTTTTTCTAAAATTATTGATTGATATAAATATAAATGTATTGCTGTATCTTCACTAGTCTCACTGGCATAAGCTTTCCTAAGTAAATTAGCATATGAATAATTTTTAGTCTCTACTTCTATCTTTGGATAAGGTATTTTACTTTCAAATATCATATTATCCCTCCAATATATCATAGTACTTAAAATGAAAAAAAATGTTAATTTTCTTTAACACTTTTTATATTTTGAAGTTCAAAACGATATTTTTGTGAAACATCAGGATATTTTTCATGGTCAACTTCACTAGCAAACATATCGTAAGGTCTTATATATAATTGATTATCTCCATATAAAGCTCTATATACAACACATTTTTCCATAGTTTCAGAATATAGACCAATATCCTCCACTATATAATAGTCTCCTTTAAAATGCTTATAAACTCCTTTAATTTTGACTTCATTCATTACAATTTCTCCTTTAAATTATTTTCTAAAACAGATAAATCATTGGGACTCATAAATATGTAAACACTACCTTTATGTTTAGACAACTTTTCAGCATCAGCAATAGTTAAATGATATCCATGATTTAATTTATCTATTATTATATTAGCTGTAATACTTGGATAATCTTCTTGTTTTTCTCTAGCAGGATGTATATCAAGTACATATGCATAATCAGCCATATTCAAATATCTTGCAATATCACTTGCAAATCCTTCTGTTCTAGTAAAAGTATGTGGTTGAAATATTGCTACAATATTCTTATTAGGATACTTTTGTTTTATTGCTTCCATAGTTGCTTTAATTTCATTTGGATGATGTGCATAATCATCAATTATAATTGAATCATTAACTACCTCTTCACTAAATCTTCTTTTAGCCCCTTTAAACTTACTCAAATTACTTTCTATAGTATTACTATCCATACCTTCTAAATAGCAAACCGTTATTACTGATAAAGCGTCTAATAATTGATGTTCCCCATATAATGGCAAATCAAATTTACCAAACAAATTATTATTTATATATACTTCAAATTTAATACCGTTTTCATTATACTCTATATTTTTAGCAATTACATCATTATTACTAGATAATCCATAAGTAATTGGCTCTTTATTTAATTTCATTTTTCCTGTATATAGATCATCTCCATACATAACAACTTTTTTTATCGTCTTATTTGCAAGTGTATTATAAGCATCGATTACATCATCTATATCTTTAAAGTAATCAACATGATCTAAATCAATATTAGTAATTATTAAATAATAAGGAGTATAATTTAAGAAATGTCTTTTATATTCACAAGATTCCAAAGCAAAATAAGTATTTTCTTTTTTAGCAAATCCTGTTCCATCCCCAATTAAATAATTAGTATTGGGAAGCGAAATAGATAACATTGCTGTAGTCGTTGTCTTTCCATGACAACCTGATACACATATTGTCTTAAATTTAGTTGTTAGTCTTCCTACCATTTCTTCATACGTAATAATTTCTAGATTAAGTCTTTTGGCTTCCATTAATTCAACATTATCATCCGTTATAGAAGCCCCTTTAATTATTGTTAACCCTTCATATATATTACTTTTATCATATACAGTTACTTTTATATTTCTTTCATTTAAACCAATTTCTGTAAAAAAATGTTTGGCAATGTCACTTCCTTTTACTTCATAACCTAAATCGTTCATAATATTAGCAAGCGAACTCATCCCTGCCCCTTTAATTCCTATAAAATGATACATAATATTCCCCCTTATTTTTTATATTTTTTAACGTGTGATTTAATTAATTCTTTATCTTCAAAATAATTAATTCTCATTGCTTCTTTTACTTCTTTTATAGTAATATTAGCAACTTTTTCTGCTTTTTTACTTCCACTTTCTAATATATTATATACTTCTTCTATTTTATTTTCATATATTTTTCTTTTTTCTCTAATTGGAGTTAATACTTCTTCAAGGACATTAAATAAAAATTTCTTAATTTTAACATCCCCTAGGCCTCCTCTTTGATAATGAGCTTTTAATTCATCTAAATTTTTATATTCTGGTAAATACTTATCAAAATATTTATTTTCACAAAAAGCATCTAAATATGTAAATACTGTATTCCCGTCTATTTTTCCTGGATCATCTATTTTTATATGATCAGGATCAGTATACATACTCATAACTTTCTTTCTAACTTCTTCAGTTGAATCCGATAAGTAAATGCAATTCCCTAAACTTTTACTCATTTTAGCCTTACCGTCAGTTCCTGGTAATCTTAAACATACTTCATTATCTGGTAGTACTGCTTTAGGTTCTACTAATACTTCTTTTTTATATGTATTGTTAAATGTTCTAACAATTTCTCTAGTTTGTTCAATCATTGGAAGTTGATCTTCACCAACCGGAACAATATTAGCTTTAAATGCCGTAATATCTGCAGCTTGACTAATCGGATAAGTCATAAATCCCACAGGTATAGATGTATTAAAATCTCTTAATTTAATTTCAGACTTAACTGTTGGATTTCTTTCTAACCTAGATACCGTAACTAAATTCATATAAAAAAACGTAAGTTCTGTTAACTGTGGTACTTGTGATTGAATAAATAAAGTTACTTTATTAGGATCTAGCCCTACTGATAGATAATCAAGAGCAACCTCTATAATATTTTCTCTTATTTTTTCAGGATTGTCAGCATTATCTGTAAGTGCTTGAGCATCTGCAATCATTATATACATCTCATCATAATTACCGCTATCTTGTAACTTTACTCTTTCCCTAAGTGATCCTACAAAGTGACCTAAATGTAATTTACCCGTTGGTCTATCCCCTGTTAAAATTATATTTTTAGACATATTTCTCATCTCTTTTCTAACATAATTTTAGCATAATAATTACAATTAGTAAAGAAAAAGAAAACTAATAATTTATGGCTAATTATTAGTTTCTATTACCTTTTCTTCTTTATATTCATATGACAAAGCATTGTCTTTAACAATTACAGACTCACCAATTTCTTCTTCTAAATTTTTCCTGGTATTATTAGCAATTCTTCCCCCTCTTTTAGCTACTTCGATATTTTCATATAAACCTTTTGGTTTATGTTGTTTAGCAATTTCACGTGTTGCAAGTTCCCCCAAATCAGCAAGAGCAATTTCAATATCAGACATGTTATCCCGCAACGACTCTTTCCTAAGCCCCTTAAAAGATTTATACTCTTCAGCAGTCATACCAGACCAAGTTTTATAAATTTCATTTGTAAGTATTGCAAATTCTTTCCCTTCTTTTATTCCTCCATTCTTCCATACATCCGTTAATTGTTTTCTATTTTGAATTCCAGATACTCTCTTTTTTATCCATGTTTCATCATAACCTTTTGACCTATATAAGTCTATTGACCTTTGAGCAGCAATAGATGGATCAAATACTTCATCAATCCTTTCACTTCCTAGTTTTGCTAACCAAAGTTTTACTGGTTCTGCTTTTTTAGATGGAATAGATTCAATTATTCTAAACATTTCTTCAACATTACATACATCAGTCAAACGATATTTCCCATCTTTTGCTTTAAGTTTCAACTGGTGACAATTTGTCACCGTTTCATTTCCTTCTTCTTTTAATCTTTGCTTCAACTTATTCCAGTATTTTCTTCCATCTGTACTTTCTGTTAAAACACTAATTATATCAATAATACTTATATAATATTTTTCTTTGTCTTTATCCCACACAGTTCTAATAGTATTGTTATTAAACAATTTATTTACTAAATGCATTTTATCTTCCTGCATTATTACTTCCCCCAATCTTTAATAAATTACATACTTATTATATACGAACATATGTTCTGTGTCAATACATTTTTTAGAACAAAAGTCAAAATAAATTTTGACTAACTTACCTCACGGTAAGTTTTTTCTACTTCACGGGAATTTATATT
>CALVPR010000003.1 GCA_944351765.1 uncultured Bacilli bacterium
ATTTGTCAATATTGTTTAAAGTATCAAAATTATTTATTAAATTTATTACCTTTTTTGTATTATTATCTAACAACATATTTTACCTCTTTTCCTTTAATTATAAGGGTTATAAGTAACTTCGCTTAATTATTACCTGTGTCTATACTGTATTCATACTACTCTTTGTCTCATACCTCCAGATAAATTTTTAGGGTATTTATAAATAAAATCTTTAAGTCCATATAACTCTAATAATTTTATAACTCTTTCTTTTTTTTCTTTTGTTAAATTTTTTTCTATTTTTAATCCTATTAAACAATTATCTAAAATATTTAACCAAGGAAAAAGACAATCTTGTTGAAGCATATAACCTAATTTCTTTTTGCTTTGATTAGGATATATTATTTCACCACTACTTTTATCAATTAAACCAGACAAAATAGATAAAAGAGTAGATTTACCACATCCAGAAGGCCCTACTATGGCAATAAATTCTCCTTCATTAATATCTAAACTTATATTATCAATCGCAGTTATTTCACCACTTTTAGTAAAGTATTTCTTCTTTATATCTTTAATAGATAAAATTGTATTATTCATAATCTTTAAAATACTCTGAATATATTAAATCATTAAATGAAACTTTATTTTCAAGTTCACCAGCCGCAATTATAATATCTTGTATATGATTCCATTCGTTTTCATTAATAGTTATATTAGACTTCCATGCTTCTCCTTCTTTGTATCTTTCAATCATTTTTGTAATATCTTCAATATCAGTATCTGGGAAAAAGTCTATTATTGATTTAGCAATTTCCTCAGAACTTTTTTCTTCAACAAATTTAAGACCTTTGTTAATTGCGTTAGAGAATCCTTTTATTATATTAGGGTTTTCTTCAATAAAACTTTTTTTAGCATTATATGCTGTATATGGAACTACTCCTCCTAAATCACCAATATAAGCAACTACGTGACCATATCCTGCTTGTTCTACTGCAAGTGCATTAGGTTCAAATAGAGTAACAAAGTCTCCGGTTCCTCCAATAAAAGCTCCTTGCATTGCTGCAAAATCAATTGATGTATCTATTGTTAAATCAGTATTTGGATCTATACCATTTTCACGAAGAGCCCATTCAAATGTCATTTCTGGCATACCGCCTTTTCTACCACCAATTACATATTTACCTTTTAAATCTTCTAAAGTAAAATTTTCATATTCTTCTCTAGCTACTAAAAAAGAACCATCTTTTTGTGTTAAACCTGCAAATGTTTGTAAATAATCTTTTTCTCCACCATTATATACATATATTGTAGCTTCTGTACCACAAAAACCAATTTGAACGTCTCCTGATAACACTGCTGCAGTAACGGCATCAGCACCTGATGCTAAAATAAGTTCAATTTCAATACCTTCTTCTTCAAAAAATCCTTCACTAATTGCAACATATTGTGGTGCATAAAAAATACTATGTGTTACTTCTGCTAATGTTATTTTAGTTAATCCATTATCGTTTTTATCTTCTTTTCTAAAAATAAATATTCCAAAAACTATAATACCTAAGATTATTAAACTAATAATAATTTTTTTCATATATTCCATCCTTTCATACAGTGTATTATATTCTTTTATAGTTATTTTGTTAAAAGTAACTTACATTCAATTAATATCATATATATATAAATATTGTAAAATAAATTAATCAAATGTATAATTGATGTGAGAAGGTGACTTATGAATATTTTAGTTATAGATGATGAAAAAGAAATTGCAGATTTAATAGAAATATATTTAAAAAATGAAAATTATAATGTTTATAAATATTATTCTAGTGAAAATATAATGAATGATTTAGAAAACATAAAAATAGATTTAGCAATATTAGATATTATGATGCTTGGTGTTGATGGATTTTCATTATGTGAAGAAATAAGAAAAAAATATAATTTTCCAATAATATTTGTAACTGCTAAAGTAGAGAATATTGATAAAATAAATGGGTTTGCAATTGGAGCAGATGATTATGTTACTAAACCATTTGAACCATTAGAATTAGTGGCAAGAGTAAAAGCGCAAATTAGAAGATATAAAAATTATAATAAGGTAGAAGAAAATGAAGAAGTAATTGATTTTCGAAATATTGTAATAAATAATAATAGTCATGAATTTTACTTTAAAGATAAAAAGATATTACTTACTCCAATTGAGTTTTCTATTATGTGGTATTTATGTAAAAATAGGGGAACTACAGTGAAAACTGAAGATTTATTTATGGAAGTATGGAAAGAAAAATATTACGAAAAAGATAACAATACAATTATGGTACATATTAGACATTTAAGAGAAAAAATGAATGATATAGGAAGAGAACCTAAATATATAAAAACAATATGGGGAGTGGGGTATAAAATTGAAAACGAAAATTAAATATGGAAAAAAATTAACTAATAAATTTATAAAAAGAATATTTTTATGGACTTCTATCTATACTTTTATTTTTATAATATTATGGCTTTTATGTAGAAGCATATGTTCTAATGTTATTTGGTATGAAGGTGATTTCTTTTATCATATATTAAGAAATATCGGATATAGTTTTACAACATTATTAATAATATGGTTAATAGGGTTTTTAATAATAGTTATAATATGTTTGTATAAAACATTATCATATGTTGATTCAATAGTAGATGCTAGTGCACTTTTAATAAGTGATAAAGAAGAAGATATAGTACTTCCAGAAGATTTATTAGATGTTGAAAAAAGAATGAATCAAATAAAAAAACAGGCAAGAAAAAATTTGAAATTAGCTCAAGAAAATGAACAAAAGAAAAATGATTTAATTGTATATTTAGCTCACGATATAAAGACACCTTTAACTTCTATGATTGGATACTTATCTTTACTTAATGAGGTTGACGATATGCCTTTAAAGCAAAGGGAAAAATACATAAATATTGCTTTAGAAAAGTCATATCGTTTAGAAGATTTAATTAATGAATTATTTGATATATCAAGATTTAATGCTGAAACGATTATTTTATCTAAAGAAGAATTAAATTTAACTATGATGTTAGAACAAATAGTCGATGATTTTTATCCTATATTAAAGGAAAATAATAAAGAAATAATTATTAAAAGTGATGATAAGATAATTATATATGCAGATTCTGATAAGATTGCTAGAGTATTTGGTAATATTATAAAAAACGCTATTAATTATAGTATTAATAATGACAAAATAGAAATAGAAGTAAAAAAAGATAATGAAAATGTTATAGTTAAAGTAAAAAATAAAGGTACTAAAATACCGGAAGAAAAATTAAAAAGAATTTTTGAAAAATTTTATAGAGCTGATTCTTCAAGAACAAGTAAGACTGGTGGTAGTGGATTAGGACTTGCTATTGCAAAAGAAATAGTAGAATTACATAAAGGAAAAATAATTGCAACAAGCAATGACTTTGAAACAGTATTTGAAGTAGTTTTACCTTTATATAAAAATTAAGAAAATCTTAAGGAATTTATAAGAAAAAATTAAAGAAAAAGTAATTATTAATTGATACAATTTGTATGTAATTAATAATTATTTTTTTTAGAAAGAATTGGTGATAATATGAAAAAAAGAAAAATGAAGAATAGTATTAAAGTACTGTTAGTAATATTAATAATAATATTTTTAGCTAATTTTATAAGTAGTAATAGTTATCTTATTTATAGAGGAATATACAAAATATTAAATAATAATACAATAAATGAAAATATAATTACAACAGAAGACACAAAAGATATATTAAAGGAAATGGCTAAAAGTGATAGTAGAATAAATAAAATATTGGAAAATTATGATGAATATCCAGAAGTTCTTTTAGAAATGTTATCTAGAAATAGTGATATGACTGATTATGTAGTTAATTATTTAGATAAAAAGGGAACTGTAACTACTGATAATATTGGCAAAGTTAAGAAAGGGGAATTTCCATTACTTTTGCAATATGATACAAGATGGGGATATGGAAAGTATGGAGATAGCGTAATAGCTATTAGTGGTTGCGGACCTACAGTAATATCTATGGTAATAGCAGGTTTAACTGGTGATAATTCTATTACCCCTTATGATGTTGCAAAATATTCTGAAGAAAATGGATATTATGATCTATTAGCAGGGACAAGTTGGAGTTTGTTTAGAGAGGGTGTTTTAGAATATGGGATAAAAGGAACTACTATTTCATTATCTAAAAGTATTATGATAAGTGAATTAGAAAATGGACATCCAATTGTTTGTAGTATGCGAAAAGGAGATTTTACTACCACAGGTCATATTATATTGATAACAGGAGTTAAAGATGGAAAGTTTATAATTAATGATCCAAATAGTAAAGAGAGAAGTCAAAAGTTATGGGATTATGTAACACTAGAACCACAAATTAGAAATTTATGGTCATTTGAAAAAATAAGTTAAGTACTGTGTATAATGAATTTTAATTTTACTCAAATAATAAAAACTATGATAAAATAGTATAGAGGATGTTAGATATGAGTAGAAGGAAAAGCAAAAATAAAAAGAAACAATTTATGTTTTCTATATTGATAGTATTAGTGGCTATAGGAACATATTATAAAGATGAAATTCAAGAGTATATACAAATAAGTAAAACTTATGCGATAGAATCCTATGATATGAGTAATATTCCACAGTACAGTGGAAACTCTTATGTTGTATTAAATAATAATAAACCTAATTTTACCGATGAAGACTATTTAAAGGGTAGTTTTGAAGAATATAGTGAACTTGATACTTTAGGAAGATGCGGAGTTGCGTATGCAAACGTTAGTGTTGATACTATGCCAACTGAAGAAAGAGGAAGTATAGGACAAATAAAACCTTCAGGATGGCATACTGTTAAATATGATATTGTAAATGGTAAATATTTATATAATAGATGTCATTTAATTGGATATCAACTAACGGGAGAAAATGCTAATCCTAAAAATTTGATTACTTGTACAAGAAGTATGAATACTGAAGGAATGTTAGAGTTTGAAAATCAAGTAGCGGATTATATAAAAGAAACAAATAATCATGTTTTATATAGAGTTACTCCAATATTTGAAGAAAATAATTTAGTAGCTAGTGGTGTTCAAATAGAGGCTAGTTCTGTTGAAGATAAATGTGAGGATATATGCCTTAATGTATATGTATATAATGTACAAGATGGAATAGAAATAAATTATTCGAATGGAGATAGTCATTTAATAGATAAATAATAATAATTATGGAGTACCAAAATTGGTACTTATTTTACTTTAATAATATGAGTCATTAAATTTAAAAAGTAAAATTTAAAATTAATTATTATTTTTTTTAATCTAATAAATTATTTGTGATATAATGTATTTATACTAATAATATAGGAGGTTATTTTATGAAAAAAATATTTTTAATATTGGTATGTGTATTTTTATTAACAGGATGCGGAAAAAATGATGATGAACTTGTAATGGTTACTGAAGCAGGTTTTGCACCATATGAATATTATGAAGGCGGCAAAATAGTAGGAGTAGATATTGATATTGCTAATGAAATTGCTAAAGAATTAGGAAAAAAATTAGTAGTAAAAGATATCGCCTTTGATTCAATAGTCAATGAAGTAAAAAGTGGAAAAGCAGATTTTGCTGCGGCTGGCATTAGTTATTCGGAAGAAAGAGCTAAAGAAGTTGATTTTTCAATTAATTATGCAACATCAAAACAGGTTGTTATTGTAAATGAAAACAGTGATATAAAAGATCCTAGTGAAATAAGCAATAAAAAAATAGCTGTTCAACTTGGAAGTATTGCTGATACATATGTTACTAAGGAATATCAGGATGCTACTATAACTCGTCAAAAGAAATATCTTGCTGCTATTCAAGATTTGAAAACTAATAAAGTTGATTGCGTTGTTATGGATGAACTTCCTGCAAAAGAAATATTAAAAGAAAATTCAGGATTAAAGATACTTGATAAGGAACTTACGCAAGACAAATATGGAATGATTGTTAAAAAAGGAAATAAAGAACTACTAGATAGCATTAATAAAGTATTAAATAGATTAATTTCTGAAGGTAAAATATCAGAATATGTAATAAAACATACAGGAGAATAGAGGTAAAACATGGAAGTATTGTTTAATGTATGGGGGGGAATTGTTAAATTTTTTCAAAGTATATGGGACAATTTTTATCAAACGATTATTTATGATAATAGATATTTGTACATATTAGAAGGATTATTTAACACGCTAATTATTGCTCTTTTTGCAGTAATTATTGGTATTGTTATTGGAGTGTTAATTGCTCTTATTAGAAATAATTATGATAGAAATAATAAGTTTAAATTGTTAAATAAAATATCAACTTTATATGTAAATATTATAAGAGGTACTCCACAAATATTACAACTTATGATTATTTATTATATAATTTTTAAAAGTGTAGATATAAATATTGTTATTGTAGGTATTATTGCTTTTGGTATAAATTCGGGAGCGTATGTTTCGGAGATTATTAGAGCGGGTATAGAATCTATTGATAATGGCCAAATAGAAGCAGGATATTCGTTGGGACTTAATTATTCTAAAGTAATGAGATATATAATTCTTCCACAAGCAATAAAAAATATATTACCAGCATTAGGTAATGAATTTATTACTTTACTTAAGGATACTTCTGTAGGTGCTTATATTGGTATTGTTGAATTAACTAAAGCATCAGATATAATTGCTTCTAGAACATATGATTACTTTTTTCCACTTATAATTGTTGCGATAATTTATTTAATTTTAACAATTGGATTATCAAAATTAATAAGTATGATGGAAAGGAAGTTAAGTAATGATTACTGTTAAAAATTTAAGAAAAAAATATGGAAGTAAGGTTGTTTTAAAAGGGATTAATTTGAACGTTGAAAAAGGTGAATGTGTAGTAATTATTGGCCCTTCTGGGTGTGGTAAATCAACTTTGCTTAGATGTATAAATGGAATAGAAAAAGTAACTAGTGGTAAAGTAATATTTGAGGATAAAGATATAAATAATCCCAAAGTAGATATCAATAAAATAAGAGAAAAAATGGGAATGGTTTTTCAACAATTTAATTTATTCCCTCATTTAACAGTAAAAGAAAATATAGTATTAGCTCCTATAAAATTAAAGTTAATGAGTAAAGAAGATGCTAATAAAAAAGCTCTAGAATTATTAGAGTTAATTGATTTGAAAGATAAAGTTGATATGTATCCCAGTCAATTATCTGGTGGACAAAAGCAAAGAATTGCTATAGCAAGATCTTTAATTATGAATCCTGATGTAATGTTATTTGATGAGCCCACTAGTGCGCTTGATCCCGAAATGGTAGATGAAGTAAGTAATTTAATGAAAGATTTAGCAAAACAAGGAATGACGATGATTGTTGTTACTCATGAAATGAGTTTTGTTAAAGAATGTGCAACTAGAGTAATATTTATGGAAAATGGGAACATTATAGAAGAAGGGACAGTAAAAGAAATATTTGAAAATCCTAAATCAGATAGACTAAAAGAATTTTTATCAAAAGTTAAATAAAATATGTCAATTAAATAAGTAAAAATATAAAATAAATATTTTATTTTAAAAGTGTGTTATAATTAATTTATAGTAGTAGATAATAATGTTACTACAAAAGGAGGAAAAGATGAGTGTAATTAATGTAACTAGTGAAATTAAACCACTAAAAGAAGTCTTGGTACATAGGCCAGGAAAGGAATTATTAAATTTAACTCCTGATACGCTACAAAGACTATTATTTGATGATATTCCATTTTTGAAAGTAGCGCAAGCAGAACATGATGAGTTTGTTCAAATACTTAGAGATAATGGAATAAAGGTATTTTATTTGGAAGATTTAATGGCTGAAACATTAGATGCAAATCCAAAAGTAAAAGAAAAATTTTTAAAACAATTTATTAAAGAAGCAGGTGTAACGACCCCCAAATATCGTGATTTATTATTTGAATATTTAATGAGTTTTGATGATAATAAAGAGTTTGTTTTAAAAACTATGGAAGGTATTCAAATAAGTGAGCTAGATAGAGATAAAAGGGTTATGGAAAAATCTTTAGTAGATTTAGTTACTGAAGAAACTTCATTTATTGCAGAACCTATGCCTAACTTGTATTTTACGAGGGATCCTTTTGCCAGTATTGGAAGTGGTATCAGTTTAAATAAAATGTACTCTGTTACCAGATCTAGAGAGACAATCTATGCGGAATATATCTTTAATTATCATCCTAAATTTAAAGGTCAGGTTGAAAAATATTTTGATAGATATAATGATTGTCATATTGAAGGTGGAGATGTATTAAATCTAAATGACCATGTTCTTGCAATTGGTATTTCACAAAGAACTGAAGCTGCTGCAATTGATTTAATAGCAAAGAATATATTTAAGAATCCTAATTGTAAGATAGATACAATTTTAGCTTTTAATATTCCAAATTCTCGTGCGTTTATGCATTTGGATACAGTATTTACTCAAATTGACGTAGATAAATTTACTTATCATCCAGGGATTATGGATACACTTCAAGTATTTGAAATTACTGAAGGAGATGATCCTGATAGTGATGAAGACTTAAATGTTAAAGAAATAAATGATTCTCTTGAAAATATATTAGAGACTTATTTAGGAAGAGAAATTACATTAATTCCTTGTGCTGGAGGAGATAAAATTTCAGCAGAAAGAGAACAATGGAATGATGGTACTAATACTTTATGTATCGCTCCAGGAACTGTAGTAGTGTATAATAGAAATAATATCACTAATGAAATATTAAGAGAGCATGGTATTAAAGTGTTAGAAATGAGCAGTGCAGAACTATCACGTGGTAGAGGTGGCCCAAGATGTATGAGTATGCCACTTGTAAGAGAAGATTAGGAGGCTATTATGGTTAATCTATACAAAAGAAATTTTTTAAAATTATTAGATTATAGTAGTGAAGAAATTAGATACTTATTAGATTTATCTATTAAATTTAAAAAAATGAAACATGAAGGAACACCACATCGTTATTTACAAGGAAAGAATATTGTATTATTGTTCGAAAAGACTTCTACAAGAACAAGATGTGCTTTTGAAGTAGCAGGAAGAGATTTAGGTATGGGTGTTACATACTTAGATCCAGGAAGTTCTCAAATGGGTAAAAAGGAAAGTATCGAAGATACTGCTAAAGTATTAGGTAGAATGTATGATGGAATTGAGTATAGAGGATATGCTCAAGAAATAGTAGAAACTCTTGCTGAAAATGCTGGAGTACCAGTATGGAATGGATTAACTACTGAATATCATCCAACACAAATGCTTGCAGATATAATGACTATTGAAGAAAATTTTGGACATTTAAAAGGAATTAAATTAGTATACATGGGAGATGCTAGAAACAATGTTGCTAATTCTCTTATGGTAGTATCTGCTAAAATGGGAATTCATTTTACTTGTTGTGGTCCTAAAGAATTATGGCCTAGTAATGAATTGGTTTCTAAATGCAAGCAACTTGCCGAAGAAAGTGGAGCAGTAATTAATTTAACTGAAGATCCTATGGAAGCTAGTAAAGATGCAGATGCTTTATATACTGATGTATGGGTATCTATGGGAGAAGATGCTAGTGTTTGGGAAGAAAGAATAAAATTATTACAAAAATATCAAATTAATAAAGATATTATGAATAATGCTAAAGAAAATGCTATATTCTTACATTGTTTACCATCTTTTCATGATTTAAAAACAACAATAGGTAAAGAAATATATGATAAATTTGGCTTAAAAGAGATGGAAGTTACTGATGAAGTATTTACTTCTAGTCATTCAAAAGTATTTGATGAAGCAGAAAATAGAATGCACACAATAAAAGCTGTTATGTATGCTACAATGAGTGATAGAAATGAGTAAGATAGTAATTGCGTTAGGAGGGAATGCTTTAGGTAAAACTCCTTCTGAACAACTAAATTTATTAGAAAAAACAGCCAAAATTATTGTAGATTTAATAAGATGTAAACATAAAATAGTTTTAACTCATGGTAATGGACCACAAGTTGGACAAATTGCTCTTGCAATGGAGTTTTCTGCAGGAAGCGAAGTTAAAACACCTTTCATGCCATTTCCTGAGTGTGGAAGTATGAGTCAAGGTTATATTGGTTACCAATTGCAACAATGTATACAAGATGAATTAGAAAGGCAAAAAATAAAAAAGAATTGTGTAACTATAATAACACAAGTGCTAGTTGATTCTGAGGATAAAGCATTCCAAAATCCAACCAAACCAATAGGAATGTTTTATACAAAAGAAGAGGCCTTAGAAATAGAAAAAGAAAAAGGATATACTTTTGTAGAAGATTCTGGCCGTGGATATAGGAGAGTAGTACCATCTCCAATTCCTATTGATATAATAGAAAAAGAAGTTATAGAACAACTTGTTAATAGTGATAATATTGTTATTGCTGCTGGTGGAGGAGGTATTCCTGTTGTTAAAGAAGATCGTATAAAATTACTAGAAGGAGTAGAAGCAGTAATTGATAAAGATCGTACAGGAGCTCTTCTTGCTAAAGAAATTGGCGCTGATGTATTACTTATATTAACTGCGGTTGATAAAGTATATATTAATTATAATAAAGAAAATCAAACAGGTCTTTCATCATTAACTATTGATGAAGCACAAAGATATATTGATGAAGGTCAATTTGCTAAAGGAAGTATGCTTCCTAAAGTAGAAGCTTGTATTGATTTTGTTAAGGAAAGTAGTGATAAAATTGCTATTATTACCTCTTTAGAAGAAGCAAGTAGTGCTTTAACTGGAAAAAATGGTACTGTAATAAGAGGAGGAAAATAAAGTGGCAAAGAAAAAATCAAAATTTATGTTATCAGCATTTACAATTATAATTATTTTAATTGCTGGTCTAGGAGTTCTTTCACATCTACTTCCTAATGCGGAGTTTGTTGGTGACGAAATTATTAATGGTAGTGGTACGGTTGGTGCCAAATTATCAGAGGTATTGTTATCACCAATTTTAGGATTCCAAAATGCAGTAGATGTATGTGTATTCGTATTAATTTTAGGAGGATTTTTGGCTATTGTAACTAAAACAGGTGCTTTAGAAACAGGTATTAAAGTTTTAGTTAAAAAATTAAAAGGAAATGAATTAATTTTAATCCCAATTCTTATGTTAATATTCTCAATAGGTGGAACAACTTATGGAATGTTAGAAGAAACTGTAGGATTCTATGCATTACTTTCTGTAACTATGGTAGCAGCAGGCATGGATACAATTGTTGCATCAGCTGTTGTATTATTAGGAGCAGGTTCTGGGGTATTAGGTTCTACAATTAATCCATTTGCAGTAGGTGCTGCAGTATCAGCACTTCCTGAGGGAACTGTGGTTAATCAAGGTTTAATCATATTAATTGGAACATTTTTATGGTTATCAACTTTAATCATTTCAATTTTATTTGTTATGAATTATGCTAAAAAAGTAAAAGCAGATAAAGGTTCAACTTTCTTATCACTTCGTGAACAAAAAATGATGGAAAAGAAATATGGTAGAGAAGAAACTGAAGAAGAAAAGAAAGAAGCGAAATTAACAGGAAAACAAAAGTTTACATTAATTTTATTTGGACTTACTTTCTTAGTAATGATTATAGGATTTGTTCCTTGGGGTGATTTTAATGTAACAATTTTTGAAGAGACAACTGGTTGGTTAACGGGATCACCACTAGGTGGATGGTATTTCTTTGAATCAGCATTATGGTTTTTAATTATGGCAGTAATAATTGGAATTATTAATAGAATGCATGAAAAAGATATTGTAGATACCTTTATTGATGGTGCAAATGATATGGTTGGAGTTATTTTAGTAATTGCTGTAGCTCGTGGTGCTAGTGTACTTATGCAAACTACATATTTAGATAATTACATTATTTATAATGCTTCAAATATATTAAAGAATGTTCCAGAATTGGTATTTACACCACTTAACTATTTATTACATATAGTTTTATCAGTATTAGTTCCATCATCATCAGGACTTGCTACATTATCTACACCAATAATTGGACCTCTTGCAAGTCAATTAGGTTATAGTGTAGAAGTAGCAGTTATGAGTATGGTATCTGCTAATGGACTTGTAAATTTAATTACACCAACATGTGGAGCTATTATGGGTGGACTTGCTCTTGCCAAAGTAGAATATTCTACATGGTTTAAATGGGCATTTAAAGTAGTATTTACAATAGCATTAATTAATATATTAGTACTTACTGTATTTACAATAATATTATAAAGAATGGATTTCCCATTCTTTTTTCTTTTATTTAATGTTATAATTAATATGAAGGAGTATAGATATGAAAAAAGAAATTAATAAACAAAGAACAAATTATTTAACATGGGATGAATTCTTTATGGGAGTATCTAAATTGTCTGCAATGAGGAGTAAAGATCCGTCTACTCAAGTAGGTGCTTGTATAGTAGGATCTGATAATAGAATATTATCTATTGGATATAATGGAACTCCAAATGGAATAGAAGATAAAGAATTCCCTTGGGATAGAGAAGGTGAACCTCTTGAAACTAAATATTTATATGTATGTCATGCGGAAATGAATGCCATATTAAATTATAGAGGAAGTAGAAAAGAATTAGAAGGGGCAAAAATATATGTTGATTTATTTCCATGTAACGAATGTGCAAAATTAATTATTCAATCAGGTATTAAAGAAGTTATTTATGTTTGTGATAAATATGCTAATACAGAAAGTGTTATTGCTTCTAAAAAGATGTTTGATATGGTAGGAATAATATACAGACAAATAGAATTTGATAAAAATGAAATAATAATTAATTTAAAATAGAAAAAGTATTGAAATAGTTAATACTATTTTGTATAATTAAATTGTAATTGCAAATAGGAAAGGTGAAAAGATGAATACATATAAAGTTACAGTGCATAATGAAAAAGAAACAATAGAATTGGCGCAAAATATTGAATCAGAAAAATTTCCTAATATGGTTATTTGTCTAAATGGAGATTTAGGAAGTGGTAAAACTGTTTTTGCTAAAGGATTTGCACGAGCAATGGCAATTAATGATGTTACTTCTCCAACTTTTAATATAATAAAAGAATATAATGGTGAATTACCTCTTTATCATATGGATGTATATAGAGTAGAAAATAATGTTGAGAATTTAGGATTAAACGAATACTTTGATAAAGGTGGCGTTTCTATTATTGAATGGGCTGATATGATTGAAGAATATTTACCTAAAGAAAGATTAGAAATAGAATTTAAAATAGTTGATGAAAATACTAGAATATTATTAATTAGAGCATATGGTGAAAAGTATGTTAATATATGTGAGGCTGTATTATGATAACTTTATTTATAGATACATCAGCTAGTGATGTATCTATTGCTATAATAAAAGATGAAAAAATTATAAGTAAAATTGTAAAAAATATTCCTAATGAGCATTCAGTATATGCTGTAAAATTTGTAAATGATGTATTAGAAACTATTGGAATGAAACCTCAAGATATAGATAATATTATGGTTGTAAATGGACCGGGTTCTTTTACGGGAATAAGAATTGGCCTAACAATAGCTAAAATTTATGGATATTTATTAAAAAAAGATATAATTACAGTATCATCATTAAGAGCAATGGCACTTAGTAGTAATGCTAAAATAGTTATTCCTATAATTGATGCTCATCATGATAACTATTATTATGGTGTATATGATATGTTTGATAATATTATATTAAAAGATAATTTTAATAATAAAGAAGAATTATTAAAGCAAATAAATAAATATGAAGATGCTGATATTGTTAGTAATGAAATAATAGATAATGGCGATATTAAAGCTCGAAAAATAGATTATGATATTGTAAACATAGTTAATCATTATAAATATGAGTTGCCAGTTAATCCTCATTTGGTAGTTCCCAATTATTTAAAATTACCACAAGCTTTAGAGGAAAATAAATGATTAAAGAAATAGATAAAATAGAAGAAAATCCATTTTCTAGATATTTAGAATATTATATAGATGATAAAAAAATAGGCCATTTAAGATATGCACTTATATATGACAGGATGGAAATAGAAGATTTATTTGTGGAAGAAGAATACAGAAATCAAAAAATTGGTTCTAAATTAATGAGTTATTTAGTTAGTATTGCAATAGATTATCATGTTGTAAATATTACTTTAGAAGTTAGAAGAAGCAATGAGATTGCGAGAAAATTATATAAAAATTTTGGTTTTAGAGAAGTTGCTTTGAGGAAATTTTATTATGGAGATGAAGATGGAATATTGATGGAAAAGCAGGTGATGTAATGAAAGATGTAGTATGTTTAGCAATAGAGACTAGTTGTGATGAAACAAGTATGAGTATTATAAAAAACGGAAGTGAAGAAATAGCAACAGTTGTATTTACTCAAATTGATATTCACAAAAAATTTGGCGGAGTAGTTCCTGAAATAGCAAGTAGGAGTCATATTGAAAGTATTACCATTGTGCTTGATGAATTATTTGAAAAATCTAAAATGACTATAGATGATATTGATATAATTGGTGTTACTTATGGTCCAGGTCTTATAGGATCATTATTAATAGGGTTACAAGCTGCTAAAACAATAGCTATGATTACTGGTAAACCATTAATACCGGTTCACCATATTGCTGGTCATATATATGCAAATAATTTAGAAAATAGACTACAGTTTCCACTAATAGCATTAGTAGTAAGTGGTGGTCATACAGAACTCATATATATGAAAGAAGACTATTCATTTGAAAGAATTGGCGGAACTCTAGATGATGCGGTAGGAGAAGCATATGATAAAGTAGCTAAGATATTAGGACTTGATTACCCAGGTGGACCTGTAGTAGATGCTTTATCAATAAAAGGAAAAGATACCTATGATTTACCTTATCCACTTGATGATAAGTCATATAACTTTAGTTTTAGTGGTATTAAAAGTGCTGTAGTAAATATTGTTCATAATGAAAAGCAAAGAAAAAAAGAAATTAGAGTAGAAGATATGTGTACTTCTTTTCAAAACAGAGTAGTAGAAGTTATTACTAAAAAGACAATGAGAGCACTTAAAGAATATAAAGTTAAAAACTTAATAATTGCTGGTGGAGTAGCTGCTAATAATGGACTTAGAAATAAGTTTGCTACTTTATGTAAAGAAGAAAAAATAAATCTATCTATTCCTAAGATAAAATATTGTACTGATAATGCTGCCATGATTGGAGCAGCAGCATATTATGCATATAAAAAAGGAATAGTAGCAGATTTAGAATTAAATGCAGTGGCAACAGATACATTATATAAATATTAATATATAATGTTTTTTTGTATAAATTCAATAATTTTTGAAAAAAATAATAAAAAAGGGTTGCACTAAAGAGTAAAATGTTGTATACTATAGTAGTCTTAACAAAAAAGAGATGCCTAATTAGCTCAGTCGGTAGAGCACTCGGCTGTTAACCGATAGGTCGTAGGTTCGAGTCCTACATTAGGCGCCATTA
Source organism: uncultured Bacilli bacterium (assembly GCA_944351765.1). Taxonomy (GTDB): domain Bacteria; phylum Bacillota_I; class Bacilli_A; order RF39; family UBA660; genus CALVVX01. The sequence continues at coordinate 15,578 of CALVPR010000003.1, forward strand.
AGATATTAACTCCTTTATAGGAGTTTTTTCTTTTGTTTATATCTATTAAATATTCTTTTTTTTTGATATAATTAATATTGTTAGAAAGATGTGATAATATGAAAAAAGTAGTTTTAGTAGATGGTAATAATTTATTATTTAGAAGTTATTATGCAACTGCATATTCAGGAAATTTTATGAGAAATGCTGATGGATTTCCTACTAATGGATTATATGGCTTTGTTAATATGATAAATAAAATAATTAATGAAGAAAATCCTGAATATATGGTAGTAGCTTTTGATATAGGAAAAACTTTTAGACATGAAAAATATAGTGAATATAAAGGCGGAAGAGATGAGACTCCAAATGATTTGAAAGTACAGTTTCCGTATGCTAAAAAAATACTTAGTGCAATGGGGATAATGTATTTAGAAAAAGAAGGATATGAAGCAGATGATATAATAGGTACAATTGCTAAAGAGGTAGATATTAATGATGATTTTGTAGGTCTTATTGTAAGTAGTGATAAAGATTTATTACAATTAATATCAAATGATGTTGAAGTAAAATTATTAAAAACTAAAGATTATATTAGAATGAATCGTGATGTATTTTTTGAAACTTATGGAATAGAACCAATTAGAATGATTGATTTAAAAGGTTTGATGGGAGACTCTTCTGATAACATTCCTGGAGTTAAAGGAATTGGTGAAAAAACAGCCCTTAAATTATTGCAAGAATATGATACTATTGAAAATTTGTATAATAATATAGATAAAATAAAAGGGGCTACTAAAGTAAAATTAGAAAGTGGTAAGAAGAGTGCTTTTGATAGTAAAGAAATAGCCACTATTTATAGAGATGTTCCATTAGATATAAAATTAGAGGACACTAAATATGTTAAAAAGGAATCTCCTGAACTAATAGAAATATATAATTATTTAGGTTTTTATTCATTCTTAAAGAAAATAGATTTACCTAAAAAAGATAATAAGAAAATAGAAGTTAATATAATTAACGATATAAGTGAAATAAAGATTGATAAACCAGTTGCAGTATATTTAGATATAGATAATGATAATTATCATAATGCTAATATTATTGGAATGGGTGTATATAATGAAGAAGTATCTATTTATATTCCTTATGATGTTCTTAAGAATAATCCTAAGTTTTTAACGGATGTTGATAAATATACTTATGATATAAAAAAATTATATGTAAGTTTAATAGAACATAATATTAAAGTTGATAAATTAGTATTTGATACAATGATTAGTGCATATATACTTAATTATAATTTAAAAGATGATATAGCGTATTTGGCTAATGAACTTGAGTATGATATTCCATTTACTGATAAAAAAGATGCTTATGATATTGAACTTGAACTTAACATAATTGCAGAAAGAAGTATAATGAAAGCTAAATTTATTTATGAAACAAGAGATAAGTTTATAAGTGATATGGAAAGAGAAGATGTAACATTTTTATATAATGAAATAGAACTTCCTCTTACAATGACACTTGGTAATATGGAAATTGAAGGAATAAGAGTAGATAAGAATATTTTATTAGATATGAAAGAAGATATAAGAACAAAATTAGATTCATTAACAGAAAATATATATAATTTAGCAGGATGTGAATTTAATATATCATCTCCTAAGCAACTTGGAGAAGTCTTATTTGAAAAATTAAATCTACCTTATGGGAAGAAGAAAAAAACAGGATATTCAACAGATGTTAGTGTTTTAAATAAATTAAAAGGAGATTATCCAATTGTAGATTTAATACTTGAACATAGATCATTATCTAAACTAAATAGTACTTATGTTGAAGGTATATTAAACGCTGTAAGTGATGATGGAAAAATTCATACAATATATACTCAAGCATTAACTAGGACAGGAAGACTTTCATCAATTGAACCTAATTTACAAAATATACCAGTAAGAAATGAATATGGAAGATTAATTAGAAAAGCATTTATACCTGAAGAAAATAGCAAAATAATGTCATCTGATTATTCTCAAATAGAACTTAGAATATTTGCTCATTTATCTAAAAACGAGAAGTTAATTGAAGCATTTAATAATAATATGGATATACATACTAAGACTGCTATGGATATATTTCATGTACCTATGGAAGAAGTTACTAAAGATATGCGAAGACATGCTAAAGCGGTTAATTTTGGAATATTATATGGAATAAGTAGTTTTGGACTTGCAGAAGACTTGGGTATTCCTGTAAGTGAAGCAAAAAGATTTATGGATAAATATTTTGAAGTATATCCTGGTATAAAAGATTTTATGAATAAATTAATTGAAGAAGCAACAACGAAAGGCTACGCTGTAACTTTAATGAATAGAAAAAGAGTTATTGAAGAATTAACTAATTCTAATTATATAATTAAAAGTATGGGGCAAAGAATGGCACTTAATACACCAATTCAAGGAAGTAGTGCCGATATATTAAAGAAAGCAATGGTTGAAATTGAAAGAGAATTTAAGAAATTAAATTTAAAAAGTAAAATGTTATTACAAGTACACGACGAACTTATTTTTAATGTTTTAAATGATGAAAAAGAAACTGTTACAAATGTCGTTACAAGTATTATGGAAAATACATATAAGATAAGTGTACCGTTAGTAGTAGATGTTAATTTTGGTACAAACTGGTATGAAGCAAAATAGAGGTGATTTAATGGATAAAACAACAAGAACGTTATTAGTAAGTATTATTGTTAACATGGCATTAGTTATAAGTAAGTTGATAATAGGTTTTTTAGGTAGTTCAAGAGCTTTAATTGCAAATGGTATTCATTCTTTAACAGATATGATAACTGATATAATAGCAATTGTAGGTAATAATTTATCTAGAAAACCTGCTGATACTAGACATCCTTATGGTTATGGTCAAATAGAGTATGTTACTAATATTATTATGGGATTAACTATCCTAATATTAGGAGTCACCCAAATATTTAGTGCTTTTTCTAGTAATATTGATATGCCTAGTAATATAATAATTTATGTTAGTATTATTGCTATGGTGGTAAAATATACTTTATCTAGATATATAACACTTAAAGGTAAAAAATATAAAAGTGGTTTGTTAATAGTATCTGGATTTGAATCTAAAGCTGATGCTTTAACTACTTTATTTGTAATTATATCCGCTTTATTATCAAAATTAACTGTGTATAATGAATTATATAAATATTCTGATAATGTTTGTACATTTGTAATAGGATTATATATTTCCTATGTATCATTAAAAATATTAAAGGAAAATGCTTTTGATTTAATTGATAAAGTTGAAGATAATCAAGAATTAATAAATAAAATTAAAAAGAAAATACTTAAAAATATTGAAATAAAAGATGTAACTAGTTTATCTTTAATTAAGTATGGAACTTATTATACTGCTAATGTAGAAATTGCTCTTAATAAAAATACTAAACTAAAAGATATTGAAGAGATAAATAAAAAATTAGAAAAACAATTAGTAAATAGAAGAACTAGAATATCATATTTAGTACTTAGTACTAAAGTATATGAAGGAAGTGAATAGTATGCCAGAACTACCAGAAGTAGAAACAGTAAAAGAAACACTTAAATTAAAATTAATTGGTAAAAAGATAAAAGATGTTAAGGTATATTATGACGGTATAATAGCATACCCGGAAGTAAAAGAATTTTCTAAACAAATAAAAAATTTACCTATTAAAGATATAAAAAGAAGAGGTAAATGGTTAATGTTTGATTTAGATAAGTATTACTTATTATCACATTTAAGAATGGAAGGAAAGTACTTTTTTAAGAATAAAGAAGATAAACTAGATAATCATGAACATGTTGTTTTTACATTGGACGATGATGAAGAATTAAGATATAGAGATACTAGAAAATTTGGTAAAATGTATTTAATTAAAAAAGAAGATATTAATAGTATTGGACCAATTAAAGATTTAGGATTAGAACCTTGGGATGATAGTTTAACTAAAGAATATCTTAGAAGTAAATATAAAAATAAAAAGTTACCAATAAAGACCGTATTACTTGATCAAAGTATTATTGTAGGTATTGGTAATATTTATGCTGATGAAATACTATTTTTATCTGAGTTGAATCCTTTAATTAAATGTTGTGATTTAAAAGATAATGATTTAGATAATATAATTAAATATACAAAAGAAGTATTAGAGAAAGCAATTAAATTAGGGGGAACTACAATTAGAACTTATACTTCTGTTGATGGTGTTCATGGTAGATTTCAAAATGAATTATTAATTCATGGAAAAGATAAAGACGTATGTCCTAATTGTGGACAACCAGTAGCAAAAATAAGAGTAGGGGGAAGAGGTACTTACTATTGTATTAATTGCCAAAAGGATATTTATGAAAAGTAATTATTTGATAGATAAACATATTGAAAAATTATATAGATATGGATATACTGACTTTTTGTTACCAAATGAATTTTTACAAGTAAAAAATAAGTTAAAGAAAACAGAATATGATGTATATAAACCATATATTGATAGTGAAAAAGTAATACTTTATAGAAAGATAAAACCAGAAATAGTATTATACAAGATTATTTGTAGTGAACCTTTAAGACATCAAGATATATTAGGAACTTTATTTTCTCTTAATTTAAGTATATATGTATATGGAGATATAATTATAGATGGTAATAATTATTATTTGTTTGTATTACCTACACTAACTAATTATTTAGAAAGTAATTTAACTAAAATAAAAAACATTCCTATAACTTTAGAAAAAGAAAATTTATCTATTATAGAAAATTATAAAAGAGAATATAAAGAACATGAAATTATTGTAACTAGCCTTAGAATAGATACAGTAATTTCTGGAATAACTGGATTATCAAGAACAATGGTAATTTCTAAAATCAAAAATAAAGAAGTGTACTTAAATTATGAAATTTTAACAAATAATTCTTATGTTTTAAAAGAAAATGATATTTTTAGTATTAGGAAATATGGAAAATATAAATATAATAAAATATTAAAAAATACTAAAAAAGGGAAATTGTTAATAAATTGTTTTAAATATTGATAAAAATTTATCAATTTTTTTGTTTATAAATAATATTTTTTAAAATAAACAAATGTTCTGCTATTTTACACAATATGTAAAATAGAATGTTACCATATTTGCAACAAATCAATATTTTAGATAACCATTTGTTGACAACTATTACTATATGTGATAATTTCAAGTTAGAGGTGGTAATTAATGGCAAGATTAAATAATATTGATAAAATAATCAAAGAATTGGAAAGGCAAGATTGCCTAAAAGAATTTATTAATTTAACTTTTAATTATAATTTACAAAAAGATGATAATATAGAAGTTTATGTTCAGCATATAAACGATAATGATATTATATATGTTTATCAAATAGGTAGTAAAAATAGAATTGAATTTTTTGACTTTTTTATGACTGATAATAAAATTTATTTAGAAAAAATAGTAAATAAAAATATTATAACTAATTATATCTATATAAATAAATGTATAGAGCTATATAATAGTAAAAAAATGATAAACAATTTAATTAGATTTACAGTATCATTTTATTTGGATAACAAAAAAAAGATATTGTTAGAATATCTTCCAAAGAATATAGTAGATATAATTATAAATATTAGTTCTTAATAATAGGTTTACTATTATATTCTAGTTTTATGAGTTCAAAATTATTGGTAACAAACGCATAAATACTATTGGCTCTAAACTCTAAATCCAGTAAATTAGATATATTAGGTTTATATCTAGTTATAATAGGGATATTAATATCTTTTTTTATACTATTTAAATATTTTTGTCCAGCATTTGTGAATCCTAATAATCTTATGTAATCAATTTTTATACTTTGAGCTTCTTCTTTTGTAAAATTAGTAAGTATATGTAATAACATTCTATTTATCTTATTATAAGTGTATCTTTTAGTCTTTATATTCATAACAAGTTCATTATAATTTGAAGATTTATATATATTTTTAATTATTCTATTTTCTATTCCTTCATCAACTGTTTGATAATTATTTAATTTATTAGAGTTATTAATAATTTGATATTTTAAGTATGGATAAAAATCATTTAGAGATAAAAGTTTTAAATATTTGTAGGTATTATTAGGTATATAATTAGTAATATCATTTTTTTCTATTAATAATTTTCTAATTAAACTAGCATTAATAATATTACTATTTATATCTTTACTATGATAATCATTAGTTCTTTTAATAGTTACAGGTGTTATTTTATAATCATTCTTTATAATTTCTTTTATGTAAGAAAGTCCTAGTAGATCATTGGGTTTATTAATTGTTGTATTTGTAATGTCACTTAAAGCTTTACTTAAAGCAGTAGGGTAATTAATACCATTATCTAAATAATTTTTTACTATATTATTATATTCTTTATTGTTTAGTTGAATATTAGCAAGATTAGTTAGTTCTTGGATATTATTACTTTCACTTCCAAATACTAAAGTATCTATTTTTAAATGACTTAATATTTCTATTGCCCCTTTTGCAAATATATCAGACGATTGTGTTGCATACCCAAAAGGTAATTCGATAAAGATATCTACGCCATAATCAAGAGCAATTTTTGTTTTATCCCATTTGTTTATAATCGATACGTCTCCTCTTTGAGTAAAATTTGAGGAACATACTACTATAATAATACTATGAGGATACATTTCTTTAACCTTTTTTAATTGATATAAGTGCCCTAAATGGAAAGGATTATATTCACATACTATACCTATAACGTTCATAAAATCACCAGCATTAATATATCATATTATTATAAATTTTACAAATAAAAAAGAAAACATTAATTATTTTTCTTTTTAAATACAAATAATTTACTTAATACATAATTTAATACAATTACAATAAATTGAGCAATTACTTTAGCAATTTTATCATTAATTAGTATTACTTTAACTGTTATAAACATAAATGCTAGTTCAATAAGTAAAGTAGTTATTCTTGAAGATACAAACATACTAAATACTTTTAATTCTTCTTTTTTATTAGAAGTTATAGTATTAAATACAAACTTTTTATTAGTGATATATGCAAATACAACAGCACATATCCAAGATAAAACATTAGCAAGTATGAATAATATATTATTTTCTATATCTAAAATTAAAGAGAAAATGAAATAGGTAACAATACTTACTACAGTAGTAAGAACTCCCACGATTAAATAGTTTATTATCTCTTGATATTTTTTATATAAATCAAATATTTTATTCATCTTTTTTATCCTTTATATTAGTATCTTTAATTATATATATAGGTCTATTTTTTACTTCAAGATATACTTTAGATAGATACTGTCCAATAATACCAATACAGAATAATTGAATACCACTTACAAAGAAGATAATACACGCAAGGCTTGGCCAACCGGAAGTTGGATCTCCAAATATTAATGTTTTAACAATTATAAATATTATTAGAATAAATGATATTAAACAAAATAGAACACCGATAATTGATGATACAATAAGTGGAGCAGTAGAGAATCCTACAATTCCATCAATGGCATAAGAAAATAGTTTCCAAAAATTCCATTTTGTAGTACCTGCAACTCTTTCTTGATTTTCAAATTCAATCCATTTTGTTTTAAAGCCAACAAAGCTAAATAATCCTTTAGAGTATCTATTATATTCTTTCATATTAATAATAGCATTAACCATTTGTCTAGTCATAAGACGATAGTCTCTAGCACCTGCAACCATTTCTGTTTTAGATATTTTAGCAATTATTTTATAAAACCACCTAGTAAATGTTTTTCTTAAAAACGAATAACCGTTTCTACTAGTGCTTTTTGTAGCAACACAATCATATCCTTCTTCAGTAATACCTTTAATCATTTCTGGCAAAAGAGAAGGGGGATCTTGCAAGTCAACATCCATTGTGGTTATATAGTCACCACTGCTAAGTTCTAATCCTGCATACATTGCAGCTTCTTTTCCAAAGTTTCTAGAAAAGTCAATAAATTTAACCCTTTTATCTTTTTTAGCAAGTTCTTTCATAATAGAAGCACTATTATCTTTTGAACCATCATTTACAAATATAAATTCGAAATCATAATCTTTTATTTCCTTACTTGTTTTATTTATTTCTTCATAAAACAGTGGAATAGCTTCTTCTTCATTGTAACAAGGAACTACGATACTAATTTTTTTCATTTTTACTCCTCCAATCGAAAATAATAATTCCTATATATATTATAACACCAATTATACTAATAATTTTAGCAATATTACTAAACGGTGCAGTATAATTAATGGATATTTTATGTTCTCCTTTATTAATTTCAAAACCAATAAAAGCAGTATCTACTAATTCATAATCAATTTCTTTATTATCTAATTTAATATTAAATCCTTTATCATAAGGAATACTTAGTATAAAGTAGCCATCTTCTTCGACATTGATGCTTCCATTGATATAATCTCCATAAGTAGTATTCTTATCAATTATAAAATTACTATGTGTATCGTTAATATTCTTAACTTTATCGTAATCCATGGTATATATTTTAATATTATTAATTTCATAATGACCTTTACTAAATGTTATATCTAAATTATTACTGTCTAATACATAATGGAATGTATAATTATTATTATGATATTTCCATCCTTTATAAGACAATGTATTTATGACATTATTAATAGTAATAGTAGTATCTTTTTTATCATTATAATTCATATCAAAAGTAACAAATATAACTTTATCTTTAATACTATCATCAATTTTAATATTCATAGTACCATTGCTTTCTGAATCAATTATATACATATTATTTTCATTGTTAATAGTTAAATTACTATAACTTGTAAGATTTATTTGTCCATTATATTCATTAACATTACTTTTATATACATCGTCCATATCTTTATCTACAATAATATAATTTAATAAAGCATCAATTGTATATGGATAAGATAAACTATCGAATTCTTCTTTTGACATTAATTTATTGCTTGAGTATCCAATACTAAATACATCATTATTTACATATAAGTTATCGCTAACTAAATTATAACCTTTAATAGGGTACTTAGATATTAAATATTTATTACCCATATATATATTAAATAAAGGGTTACTGCTTTGGGTAATCGTATGATAATCTTTATTATAAATTTCGTTACTAAATATATTTCTAACGAAGTTTATATAATACATATTTGAAGTAGAAGAATATATTGTACTTAAGTAATAATTATCTTCATATACATTATTAACATTTTCTAGAATATAAGATAAGTTACCAACTCTATAAAATGAATCATCTGAAATGGAATTATTGCTTGTCTCTATGTTATTAAGTTCTTCTTTAGTAACTAATTTATCATCAGTATTTATTGCAATACAATATCCCATACTAAGTAAAATAATTGGAATAATAACTATATATTCTTTTTTCTTTTTTTTGTATATTATAATGCTTCCAATTACAATTATATAATCAATTATAAAGAATATTAAATATTGAAAGTTTAAATTCATAAATATAATAATTATAAATACTATTAGAGATATAATTGTTAATTTTTTAGAATTAATTTCCTTTTTTAATATTCTATTTATAGTGTTTGCAATTAAATATATACAAATTGGAATTAAAGGTATAAAACTTTTACCATCAATATACATAAATCCATTTAATAAATAATTAAAAATAGGGAATATAATTAAAATACTAATAATAATACTTAACATTCGTAAATTCTTTTTATTACCAATAATATTTTCAATTAAACTAATTATAAAGATTGATGATAGACCAATACTATAAGATTTATACATAAATAAATTAATATCAATTTTAGGAATAAGTAGACTAAGAATATTGATACTAGTATTTGTATCACTTCTTCCAGACATTAAAGTATACACAGTAGGAATAAGTAATATTGAAGATATTAAAATTGGTACTATAATTATTAATACAAACTTAAATCCTTCTTTAAAAAGATCTTTAAACTTACATTTAGGATTAATACTAATATATTTAAATAGTGCATAAATACATATAGTAACAAGAGCCCCAACACTGTAAAAATAACTAGTTAAAATAATTAATAATACATTTAAAATTAAATGTTTTTTATCTTTAGTATCAAAGTATTTATCTACTGATAAAAGTGCTAATATAAGAAATAACATATAATCGTTAAACATAATATGTCTATGAGTATGAAATATTATTGGGCCTGCTAGTAAGAAAATAAATGTTGAAATAAAAGCAACTTTACTAGAAAATTTATTATTAATCCATTTATATAACATAATACAGCTTAATATTACAAGTAATATATTACTAATAATTATATAATCTATCATTTTTATAAAAGGGAATAGGCAAGATAATATAATAATCGGATTAAATAATCCATGATAAGATAAGTAATATATATTTTGTCCCCCACCTAAATTAAAAGCAAAATTAGGAAATAGGGAATGGGTACTATAAAATAAATTTCTTAAATATTCGGGTATTCTAAAATGTTGACTTATCCAATCGACAGTTGAACCATAAGTATATCCCATTATATTAACAACAATTATATATATTATAAAGAAAGAAAGAATAATACTTAAATTAATATAATCTTTTTTATTAAGTTTCTTCATTAGTATCTTCTTCCTTTACTGTTGTTTCTTTTTTTATTGTTTTAAAGTAATCATATTTTAATACTAAATCATTTTTCTTTATAATATAATTGATATAATTATTTTTTTCTTCTAATTCTTCATCACTTATTTTCCCATTATTAGCAACTATACCACCATCAACATAGACATTCCCATCATACCAAGAATAATCACTAAAGAAAGCTATTCCTTCATAATTAGGATCTAGTGCATCTGAGCCAATATAATAACTTGGATGTTCATACATGCCAAATAGATTTAATACAGTTGGTAAAATATTTAATTGGGATGTAACAGAAGTAATATTTGTACTTTCAATATCTTTTGACCATATAAAGAATGGTGTATGATTTATTAAGTTATTAGATGTTTCTTTATACTTTGCAAGTATTGTCTTATCAGTTAGAGTATATAAATAATGATCTGTATAAACAACTAGTACTGTATTGTCGATAAGATTATTATCTTCAAGAGCTTGCAATAGCATACCTATCATATCATCAGTTTCTTTAGCTTGAATTCTTGTACAGTCTTCTTCAGATAAAGTTGTACCTTCTTCTAAAGTGTCTTCTGTGAGCATTTTGCATACACCTTTATTTTGTGAAAAAGGGATATGATTAGAATAAGTAATAATGTAATTAACAAATTTAGTATCAATAGGGAACATGTTTTCGTAAAATGTTTCGTTTTTTATAAGTTCTGTATCTAAATAATAAGTTTCATCTTTATAGTCTCCTAAATCTTTTAAGCCAAAATAATTGTCATATCCCCAATTTTTATAGTTGATACCCCTTGAATAATATTCGCTTGAATTCATATGAAATGCGTTAACAGTGTAGCCTAATTCTTTAAAAAGTTTAGCCATTCCATAATCAAAGTTATTTTTATTAAAAGTATAAGCGTTTTTAGTATAAGTAATTGGAGTTAAATAACCTGTATTAACAGCAAATTCTGAATTAAAAGTTGAACCACCACCATTATAATAAGAGTAGTGATTAGTAAAATTAATTCCTTCATTCATTAATTTATATAAATTAGGCATTCCTTCTTCGGTTACTAACCAATCATCGATTCCTTCTAGTTGTAAGAATATAAGATTTTTGCCTTCAAAAATTCCTGTATATTCGTTATTATGTTCTTCTTCACTTAAAAAGACGTCTTCTAAAAATTCAAGTTCTGAATCATCTCTTACTTCTTCTTCTTTTAAAAATGTTATGTAGAAGTTTCTTACAGTATATTCATATAATCCTGCTACTGCCATACTTTTATTATTATCATTAAAATTAATATATATGTTTTTAAAATTTCTCCAAGTGTTCCAACTAAGGTCAGAGTTAGATGGACCTAATAAAACTGGAATAATAAAGTGACCAATTAAAAATATTAATATTGCTTTTATTAAAAATTTATAATTGTTAGTTTCATAATTTGGAATATGCTTATAACCGTTTATTCCTGTGTAAACAGCTATAATGCTAATTACATAAATCCATAAATTAGTACTTTTAATAGCATCAATTATATAAGAACTTCCTTCACTTGCCATTTCTAGTAAACTAAAATCAAAAAAATTATTAGTTAAGCCATAATAAACATTGTTTACATAAAATATAATAAAAGATAACAGTAGAAGAATTAAATATATAAATTTACTATATTTTTTTTTAAAGGATAATACTAAACTTATAAATAAAAATATCCAAATAATTGTAAACAAATTGGGAACTGGTTGATAAAAACCAAATGAATCTATTGGTTTAGCAAAAATTCTAGTAGATAGATCTAATATTAAAAATGGTAAAGCCATATATATAATATAAATATATTTTATTAAAAAATCTCTAATTATTATTGTGTATTTTTTAGCGAAATTTTTAAATTTACTTATTTTTTCCACGTAAATCACCACAAAAAAATTATATCATTAATTGTTATTTTTATCAAGAAAGAGGATGTAACTATTATTAATTGTTAATATTTATATGTTATTATTAAATAAATCGTGTTATTAAAAAAATAAAACAATTGATAAATATTTATATAAGTGATATAATTTTTATGAGGTTATTATATGAAATTTAAAGAAAAAATAAAAAAATCATTTGTTGAATATAGACTATTATATTATTTTATATTTTCTTCAATTATAAATGCGACTATGTTAAGATGTTTTACGGTATTTAATTATTTTTCTTTAAGACCGTTTATAGCAGATTTAGGAATAATTTTTTTATTTAGTGCTTTGTCATTTTTAGTTAAAGAAAAAAATAAAAATAAATATTTTTTAATATTAACTATAATATCGGTAGTTATGTTTATTGTAAATTCAATGTATTATACTTTTTATAAATCGTTTGCATCAGTTTCATTACTTGCAACATCAGTATTTGTAGTTGATGTGGGAGATGCAATAGTTGAAAATGTTGTTCAAATTAAAGACTTGATTTTTTTGTGGCAATTAATAGGGTTAATAATATTGTTAAAATATGAAAAGAAAAATCAAATAAAAGATAAAACATATAAGGTAAACAAAAAATTATCAAAAAAATTTGCTTTAGGTTTTCTTGTATGTCTTCTTATAGTGGTGGCTATTTCTAAACCTAGTGATTATGCCCGTTTTACTAAAGAATGGAATAGGAAAGGGATGGTTATTAATTTTGGAATATATACTTTTCAAATAAATGATATTATACAAAGCTTAAGGCCACAATTAAATAATATATTTGGACATGATGTTGCTTATAGAAAAACAGTTGATTTTTACGATGAACATGGTTACGAAAGCACTAAACATGAAGAAAACATTTTTACAAATGTTTTTGAAGGAAAAAATTTAATTGTTATTCATGCTGAAAGTTTGCAAACTCTTGCAATGAAGCAAGAATTTAATGGTAAAGAAGTAACACCTAATTTAAACAAATTAGCTCGCGAAGGTATATTTTTTAGTAATTTTTATTCACAAGTTGGAGTAGGAACAAGTAGTGATGCTGAATTTACTTTCTCAACATCAATGATGCCTTCTTCAAATGGAACAGTTTTTGTTAATTATTATGATAGGGAATATGTGACTATCCAAAAGTTGTTAAAAGAAAAGGGCTATTATGTTTTTAGTATGCATGGAAATACTGGAAGTTTTTGGAATAGAGATGTTATGCATAAAAATATGGGATATGATGTATTTTTTGATAAAGATCATTATGTAATAGATGAAACTATTGGTTTAGGTTTGTCTGATAAATCATTTTTTAAACAGTCTACTGAAATAATTAAGAATATTAAAGATAGTTATGATGGCCCATTTTATGCTAATTTAATAACTTTAACTAATCATACACCTTTTAGTGATGTTGATTTGCTTGATGAATTGGATACAACACTTAAAGTTAATATTGATGGTCAAATAGTAGAAAGAGATTATATTGATGGAACAGTTTTAGGAAACTATTTTAGATCTGTTCATTATGAAGATGCAGCAATTGGTGAGTTTATTTTAGAATTAGATGAAGCAGGGTTACTAGAAAATACTGTTATTGTAATATACGGAGATCATGATGCTAGAATTGGTGAAGAATATTATAATTATTTTTATAATTATGATCCATATACTGATACTGTTTTAAATAGTAATGATGAAGGTTACATTTTATATAACGAATATACATATGAATTAGATAGAAAAGTACCATTAATTATTTGGACTAAAGATAAAGAATATAATATGGAAATAGATACTCCAATGGGAATGATTGATGTTATGCCTACACTAGGCAATATGTTTAATTTTTATAGCAAATATCAAATGGGATATGATATATTTAGTGTAAAGGATAATATGGTAGTATTTTCAGATGGTTCATATTTAACAGATAAAATTTATTATAATGCTCAAAAAGAAGAACAGTTTCCTATATCAGCGACTGCTATTAATGAAGAATATATAACTAAAAGAAGTGAATATGCTGACAAATTAATAGAAATATCTAACTATATAATCACATATGATTTAATTAAAGAAATAGAAAATGGAAGAAATTAGGAGGGGAATTTATGAATAAAGAAGAGATTGTTAAACAAAAAGAAAAAATAAAAGATATTAAAGATAAGTTGAAAAATGAAAAAGATAAATTAAAAAAATTAAATAAAAAAAACAAAAGTAATAAAATATTAAATATGTTAAAAAAAGATGAGAATGATACATATAAATTTAAAGAAGTGCTTGTTATCATGTTATTTTCTTTAGCATTAGGGTTCTTTACTTGTTTTTCAATCATAACTATTTTTAATGGTGGGAAGAGCTATTTTACGGTAAGTAAGGATTTGAACAAATTTATTGATGCTTATTATACGATAATAGATAATTATTATGGTGATTTAGATAAAGAAGATTTGGTTAATAGTGCTATTGAAGGTATGGTCGGTAGTGTTGGTGATGTCTATACTAATTATAGTGATAGTGATACAACTACATCATTTTTAGAAACTGTAGAAGGAACTTATGAAGGAATAGGGTGTACAATTGCTCAAAAACAAACTGGAGAAATAGTAATTATTGATATGTTTGATGATGGCCCTTCTGCAAAAGCAGGATTAATGATAGATGATATTATATTGAAAGTAGATGATATTGATGCAGAAGGAAAAACAACTACGGAATTATCTGATTATATAAAAAATAGTAAAAATAAAAATATAACTATAACTGTACTTCGTGGTAATGAGGAAAAAGAAATCAATGTGGTTAGAGACAAAGTAGAAGTCCCTACTGTTACTAGTCAAGTATTAGAAAAAAATAATAAAAAAATAGGATACTTAAATATTTCAATCTTTTCTTCTGTTACAGATAAACAGTTTAACACTGAATTGCAAAAATTACAGAAAGAAAACATTGAAGGTTTAATAATTGATGTAAGGGGTAATGGTGGAGGATATTTAAGTTCAGTTACTAATATACTTAATAGAATTTTAGAAAAAGACAAAGTAATTTATCAATTAAAAAGCAAGGATAAGGTTGAAAAGAAAAAAGATACTACTAAAGAGTGCTTAAATATACCAATTGCTGTATTAACTAATACTGGTAGTGCTTCAGCTTCTGAAATATTAGCTTCTGCTATAAAGGAAAGCTATGGTGGATATGTAGTAGGTACAAATACATATGGTAAAGGTACTGTTCAACAAACGATGCAACTTACAGATGGAAGTATGATAAAATATACTGTTCAAAATTGGTTAACTCCTAATGGCAATTGGGTAAATGAAGTAGGATTAGAACCAACTGATTTTGTAGAATTATCTGATGAATATTATAATAATCCGACTATAGATAATGATAATCAACTTCAAACGGCATTAACTTTGTTAAGTTAGATAAAAAATAAAAAAGATATTTTGAGAAAGATATCTTTTTTCTATTATAAAAAATATTGTTAAATACTTTATTTTATGGTAATATTATTAAGAATTTTGCATTCTTAAATTAACTTATAAATATGTTAATTATTAAAATAAAAATTATTTTAGATGTAAAAGTTAACTATTACGGAAGAAAATATACCAAAAATGTAACCTGACTAGTTACATTTAAGAAAATATGTTATAATTATCTATGGAAAATAAGGAGTTATGATTGATATGTTAAAGTTTGTTGTTTATGAAGATTCATCAAAATATATTGAAGAATATGTTGATGTTATTAATAAGATAATGATAAATAAAAATTATGATTATAGAATCTTAAAATTTTCAAGGTTTATTCCAAGTTTGAAAAAAGAAATGTATTCAGGTGATGATGAAAAAATCTTTTTATTGGACATTCAAACACCAGATGTTTCTGGAATTGAAATAGCTGCAAAAATAAGAGAAGTAGATTGGGAAAGTATAATAATTTTTATCACAAATTATTCACAATATAAAAATGAAATATTTGCTAAAAGATTATCTGCACTAGATTATATATCTAAAGATAGTCAATTTAAAGATAGATTAACAGAAACCATAAACATAGCTTTAAAAGCAATATGTAAAGATGATGTATTAGTTTATACTTTTAATCATATGACTTATAGAGTACCAGTAAGAAATATAGCATATATAGAAAAGGCAAATGTTGGTAAGAAAAATTACATAATAACTTTAAATGGTGAAGAATATGAAATAGCAGGAACAATAAAGTCTTTGCAGGCTAAATTAGGAAATAGATTTTTTAGATCACATAATTCTTGTTTGGTTAATTTGGATAATATTAAAACTATTAATTATAGTGAAAAGACTATAACTTTTATAAATGATGAGGAAATAGAGTTATTGTCTGTACGTAGTAAAAAAGGATTAAAAGAAGCATGCAACAAATAGTTGAAAAATTATTAAGTAGTTCTGTATCTATTTTTACAGCACTAATATTTGTTAAAATAGTTACTAAT
Organism: uncultured Bacilli bacterium; assembly: GCA_944351765.1. Classification (GTDB taxonomy): domain Bacteria; phylum Bacillota_I; class Bacilli_A; order RF39; family UBA660; genus CALVVX01. The sequence goes on from CALVPR010000003.1 coordinate 32,711, forward strand.
GCAAAATCAAGATTAAATGTTTATAAAATAATATCATATTTTGTTTTTACAATAATATTTGCATTAAATTCTTTATATTGTACTAACATATATAAAACAGTAATAAATTTTATAATACATATATTCTTTTTTAAAACTTATTTTAACTTAAAGATTAGTCAATCTGTTTTTGTAAGTTTTATTTATGCTATATTATTAATGATTCCTGATATGATTATTTTATTATTTTTTGTAGGAATGTTTGGGATGACAAAAGAATATTGTTATAATATTTTTGCTGGTAGTTTTATTGGAAATTTGTTGGTATGTGCAATAATTTTATTGATTACTTATTTGTTAAGAAATAAATTAAAAAGATTATTTAGTACAAGGGTGGAAAATAGTAATAATATTTTGTATATGACTTTATTTACAATTTTATGTGTTATAATTCTATTTTTTGATATTATAACAAATTATAAAAATGATAATAGCATATTTTCATATATAATGTTAATAATAATATTTCTAATTGTAATTTCTAATTTAATTAAAGAAAAAATAACAATTAATGATAAAATAAAAGAATATAATAGTTTGCTTGCTTTTATGAGGACATATGAAATAGAAATTGAATCTAATAGGATTCAAAATCATGAAATAAAAAATCAATTTATTACAATTGTTTCTATGTTAAAAGATAATGAAAAGAAAGATAAAATATTAAATTATGTTAGTAATTTAGTTAAAGATTATAAGAATATAGATGATAATAAGTATTCTGATTTGCAATATCTTCCTTTAAATGGACTAAAAGGTTTTATCTGTAATAAAATTAATAAAGCTGAAAGTGAAAATATTAACGTAAGTGTTATTATTGAAAAAGGAATACAAAATTCTATTATTGCTAATTTAAAAACAGATGAATTTAAAAAATTAGGGATTTTATTAGGTGTATATCTTGATAATGCAATTGAAGCTACTGCAGTTACTGAAGATAAAAGTTTATCAATTGAAATGTATATTCAAAATGGTGATGTTTTAATTATAATCAGCAATACTTTTAATAATGAAATAATTTATGATAATGATTCTAATAAATTTAAAACTACTAAAGGAGTAGGACATGGTTATGGATTACAATTAGTTAGTAAAGTATTAAATAATAGTAAAAAATTTATTGTTAGTAATTATATGCAAAGTAATGTTTTTATTCAAAAAATTATAGTAAAAAAATAAAATGGTTTCCCATTTTATTTTTCGATTAAACTTTTTGGCATTTTAGGTTCATCTATAAACCAAAATAAACATGCTTGTGATCCCATAGTAGCAGCTACAGTTCCAAGAACAGTTAAAATACTTGCTATGTATTTCATTTTGTTTCCTCCTTTTAATTCTTTTATGTTTAATTGCTTAAACCTAACTTATAATTTTTGTAATTATCATAAGGTAATTTAAATAATTTATAGGTAATAGGATGAATCATTATTACAGATTCTATCATACCAACTAATAAATAGTTTGAGATAATATTATTACTATAAATTATTATTAATATAGTAAATATAGATCCTGATATAAAACTAATTATTTTATATCTTTTTCTTTTTTTTGCATTAATTAAAGGCCTTTTATAAGTATCTGCTGGTGCATATTTAAAAATACATAATAAACAAAATATTGCTATTAAAAATTTTGTAATTAAACTTAATGATAAATAATTACAAATATATACACCGCCAATAAACATAATCATAGATGTTATTAAGCAGTAGCTACTTTTTGTTGCATGTATTCCAAATGCTGTACAGCGTATTATGTTATAAAAAATTGATAACATAATAACTTCTTTAAATATACCTAAAATTGCTGCTAGTGAGAAGATAATTATCATTTTTGTAATAGTTAAATATATACTTTCTAATCCATATTCAACTTCTTCTAATTGTGTTTCTGTAATTGTTTGTTCATTACTTTTTATAAATTTCATAACATTACCTAAAATTAATCGCTTCATTATCTCACCCACGAATCTATTATATAATAGTATTTTTTATTGAGTGATATTGCTTCTTTTTCGTTAGAAAAATGAAAATAAAAATAAAGAGTAAATTATTTGTTAATATAATGTGCACTTTATTTGCTTTTTGTGATTAAATTTGATTAAATTTGATCTATTAAAAATTATTGTTATTTGCATGAAAAAATGATACAATTGTGTTAGGAGGAATGTATATGGCTTTGTTAATTACATTGATAGTTGGTTTATTTACTTTTGTAGGGTGTTTAATAATATTTTTTATCAAAAATAATAAAAAAATTGTCGATTTTTCTGTAAGTGTTGGATTTGGTGTATTATTAACACTTATTCTTTTAGAATTAATACCAGAAACCTTAGAATTAATTCAAACTAAATTTATGTTAGTTGGTTCAATAGTTACGGTTTTGGTTGTTTCAGCACTCGGAATAATAGCCTTAAAAATATTAGATAAATTTATTCCTGATCACGATTCTAGCAACAAAGATAATCTTGTTCATATAGGGATAATGACATCAGTTGCTTTAATTATTCATAATCTTTTAGAGGGAATGGCTATTTATACATCAGTTAATTCTTCTTTAAAATTTGGAGGAATGTTAAGTTTAGGTGTAGCTCTTCATAATATACCATTAGGTATGAGTATAACATCAATGTTTTATAAGAATGGTAAAGATAATAAGAAAGCAATTATTGTAAGTTTACTTCTTTCTTTATCAACTTTTGTAGGTGGGCTTATTACATTTATGTTTGCGGGTTCAACGTTGGATGATTTTTCTCGAGGAATTTTATTAACTTTAACTTTAGGAATGCTAATTTATATTGTTATTTTTGAATTACTACCTCATGTGTTGGAAAACAAAAATAAAAATAGTACTATTTTTGGAATTATTATTGGAGTTACTTTGTTGATATTAAGTACATTAATTTAGTAAAGTAGGTATTAATATGAAAAGAATTTATAAAGTTTTATTTTGCGTAATGTTATTAGTATTTTTAATATTTATAAATTATATTTTAAAAGATAATGATTTATATTATTTTCTATTTTCTTTTAGTATGTTTATTATTTTTATAAATTCTTTTTCACATATTAATATAGAAGAAAAAATAATTGAATTAAAAGATAAAAAATATGATAATAGTCAAGTAAAGTTATTTTATGCTATTATTGGATCAGTATTATTTATTAATTTTTTATATTTTTTAGTTGTATATATATTAAATATTTTTCTAAATGAAAGTATATATTTTGAAAAATATATTTATATTTCTTATGCTATGGTTTGTTCTATATGGGTAATTCCAACTGTAAATGTTATAACTCAATATTTAAGTGGAAAAGGTAATAAAAATCTGTCATGTTTAATTAAACGATTATTTTATTGCTTTTGGTTTATTTCTATAATAATTTTATTAATAGTGTATTATTATACTTCTTTTAATAAAAATTTGTTTATAATACTTATTTATTTATTGCAATATATATCATTTATACTTGTTGTCTTAATTTTATCAACTTTAATTAAAGGTAAAGGCATTTTTAAATTAGGAAATTTGAAAAAACGAAAAGAAAATAATGAAAATATACTTAGTGATGTGAAATTTATTTTGAAAAATAATATTTATTATTCAATAAAAAATATTATTAATATTAGTTATTATTATTTTTCAATAGTAATCACATATGTAGTTATAATATATAAGTATAATTATCCATATAATGAAACTGTTATAATTATTACAGATACATACTTTTATTTCTTTTTATTAATATTAATTTTATGCACAATATTTATAGAAAAATATAAATCAACTGTTTTAGATATAATGATTGATATTAAAGAAAAGAGTCAAAAGGGATTAGAAATAGTAAATTTATTTGTTAATATAATTAAAAATATATTACCACTAACTTTATTATTGTGTATATTGTCTGGTCCAATATTAAAAATAATATTTAATAATAGTAATTCTGTTATATTTATGTTGTTAATTTGGATTTTCCCATTTATTGTTTTATATTCTATTTCATTAAAAATAATTGAAGTTAGTTCTTTAAGAAAAAATATAATATATACTATTTTATTTTCTGGTTTATTAGTAAAGGTTATATTTACATTACCTATGATAAATTCCTTCTATAGAATGGGATATAATGTAATTTATGGTGATATTATTGCTTCTATTATGGGATTGTTTACTTCTTTTATAGTGATGATTATATATATAAATAAAAAATATAAAATTAATTTTACTAAAGTATTTGAAAAAATATTAAATGTAATATATGAAAGTATTTTATTGTGTTTAATTTTAGTAATTTGTAGTATGATTATTCCTTTAAATGTAAATAGTAATTTAGAAGCTTTGGTAGTAATATTAGTTTATGTAATAATTTATGAATTGTTTTTAATATTAAAAAGAGTAATAAAGAAAGTGTTAGGAGGCAACTAATGAAAAATAAAAAAATTATTATATTTTTTGGATTAATGGCTATATTGATTTTGCTATTTACTAGTAAGTATTCTATTTTATATCCTTTTAATGATTGGCAAGATTCAAATTCCTTTCTAACGGTAGCTAGGAGCATGTTAGATGGTAAAATACTTTATAAAGATATAATTGAACAAAAAGGACCTATATTATATTTAATATATATCTTAGGAGAATTTTTATCAATTGGTAAGATATCAGGTGTTTTTTTACTAGAAATTTTTTCGCTTACTTTTGTATTTTATTATGCATATAAGATAATGAATTTATTTACATCAACAAAGTATGGATATCTTTTAATACCAATTTTTGGAGTATTTATTTGTACAAGTTATTCATTTGTGCATGGTGGTAGTGCTGAAGAATTTTGCTTGCCTTTTTTAATGGTAAGTTTGTATTATTTTCTTTATCACTTTATGAAAAAAGAACTTACATACAAACAAATTTTTATAAATGGAGTTATTTCTATGATAGTAGGACTCATAAAATTTAGTTTGTTAGGTTTTTGGTTTGGATTTATGGCAATTATCTTTTTTGATTTAATTAGCAAAAAAGAATATAAAAAAGCATTTGTTAGTTGCGTAATCTTTTTATTGGGAATGTTCTTAATAGGAACTGTATTTGTAATATATTTTGTATTAAATGATGCTTTAGGAGATTTTATTTATTCATATTTTTTGATTAATGCTGGTTCTTATGCAAAAGAAAGTAGTAATATAATTACTAGAATTGTTAGATGTTTTGTAGAAGGATTTATTAATTTAGGTAGAAATTTAGGATTTTTAGTATTAACTCCATTTCTTATATATTCAATTTTTAAAATATTTAAAGAAAACAAAGTTAGAGTAGCTATAATATCTATTTTTATATTATTATTTTTGGGTATATATATTGGACTTAGATCATACAAATATTATACAATCCCACTTTTAATATTTTATATATTTGTGTTTATATTTATAAATATTAAATTTAAAAATAAAATTAATTGCAATAAAGCAGTTTTGTTGATTATTTATATAATATTAATTGGAATAAGTTCTTATTCTTTTGCTAATTATCGAAGTTATATTTTGACTAGTGAAGAAGATTATGCTCAGTTTAGAATTGCAAATATTATTAAGGATCAGTCAAAAAATCCTACGGTTATAAATTATGGATCTTTAGATTATGGTTTTTATAATATTTTAAATATTATTCCAAATTGTAAATATTTTCATAGAATGAATATTCCTTATGATAAGTTACCTGATAATTATGATGTACAAAAAGAGTATATTAATAATAGAAAAGTAGAATATGTAATAGTTGGAATTCGTAATGATAATAAACAAATTAAAGATGATTTTGAATTTATAGAAAAAAATTATGTATTAATTTACGAAGATAATCAAGTCTATGAAAAATATCAAGTACATTTCTATTTGTTTAAATTAAGAAATTAGTATTGTTATCTAACCAAAATTATAGTATAATCATGTTGGAAGGTGGAATAAAATGGAATACTACCAATATATAACAATTGTTGTAATATTAGTTATAATTGCTTTGGCAATTATTAAGAGCAATAAAAAAGATTTAAAATTAGAATTAAACAAGTTAGTAGAATATTTAGGGGGGAAAGATAATATTTTGGAAACAGAGGTTGAAATGTCTAGATTCAAGGTGACTTTAAAAGATATCACTAAAGCTAATAAAGAAGGAATTATTAAACTTGGCGCAAAAGGAGTTGTTGAAATAGACGATCAATTGAAAATTATATTAGGTAATAATGCAAAGCAATTAAAAAAATATATTGATGAAATAAAACTGTAGAACACAAAAGTGTTCTTTTTTTTATATAATATTAAATTTAATTATTTAAACAAAATGAATGTGTTAGTTTTTACTAAAAAAATGCAATTTTTGACAAAATTCGACAATTTTCGACAAAAATAACTACTATAATAAATAAAAAGGAGATTTTAAAATATGGTTTTATTTGAAGAAGTGTTATTAAATATTATGTTGGTTTCGTTTCCTATACTTATTTATTTTGTTTATGGATGTTATACGGAAATATTAAATAAAAAATATAATATATTTGTCTTGGGGTTTGCATTGTTTTCTTCTTTATATTTATGTTTAAAATATGGAACTACATCATCTAATAATATAATGTTATTATTTTGTAATGTTCCAATTGTTATAGCATATACCAAGAAGAAAGAAATTATAGGAGTAATTTTATCAATATTATCAATATTATATTGTTATTATATTTTTGATTATGAAATTATTCTTATGTTAATAAAATATATTTTATATTTTATACTTTATTGTTTAACAAAGAATAAAATTAATTCTATTGAGTTTGTATCAGTAATTTGTGTAATTCAAGGATTCTTTTTGTCTTTTGAATATTTTTTTGCAAATGAAAGTAGTAATATCTTTATGATTCTTAATATGTTGTTTACAGTATTGGTAATATATTCTACAACAATATTTATAATGTTTTTATTACAATTAGGGGATAAAATAACTACATTATATAGTAATTTAAAATTATTAGAAAAAGATAAACAAATAAAAGAATCTTTATTTAAAATAACACATGAAATAAAAAATCCAATTGCTGTTTGTAAAGGTTATTTAGACATGTTAGATATTAATAATAAAGAAAAGGTAGTAAGATATGTTCCTATTATAAGAGAAGAAATTGATAGATGTTTAAATATTATGACAGATTTTATGCAATTTAGTAAAATTAAATTAGATAAGGAGTTAGTTGATATAAATTTATTGTTAGATGATGTTTATGATAGTTTTAAGATATTAAATAAGTTAAAAAATATAGAATTAAACTATGTTGAAAATGATGATGAAGTTTATATTAATGGTGATTATAATAGATTGAAACAAGTGTTAATAAATTTACTTAAAAATAGTGCAGAAGCAATTGAAAATAAGGGAATTATTTCTATTAATAGTGAATCTGATAATAAATGTTTTGTAATTACGATTAAAGATAATGGTAAAGGAATGACAAAAGAAACTTTAGAAAAAATAAAAGAAATTTTTTACACTACTAAAGAAAAGGGAAGTGGAATAGGTGTTTCTTTATCTAATGAAATTATTAAAGCTCATGGTGGAAAATTAGAATATTCTTCATCAGTAGGTGTGGGAACTGAAGTAAAAATTATTTTACCAATTATTAATAACATTTAGTATTAATTGAATTTGTGGTATAATTTATTTGGTGGTTTAATGATAGATGATATATTTTTAAAAAATTTACCTACAATTGATTTGCATGGATATGACAGAGATAGTGCAAGGGTTAAAGTAGAAGATTTTATCAAAGAAAATGTAATTATGAGAAACAATAAAATTGTTATTATACATGGAATAGGAGAAGGAATAGTAAAAAAAAGTGTTCATGAAGTTTTAAAAAAAAGTCATTGGGTAGAAAAATTTGAAATAGATATTTATAATGAAGGATGTACTGTTGTTTGGATAAAATTTGACTAAATTTTTAATATGTGTTATAATTAATTTGTTTTAAGGGGGGATGATAAAATGTCAAAAACATATAAAGGAATGTTTGTTAGCAGTACAGTTAGTTCAATTAAGAAGGAAAAGATGTTAGAAAGTAAATCTAAAAAAGCAAGAGCAACAAACAAAGAAAAGTCAGAAAAAGATATTATGATGGCTAAAGGATTAGAGTTTGTAGAAAATGGAATACCATTTGATATGGCTCCTGAAGAATTACAAAAACATTATTTCTTTAAAATTGGATATGAAATCGGAATTAGAAGACAAAAAATAAACAATAATCAAACTGATAGTAAGGTGAGAAGGTAATGTCAAATTATTTAAGAACTAAATACGTATTAAGCGAATATTCTAGATTTGGAGCTAAACAGTATGTAGCTAGTCAAATTGAACTTGATAAAAAGTTTGAAAAGCATTTAGAAACTTTGGATAGAGAAAAAAGAAAAGAAATAAGTAAAAATTTGAAAGTAGAAACAATAGAAGCAGGAATTAGATATGCTTATTCTGATTTTGAAGGAATAGGAATTGACCATTTGGAAATGGATAAAAAAATAAAATATTTCTTCAATGTTGGGTATCAAATTGGAAATAGAAGAATTTATATAAAGGGGTTATCTTTAGGAGAAAGTGGATTGACTTTACATGAATCAACATTTGGGTTTGAAAGTCATCATGCTTTTAAAAAAGGGTATAACTCTGCTAGAGAAAAATTAATAAAAGTTCAAAAAAAAGTCATAAAGTAAAATGACTTTTTTTAAATAATATAGTATAATATTGAATTGAAAGGATTTGACAATATGAGTATTAAATTAGAAAGATTAGGAAATATCTTTACGGAGGAAATAAGTAAAATAATTCAAACAGAACTAAGGGATGAGTCTATTGAATTTGTAACTATTACATACACTAAAATATCTAGTGATTTATCTTATGCCAAAGTTTATTTTACTGTCCTTGATATAGAAAAAAAGAAAGAAATGGAATTAAAATTAAATAATGCTAGTAAGTTTATTAGAAGCAAATTGTTTGATCGTGTAGAAATTAGAAAAATGCCAGAACTTACATTTGTTTATGATGAATCAGTAGAATATGGAAATAAAATAGAGCATATTATAGAAGAAATAAAGAAAGAGGATTAAAATGCAATATAAAAAAGTAATTGATATTATAAACAATTCTACTAATATAGCTATTGTTACCCATGAGTCTCCTGATGGAGATGCAATCGGTAGTAGTACTGCTGTGTATTTGGCTTTAAAAAAATTAAATAAGAAAGCAGATTTAATTATTAAAGAATATTCTAGTGTTTTTAATGTTGTTGATATATTAAATGAAAGTATTAGAGAACCTAGAAATATAAATTATGATTTAGTATTTGTAGTAGACAGCGCTAATGCTGAAAGATTAAACGAGATAAATATTTTAAAAAATGCCAATGAAATTATAAATATTGATCATCATATAAGTAATAATTTATTTGGTACATACAATATAGTTGATGGAAAATCACCAGCATGTTGTCAAGTATTAATTAAAGTATTTAATAGTTTAGGAATAGATATTGATAAAGAAATTGCTACTTCATTATTAGTAGGAATTATTACTGATACCAATGGTTTTAGAAATCAATCTACTAATAAAGAAACTTTTATTGATGTAGCAAATATGTTGGATTTGGGTGTTAATTTAAGTGAAATATATATGAAAGTTTTGTCTACCAATACTTTAGCACAGTTTGAATTAAAGAAAATAGCTAATAATAGATTAGAATTTTTTGAAAATGGGAAAATTGCTTTCACATATATAACAGAAGAAGATAAAAAAAATGTAAATGCCCAAATAGGAGATCATGAAGGAATAGTAGATATAGGGAGATCTATTGAAGGAGTAGAAGTATCAATATTTTTACATGAAAAAGATGGTATTTATAAAGTATCATTAAGATCTAATTCTTATGTAAATGTATCAGAAATAGGAATTATTTTTAACGGTGGTGGCCATTTTTATGCTTCTGGTTTTGTAAGTGATTTACCTTTAATAGAATTAAAAAATAAATTAATTGAAGAAGTGGCAAAAAGGTTGTAATATGGATGGTATATTGGTAATTAATAAAGAAAAAGGCTGTACTAGTAGAGATGTAGTTAATAAAGTTAGTAAAACACTTAAAACTAAAAAAGTAGGACATATTGGTACTCTTGATCCTATTGCAACGGGAGTATTAGTATTATGTATAGGAAAAGCATTAAAAGTAGTAGAGTTATTAATGGATCATGATAAAGAATATATTGCAAAGTTTAAATTAGGAATAGATACTGATACATTAGATATTACAGGAAAAGTTTTAAATACATGTGATAAAAAAGTAACTAAAAAAGAAATTTTAGATGCATTAAATAAATTTCAAGGTTTAATAAAACAAGAAGTACCTAAATATTCAGCGATTAAAGTAAATGGGAAAAAATTATATGAATATGCTAGAAATAATATTGAAGTAAAACTTCCTATTAAAGAAGTAAATATATATAAGTTAGAGTTGTTAAACTATAATGAAGAGAAAAAGGAAGTAACCATTTTTTGTAAAGTTAGTAAAGGGACTTATATTAGAAGTCTAATTAGAGATATTGGTAAAAATTTAGGTACTTATGCAACAATGACTGAATTAGAAAGAACTAAATTAGGGATATATGATATAAAAAATTCTTATACATTGTTTGATATAGAAAAAGGCAATTATAAATTATTAGACATTAAAGATATATATCCTGAAAATAAAAAAATAATAATAAATGATGAAATTTTATTAAAAAAAATAAAAAATGGTATGGTATTAGATAAATTTTACGATGGAAAAAATAAAATGATATTGGATAAAAATAAAAATCTAATAGCAATATATACTGAATGTAGTGATAAAAATAAAGTAAAGCCATGGAAAATGTTTGTAAATTAATAAAAAAAGTAATATTTTGTTGACAAATATATAAAATTTTAGTAAAATCATAATCGGTACATTTTATATCTGAGTGCCAAGATATTGGGACCATCTTGGTAGTAGGATAAACTTATAAAAAATAAAGAAAAGGAGAATATTATGAAAACATTTATGCAATCTAAAGAAACAGTAACTCGTAACTGGTATGTTATTGATGCAAAAGATATGCCTCTTGGTAGAGTTGCTTCAAAAGCTGCAGTTATGTTAAGAGGAAAACACAAAGTAACTTATACTCCTCATGTTGACTGTGGTGATTATGTGATTATTATTAATGCAAAAGAAGTTGCTTTAACAGGTAACAAATTAGATGACAAAATCTATTATGATCATAGTAGATATGTTGGAGGTCTTAGAGAAAGAACAGCTAAGACTATGAGAGAAAATTATCCAGTTGAAATGGTAGAAAGAGCAGTAAAAGGAATGCTTCCACATAATAGATTAGGAAGACAAATGTATAAGAAATTATTTGTATATGAAGGAAGTACTCATCCACATATGGCTCAACAACCAAAAGAAGTTTCTTTAAAAGGAGGTAAGAATTAATTATGGCAGAAGTAAAAAGATATACAGGAACAGGAAGAAGAAAAAGTGCTGTTGCTAGAGTAATACTTACTCCAGGTAAAGGAAATATTATTGTAAATGGAAGAGATGTAAATGAATATTTTCCATTTGCAGTATTAGTAATGGATATTAAACAACCACTTGTACTTACAAATAATGAAGAAGCTTTTGACATTACAGTAAATGTCAAAGGTGGTGGATTTTCAGGTCAAGCAGGTGCAATTAGACATGGAATTACAAGAGCATTATTAGAAGTAGATAAAGCTAACGAAGGAAAAGAAGATTCTTATCGTAAAATACTTAAATCTGCTGGATTCATTACAAGAGATCCAAGACAAAAAGAACGTAAGAAATACGGACTTAAAGGTGCAAGAAGAGCTCCACAATTTAGTAAGAGATAATTTAAGGAAACTAACTATTTTAGTTTCTTTTTTCTTGACTATCATTATATTTTGGTGTATTATATTTCCCACAGGAAGTGGTTTTATGGATTATTATAAAATAACAAAAATACCTAAAAATAAATATATAATAAGTTATGAAGTAAAAAAAGATATTATTGTTATGAAACTTGCTAATAATGAAAAATATGTTGTTAAAAATACTATTGATAATGAAAATAAAATTTTAAAGAGAATGAATAAACAAGCTTCTTTGGTTGTTAATAATAAAAAAAGCAAAAGAGTAATTGAATATATTCTTATATACGGGTTAGGAATTACTGGTATATGTATATTTGGTTATCAAGCATTTTTTAATATAAACAGTTTAATAAATGGCCTAATATCTTTACGTAATATTGCATTTACAATCTTTTCAATAATTTCTATGATATATATAACTGTTGTATTAAATTGTATTAACAAAGAAGATAGAGACTTAAAAAAAATTAAATTATATTGTGAAGCTAAAGAATTATTAAATAATAATTTAAAGAAAAGTAGTATAAATGTATTTAATAAAGTATCTTTTAGAGCTGTTATGCAAATTAGTGATAGACACATGGATGAAGAACCATTTACTATTAATTCTATTAATAAAATGTCATTAAGAGATTTACAAACGATAAAAAATAATATTGAAAGAGCTAAAGAATTTGATTTAGATGAAGATCCAATTATTTATAAAACTAAAACAAAAAGAAAAAATTAATTATTATAATTAATTTTTTTCTTTATTATTATAGTTATACAAATTATTATCATTATTACAAATAATATACTTATAATATATGGATATATATTAGTTATATACATATTAAAAGTAGTATTATTTTTAAATATAAATAGGGAAGTTAAAATAATTAAACTGGTAATAATTAAAGGTGATAATTTACTTTTGTCATTTTTTTTAATAAAATTGCTTATATAATATATAATTAATGTTAAGGTAGCATAAGTACTAAGTATCCATCCAATTGATAAAATATTTTCGATACGATCGATAAAACCAAATAAATTAACTTTTTTAAGTAATATGTATTCTGGATATTGATAAAAACTTGCCAAATATTGGCCTAATACTCCAATAGTAAATATACTAATTAATAATATAAATAAAATTGAAATAATATAGAAAATAATTACAAATTTAGTATATTTTTCCTTATCACAAATATTTCCTTTAGGTATTATCAAAATAATAAAGATAGGAATAATATTAGTAAATAAATTTAATATACCAACTTTTAAAGGTGAATTAATTCCGTATTCTAAAAAAGGTTTTAAATTACTTTTATCGAATTCTGGATATAAAGAAGCAGCAAGTGTAATAAATATAATTGTAATTATAAAAGTAAATATAAATTGTGTTCTAGATATTGTTTCTATTCCCTTACTAACAGAATAGACACAAACAATTCCAAACATAATACCAACATACATAATTGGAGTATTAGCTAAAAATTGTGTTACAATGAAATTACATATTCCAAATAAAATAGTAATACCTATAACAAACAAGATGCTAACAATTATAAAGTTAATGAATGTTCCAATATATTTTCCATATAATATATTGATTTTTTCAATAATATTTTTGTCTTCCTCAAATTTTGATATATATATAATTAGTAAAAGGGGAATTATTCCTAAAATGCTACTTATAAAAATACCAATATAACTGTCTACTTTGGCTATTTGGATTGCATTGTATAATCCAATCCCTAAACTAGCAGATAAAATGGGACAAAGTATTAAAGAACCTAGTTGAAGTGAATTTATTTTATTTTTGTTCATAGTTGATACCTCCTAAAGTAGAACCTTTTTCATATAACTTATAATTTGCATTAACTTCTATTTCTAAATTAGGAAATACTTCACTATACCAATTATCTTGGTAATTTTCTTTGAAATATTTATAATCTGTTTTATAATATAAATCTCTAAAATTAAAAATATCAGTATTATATTTATCTCTAATGTTATAAAAAGTATCTTTAACTATATTTTCAATAGCTTTATCAATATCTTGTTTTACTTGTTTTACAACATTTGTATCTTTTATATCTATATCACACGTTAATTCACTAATGGTAGCATGTCCTTCTAAATTAATTTTTATGATATTTTTTTCTAAATCTGCTTCTAAACTAGTATTTGATTTTAATATTTCGGAAACCAAGTATTCATCATTACTACATTTATATTTTACTATTGTACTATTAATATTATCTAAAATAAAATTTACTCCTTGTGATTCTGTATCATTTAAAAAAGTAATAAATTTATTATCTTTAAAAATACCAATATTAGATAAAATTATTGAAGTATCTGACTGTCCACTAGATGTATTATCTTTTTCTTCTCCTTTATTAACATCTCCTTTTATTTCTAATGTTGGTAAAGTAAGTTCTTTATAAGGATTTAAATAACAATCGATTACATAATTTAAACTTATATCTTGACTAGTTCCTAAATAGCGAACATTAGCTTCTAAACTAGACAAAATTTTAGTAGATGGTAAATTAATTAATGGAGTTATTATTGATAATTCATCTTTGGGATCACTATTTTTAGCTATAAATATATTCATTTCACTTCTAGGTTCTGGATCTCTACTAAAGAAATCTAATATTTCATTTAAATGGTTTTTAGCAACTTTTTCACTAATAATTAATATTTCCATATGTGATCCGTATAATTTAGCAGGTGAATCATTTACAACTTTTCTAAGTGTTTCTTGTACTGTTTTAGCACTAGAAGTGTACGTTACAAAATCAGGTTCATTCGTACTAGTCGTATCTTGTTCTTTTTTTGGATTAACAACTTGAATAGCAATTTCTAAATTATCATCTACTTTATCGATAGAAATAGCAGTAATAATAGCAAGGTCACTTAATTCTCGATAATCATAACAACCTGTTAATAAAAGTATCGGTATAAGTACAATAATTATTTTTCGCATATTTTCTTCTCCTTATATTTAGTTCTATTTTTAGATAAATATTCTTCTCTTTTATTTAACTTTTTATTTGGTAATTTAATAATACTATTTTTAATACCAGTTAAATTAAGTGGCGCAAATGGTATTAAATATGGTTTACCAAAAGAATATAGGCTACATAATTTAGTTATAAAGTATATAAATACCATGGTTACTCCCACGATTCCCATAAGGGATGCTCCAATCATAAACAAGATACGATACCATCTAATACCATTAGTAATTTCTGGTTCAGTAAACAAAAATCCAGTAATTGCTGTTACCGATATTACAATTATCATAATAGGGGATACAATTCCAGCGTTTACTGCAGCTTCCCCTAAAATTAAGGCTCCAACAATTGATAATGCGCTACTTGCAAAACTTGTCATTCTTAAATCACTTTCTCTTAATATTTCAAAAGATAATGCCATAAGTATTGCTTCAAAAAAAGCAGGAAAAGGTACGGAACTTCTTTGAGAAGCAAAATTTATTAAAAATTCTGTAGGTAGCATTTCTTGATTGTAAGTAATACATGCAATATAGATTCCGGGAGTAAATATTGTAATTACAAATGCAATGAATCTAATAATTCTAGTAAATGTTACATTAATACTTTTATTAAAATTATCTTCTGGAGTTTTAAAATAATCGTTAATGGTAGAAGGCAAAATAAGAGCATAAGGGCATCCATCGATAATAATGGCTACTTTTCCATTTAATAATGCTTCACTTACTTTATCTGGTCTTTCTGTCGTAATAATTGTAGAAAATACTGATTTATTTTCTTTTTCAATTAAATTTTTAATATTTCCAGAGTTTATAATTCCATCAATATCAATTCTTTTTAAAAGCATATCAACTTTATCAACAATATTTATATCAGCAATTCCATTTATATATAGGATACATGTTTTAGTATCAGTATATCTTCCAATAAAATTTTCTTTAACCCATAAATTATTACTTTTAATTCTTCTTCTTACTAAACCTAAATTCATTTGAATATTTTCTACGAAGGCATCCATTGGTCCTCTTACTGTATTTTCGGTATTAGGAGTACTAATAGATCTATATATGTTTCCCCTTGTTTCTAAAGCAAGAGCAGTATCACTATTTTCAATTAAAATAATTGTAAAAGCATTATGTAAGTAAAAACATAAATCTTTATAGGTACTTATTTCAGATACCTTAAAATTTGTAATATCATTTTTTATTACAGATATTAAGTCAACATCATTAATATATTTATTATCAATGTAATCCAAGCTTCTTACAATAAAATCACTTATTTTATCTGATGATACTATTGGTTCACTATATATAATATATATTTTTTTATTGTTTATATATTTAGTTCTATATATTATATCACTACAATTATTAGTATCAGACTTTAATTTATTAATTACTTTTTCAATGTCTTTTAGCATAAAATCACCTTTATTTCTAACATTATTATGTTTAAATTTATAAAAAATATGATATAATTATTTTATATAATAAAGGAGAGTTTTTATGGATTTGTATTTTTTTCCTGATTTAATACATGATTTTTTTGTTGATTTTAATTTTGGTACATTATTTTTATTTTTACTTTTTATAGTTATATATATAGTAATTAGTTGGTTATTATCTGATATGAATCATTTATTATATGGCAAAAAAAATGTTATTGCATGGATACCAGTTGCTAATGTATATTTGCTGGGGGAATTAATTTTATCAAAATCAGTTGGATATGGATTAAGTGGAGGTTTAGTATTAATTATTTTATTTAATATTTTTATTGATTCTAATATATTAATTACAATATTATCAATAATATATTTCTTACTTTTATTAGGAAGTATCGGATATGCTTTATACAAATATATTGATTTGAAAAAAAGTGCTAAAAATAGTAGTATGGTTACAAATACACTTAATTTAACCGATGATAATGATAGTTTAGCTCCTACAAAGACAAATGGACCTAGTGAAAGTCTAATTAATAGTATAAATGTTGTACCTACTAATAATATAAGTAATATAAATTCGGTGGGAATTACTCCAGTAAATAGTTTTTCCAATGATAATTCTATAAATAAAAATATGGATCAATTACCAATTAATAATATAAATTTAGTAGGGAATAATAATATGATTTCTCAGACTGAAAATACTGTTATTAAACAACCTGAAGAAAAACATTATGAAATGCCTAAATTAATATTAGAAGCTAGTAATAGTAGCAATACAGATGTTAAGATAAATAATAATAAATTAGAAAATGAAGAAGAAAGAATGACTTTTGTAACTGGCAATGATGAAAATGAAAAGTTATCTAGTGAAGGAAACATGAAATTTGTAACTGGCAATGACGATGCAAACATGAGTTTTGTAACTGGTGAAAGCAATGATAATAATTCACCAAATGTATTAAATAGTCCTTTAATTAATTCTAATTTAAACCAAATTTCTAATGAAGTAACAGTTGTGAATGGTATGGTTTCTTCATCAAATGAAATTAAAAATGAAGAGTCAGAAAAAATGAATATAATAAACGGAACTATTATTCCTAATCAAAATACTAATAATCAACCATCAAATTCCGATTCAATTTTGGACTTAAATAAAAAGTTGTAAAGTATAAATAATAATATTTTCTCATATAAATAATTAGGTGGTAATATGAAGAAAGTATTATTATTTTTTATATTGTGTTTAATGTTTATTCCTAAGGTTAATTGTAGTACTAGCAGTGCTCATTCTTATGTTCTTATGGATGCTGAAACAGGAAGAGTATTAGATTCTAAAAATATGAATGATAAGTCTTTAATAGCATCTATAACTAAAATAATGACTTCAGTAATTGCTATTGAATCAAATAAATTAGATGAAATAATAACTGTTGATGAATCAATCTTATCAGCTTATGGTTCTGGTATATATATTCAAGTAGGAGAAGAAATGTCACTTAAAGATATGTTATATGGTTTAATGCTTAGAAGTGGGAATGATGCTGCCGTAATGATAGCGACTTATGTAGCAGGAAGTGAAGAAGCTTTTGTTAAGCTTATGAATGATAAGGCTAAAAAAATTGGTATGAAAAATACTACTTTTGTAAATAGTAGTGGACTTGACAATACAGATTCTGGAAATTATTCTACGGCTTATGATATGGCTCTTTTAACAAGATATGCTATGCAATATGATGAATATAGAGAAATAGTTAAAACAAAAGAATATACGGTAAAAACTAATTATAAAACTTATGTATGGCATAATAAAAATAAACTATTAAATTATGATTATGTTACTGGTGGCAAAACAGGATATACAGAAAAAGCTGGAAGAACATTGGTATCAACTGCAAGTAAAGATGATATGAATTTAATTGTAGTTACAATAAGAGATTCTGATGATTGGAATACACATATAGAATTATATAATTATGCTTTTTCTAATTACACAGCATATAAAGTATTAAATAAAAATAATTTTAATGTAATAGGGGATACTTATTATAATAATGATTTATACATTAAGGAAGATTTATATATTCCACTCAAAAATAGTGAAACAGGAATGCTAATAAGTAAAATTAAATTAGAAAAATTAAAAAACTACGAACAAGATGATAAAGTAGGATATATAGAAATATATATTGATGACGAATTACTTACTACTAAAGATATTTATGTAAATAAAGAATGTGAAAATAAGACTCAAAGTTTTTGGTCTAAATTATGGGAGTGGATTAAATTTTGGTAAATTATATATGGGCTTTTTTTATAGTAGTAGGTATAGTTTATAGCTTTTTTAGTGGTAATACAGATATTATTAATACAGAAATTATTTCATCTGCTTCATCATCAATTAATATGATATTAACAATTCTTCCTATAATGTGTTTATGGTTAGGTCTTATGAATATAGCTAAAGAAAGTGGAATGTTAGATATAATGTCTAAAAAAATTTCTCCAGTTATAAAAATTCTTTTTCCTGAAATACCTAAAAATCATGAAGCTTTGAGTTTAATCTCTTCTAATATTGTTATGAATATGTTAGGACTTGGTAATGCTGCTACACCATTTGGGTTAAAAGCAATGAAGTCGATGCAGTCATTAAATAAGCATAAAGATAGAGCAAGTAGAAGTATGATAACTTTTTTAGTAATAAATACAGCATCTGTGACAATTATTCCTACTACAGTTATTAGTTTTAGATTAATAAATGGTGCTAAAAATCCAGCTGATATAGTGCTTGCAAGTGTAATAACAACTATTTTATCTTGTTTATTTGGACTTATCTTGGATAGAATATGTTATTTGATATGGAGACGAAAACATGTATATAGCTAATATTATTTTGCCATTAATAGTTCTTTTAATAGTAGTATATGGAATATATAAGAAAATAGATGTTTTTAATGTGTTTATTGAAGGTGTTAAAGAAGGATTGGCTATGACCTTGCAAATATTTCCCACGATATTAGCAATGATTGTTTCAATAAATATATTTTTAAAAAGTAATATTTTACAAGATATTACTATATATTTAAAATCTCTTTTTGATATTTTACAATTTCCTAGTGAAATATTACCTTTAGCAATATTAAGACCCATTTCAGGTTCATCTTCTTTAATAATGTTAAATAATATTTTAAGTACTTATGGTGTAGATTCTTATATTGGAAGAGTAGCATCGGTTATCCAAGGAAGTACAGATACTACTATATATATATTAGGCCTTTATTTTGGAAGTGTTGGTATAAAAAAAATAAAATATTCGTTATTAGTAGGTTTATTATCTGATTTATCATGTATTATAATTTCTTTAATAGTAGTATCAATATTATTCTAAAAAAACAGAAATCATTAAATCGATTTCTGTCTTTTGGGTTACAACCTATCTTAATTCATTTTCTGGTTGTTTTTCTTCAGTGTTAGGTTCGTTTTCTTTGCAACAATTTTTCATGTCAACATTTTTGTTTAACATATCTTTTTTGCATTTGTTTGAACTAACATTGTTTTGCTTTCTTTTAGCCATTTTCATCACCCATTTATAATATGGTGAATTATTATAGAATTATACATAATTATTTATTTTTAATTTTTTTATATACTCTTTTAGTTTTTTCATATAATGAACTTTCTTGTTTTTTACTATAAAATCCATTTATTGAAAGTTCTATAAGATGAGATGGACTATTTTCTTTTTTAGCATTTTTCCATAATCCAATAAATTTTTTAGCATCATAATCATATTTTAAATCATTAAAAACAATGTTGTTTTTAGATAAAAAATACAAGTGCAAGTTATTTTTATTTAAAAATGAACCAAATACTAACATCTCATTATTGTTTTCTCCATTTTGTTTAATGATACCGATTAAATGTTTCCCATTTGGGCACATCAATTCACCACTAAAATTTTGTGTAATCTCATTATAGTATCCAATATCCATATCATCAACTCTATGTTCATATTGTCCTTTTAATTTTAATAATAGCATAAAATCACTCCTTTGATAGGATATTATATATTTTAAATAGAATTTAGTCAATATTTATTAATAATCTTTTATTTTTAGAAAAAATAATATATAATGTTTTTAGGAGAAATAGTTATGGAATCATCTGTTTATAAAATTAAGTCGATGTATAAAATTGAAGAATTTCTAAAGCCACAAATAATTTATATTCCTATGGGAAGAACTTCATCAATAAAAATAGGAGATTATATTTATAAAGGAGATGTTGTTTTTATTGATGATAAAGACGACTATATTATACATTCATCAATTAGTGGAACTGTTGTTAATGTTAAAGATAACTTAAATTATTTAGGTGAAAAGCAATCATTTTTTGTTGTGGAAAATGATTTTAAAGAGAAAACAAGAAATGGTAAAGGAAGTATATGTAAAAAAGTAAAATATAATAAAAATTCTTTTTTTGATTTATTGAATACTGGCGGAATAATGGGAATTGAAGAATCTGGTTTATGCCAAAACTTTTTGCGAGTTGATACATATAAATATTTATTAGTTAATGCATTTGAAATATCACCTATAGAATTTAATAATGGATGTATAATTAATAACTATACTGAGTCAATTTTAGAATGTATGGATTTAATTATAGATGTATTGGGTTTAAAAAAGGGATATATAATTATTAATGAAAATGATTATGTAAATATAAAAAAGATAAATCAATATATAGGAAGTTATCCTAATATTGAATTAATTTTGTTAACTAATTTTTATAATTGGAAATGTGATTATAATATATTAAATTATTTTATTGATTTTACAAAAGATGAAGAAAATTGTATAGATAATATTATTTTTAATAGTGTAAATGTAATATTTTTAATATATGAAATATTAAAAAATCAAAAACCGATTACAGAAAAAATTATAACTATTTGTGGGAATGGAATCCGAAAAAATAAAAATCTTAAAGTTAAAATAGGAACTTCTTTAAATGAAATTGGATTAAAAACAATTGATTATTTAAAAAATCAAAATAAATTATTCATACTTGGTAGTTTAATAAATGGAAAAAGCGTTTGTACAGATGATGTAATTATTGACAAAAAGTTAAAAGACATTAATGTAATAAAAAATGAATTTTTAAAAACGACAGAATGTATAAAGTGTGGTTTGTGTCATAATGTTTGCCCTATGAAATTATATCCTATTATGATTATGAATAATTTAAATAATGTTAATAGACTAAAAAAGATTAAAGCTGTTGAATGTATTGAATGTGGTTTGTGTTCATATATTTGTCCATCAAAAATTGAATTAAATGAATATGTGAAAATTGCAAAAGAAAAGGTGAAGAAAGAAAATGTTTGATACAAAAATAGGGAATTTTTTTAAAAATTATAGTTATTCTAAAACAATTTTAAAAAAATTATTGTTAACTTTATTTATAATATATTTATTTATGTGTTTTTATAACTCAAATAACTTAATAAACTTTTTTTTAATAACTTTTATAGTATTATTTACAAATATGATTTTTGTTTATGTTTTTCGTAAAAAAGTATCTGGATTTTTAAAAAATAATGATATAGATATATTGAATTCTATTATCTGTAGTGTAATTATTACTATATTTATTCCAATAAATTATCCTTTATTATTTTTAATTTTAGATTTAGTGATTGCCAACATAATAGTTAAAGTGGCAAAATTGAGTCTAAACTTAAATATAAATTATACGGTTCTTACTATTTTTATAGTAGCTCTTACTAGTAATTTTATAGGTAATTCATCAGTTGTTTTGTTTTCTGATTTTACAAATATTTTTATTGTATTGGGTTATATTGTTATTTTATCTTATTTATCTGTTAATTATTGTGTAAATGTAAAAATAACATTAATATATTTAGTTGTTTTAATTTTAGGTTTGGTAATTTTAGGAGAACTATTTGATTTAATGCTTGTAAAAAATTATTCTTTAATATTTGATTTTTATAATATATTTTTTTCAATCTATATAATTAATGATTATAAATCGATACCATATTTATCTATTAGTCAGTATATATATGGAGCTTTTATTGGGTTTTTTATGTTATTAAGTTTATTGTTTAAAAATAATTTTATCGTTTTATTGGGTATAATTATGTTAAATATTTGTAGTAATATAATTGATAATTTTGTGTTAAATAAAAAAATGGGAATTTAAAATTCTCATTTTTCATCGCTTTTAACAAGTTTAGCATGTACTACAACTCTTTTTTGACCAGTATTATCACAAGTTGATAGTGTTAGAATCTTATCATTAATAGTTACATCAGTATTAAAATTATATATACTTCTATTTTTCAAAGTATTTATAAATTCTTGAAATTCTTCATCAGAGAAAACTGTTTTTAAATAATAAACTTCTGGCGTTATTGTATAAACTGAAAATATTTTCCATACAGAATTAGCTGTTGGTGTAGAAACTTTTATAAAATGATTATTTGAATTGCTTTGCCATGAGCTATTTAAAACGGCATCAGGAAGTGATCCAAACATGGTTTTATTATTCATGTTATGACCATAAATAATGCTATTCTTTTTTAAATTGGTAAAATCATTTCTGTAGTCACTAAAAATCCATCCTGCTTTATTATAGTTTTTTTGAAAATCGTGGCTTAAATAAAAATCATTATTGGTAGTTTGTACTACTGGATAATTTACTTTAGTGCCTTCAACTTTTATCCAAGCAACAGTTTCGTTGTTTTTTGCTAATAATGAACTAAAGTCAACATCTATATATGGTACATTTATATAATCCCAATAATCATTTGGATAATAAGTCCCACTATTTGTATTATTGTCTGTGTCTGTATCGCTGTCATCAGGTTCATCAGATGTATCATCTTCAGGAGGTATAATTTCTACTTTTTCAACAATTTCTGTGGAAGAAATTATATCTTCAGTTAAATATTTAATTTTTAATCCTTGGGTGTACCATCTAACAAATATAAATATACATGATAAATATGTTAGAATTAGTAAGCTAAAAATAATTTTGGAAGAAAACTTTATATTTTTTGGAATCGTTGGTGATTCTGTTTTTTGCTTTTTATTGAATATTTTTTTTATTCCTAATATTAAATATTTTGGAACTATTGTTATAGATACGAATAATCCAATAAAAAAGTATTTAACAATCATGATAATTATTATTGGTAAATAAAATAATCCAATAAAAAAATATTTAAAGATAATAATTAATCACCTCCGATTTATTCTATTAAAATTATATCATAAATTTTGAAAAAAAGTAGTGATAGTTGTTAAAAAAAAGATTTTGTTGTATAATACAAAGAGAAAACGCAGGTAGTGGGTGATATTAAGTGTATGATAATTTAAAAGTAGGTGAAAAATTAGAAATTCACTGTTATAAACACAATGGAAGATTGCATCGTCAATGGGATGAAGCAGTAGTTCTTGATATACATGATGATTATATTGTATTTGGTAATAACAAAACAGTGGTTATAGATAGTGATGGTAAAGTGTGGAGGACAAAAGAACCTGCCATAATGTTTTTCTTTAAAAATAGATGGTTTAATATAATAGGACAATTAAAGGAATATGGTATATATTTTTATTGTAATATAGCGACGCCTTTTTTAATTGATGATAAAGTTATAAAATATATTGATTATGATTTAGATTTGCGAGTATTTCCTAATGGAAGCTTTAAAATACTTGATAGAATGGAATATAAGTATCATAAGAAGCAGATGCATTATTCTAATCGATTAGATTTTATATTAAAATATGAACTTGGTAA
This sequence comes from uncultured Bacilli bacterium, assembly GCA_944351765.1. Lineage (GTDB taxonomy): Bacteria > Bacillota_I > Bacilli_A > RF39 > UBA660 > CALVVX01. Next base: position 57,027 of record CALVPR010000003.1, read on the forward strand.
CTTAATAGATATGGTTAGATTAAAAGAAAAGCCATTTGATAAAGAAACAGTAGAGCATTATTATAATATATATAAAAATATTGTTAATAATAAAAAATAAAATAATAATTGTTGTCATATTTTATTTTTTTTAATAATAATATATATTGTTACAAAAATAATAATATATATTGTTACAAAAAAGTGTTGACTAGTTAAAAAAAATTTGGTATAGTAATGAACATGTCAGCAAAAAAGCTTTTATTTATAGATAAATACAAATAAAAAAAGTAAAAAAAAGTGAAAAAAAGTGTTGACAGTAGAAATAATAAATGATATATTATTAATGCACTTGAGAAAA
>CALVPR010000004.1 GCA_944351765.1 uncultured Bacilli bacterium
TTTGGATACATTCTAAATTTATAAGACTTATATATTTTCATGTTACCAATCACCACCTGTAATTGCATTATAAAACACAAACGCTTGTTCGTCAATATTTTTTTAACAAATAATGAACAAAATTGAAATTTCCTTATAAATAAAAAAAGAAAAACTGTCATATATAACAGTTTAACTCATTAATTATTGCTCAACTTTTGCTTCACTTGTTGCCATAACATTGATTGCTTGTAAACCTTTAGGAGTTTCGATTAAATCAAACTCTACTAATTGACCTTCGGTTAAAGTTTTGTAGCCATCTTGTTTAATAGCGGAATAATGAACAAAGATATCTTCACCAGTTTGATAATCAATGAAGCCATATCCTTTTTCATTGTTGAACCATTTTACGCGTCCGTTCATTACACACCTCACCTTCTTGTACTACTCTTATATAATAATTATACCTTTTATTGATGCTAAATTTCAATATATTTAGAACGACAAAAAACGACAAAATTATATAAGAGACCTACTATTTACTACCTTTTTAGAATAACATAATTATTATTAATATTATTTTTTATTCTTTATATGTACAAGAATTTATCTTAAATGAAAAAATAAATAGCGTTATACTATTTATTTTATTTTTATATTCATAATTTCCAAAATTCTATCTAAATCTGTAGATGATTCAAAATAGATTTCAATCTTTTTTTCATTAATTTTTATTTTTGTTCCTAAAACTTCTTGTAACTCATTTTCAATATATTTATAATTTGTATTTACAGTTCTCTTTCTGTTAATTGGCATTTTTTTCTTTATTTCTGTATTTGATGAAGTTATGTTTTCTAAATCCCTAACGCTCATATTATCATCAATTATTTTATGTGCGTATTCTTCAATTTGATTTTCATCATCCATTTTACTTAAAACCCTTGCATGTCCCATAGATATTTTATTATCAAGAATCATATCTTGTACATCAGTAGGTAATCTTAACAAGCCCAAAGTATTAGTAACATGGCTTCTACTTTTACCTATTTTTTCTGCTAATTCTTCTTGCTTTATATGTAAACTATCAATAATACCTTTATATGCCCAAGCAAGCTCAATTGCAGTTAAATTTTCTCTTTGTAAATTTTCAAGTAAAGCAATTTCCCTCATTTGACTATCAGAAAATTCTTTTATAATTGCAGGAATAGTAGTAAGTCCTGCTAATTGAGATGCCCTAAGCCTTCTTTCACCTGCCACCAAGTCATATCCTTTAATTGACTTCTTTACTATAATAGGCTGAAATACACCATAATTTTTAATAGATTCAGCTAATTCATCTAATGCTTCTTGATTAAATGTTTTTCTCGGTTGATATGGATTAGGTCTTATTTCAGAAATAGGCAACTCTTTAATATCTGATTCAGTTGCATTTTCCATTATATTATTTTCAAACGTATCAAAGTCAAGTATCTCACTAGAAAATAATTGTTCTAGTCCTCTACCTAACGCTTTCTTCTTTTGTTCCATTTCTTTCTATAACCTCCTTTGCTAAATTAAGATATGCAAGTGTCCCTCTACTTCTTGGTTCATACTCTAATATAGGTTTACCATGAGATGGGGCTTCTGCTAACCTTATTAATCTTGGTATAATAGTATCATATACTCTTTCTTTAAAGAAATTTCTTATACTCTCAATAACTTCTAATCCTAAATTAGTATTAGCCGTCAACATTGTCAATAAAACTCCTTCTATGTCTAAATTAGGATTTACTTTTTTCTGTGCAAGCATTATTGTATTTATAAGTTGCATTATCCCTTCTAATGCAAAATATTCACATTGCACAGGTATTAATACCGAATCTGCTGCCGCTAATGCATTAGTTGTTAAAATACCTAATGATGGAGGGCAATCTATAATAATAAAATCAAAGTTATTTTTTATTTTATCTAATTCTTCTTTTAATCTAGTTACTCTATTAAAATGTTCATTTCTTTCTTTATATTCTCTTTCTAATTCGACAAGTTCCATATCAACACCTGCTAAATTCAAATATGCCGGTATCAAACTTAAATTTTTACTTTTTGTCTTAACAATTGCTTCATTTACAGAACATTTCTTTACTAAAACTTCATATATACTGTTTTTTATGTCACCTCTTTCTAAACCTACACCCGTAGTGGCATTGCCTTGAGGATCTAAATCTACTAATAATATCTTCTTTTTTAATATACCAAGAGAAGCAGATAAATTAATGCTTGTAGTCGTTTTTCCTACTCCACCTTTTTGATTTACTATTGCAATTATCTTTCCCATACATTCACCTTATTCCTACATTAACTATTTTATCAAATTTTAATAAAAAAAGAAAGATTATATCTATTTTTTATTATCTTGTTTTGTTTAAAGAATTAGCATAAACATTATTTATAGCAACTGTATATTCTTTTCCATTCATATCTTTATATTGTAATAAATTATCTTCTTGTGATAAATAAGATAGAACATGTTCTACATATTCAGTATCACCAGGCAAATTTTCTCTATGATTAATCCAATCTTCCCCATATTCTTTTTTTAAATTTATCACGTTAGTTCCCGAATTATAAGTTTGCAAACTTGCAATTATATCATAATCACAATATACTAAATCAGATGCCATTATCATACAAGCTACTTTTGTGTTATAATCTAAATCTGCTAACATATTTACATCAATAACACCATCTTCATTTTGACATACAACAATAGTTTCCATTTGCTGTGTTTCAAAATTATATGCCGAAACTGATTTCCCTACCCAATTCCAACTACCTTCAACCTGTATTTGAAAGAGTCCAAATCCTCCTCCTTGAGAAACTTCTGTACTATGAGTTCCCCTTTCTTGTGTTCCTACCGCTAACATCAAATTACTAGGAAGTCCATACATATTAGAATATTTTGTAACTACATCAGTATATAAACATCTAGCCAAATTTGCTTTATCACTACTAGATCTATCTTCATATTCAAAATTAAAAATACTATCAGGTATAATTATATTTTCTTCCATTTCCATATTAGGACTTAATTTATCATCATTCATTACACTAAATGTTTCTTTATTATTAGTAGAAACAACTTCTTTATCATTACAAAATAACCCTATGGAATTTAATGTTAAAAGCAATATTAAAGAACCACTTAATGCTAAAGTTGTACCAACATATTTATTTTTTCTATTTACCATTTTCTTAATTTTAGGCCTATTTTTCCTTACTTGCAAAAATAATTTTTGACTTACACCATAATATCTTAAAGTTTTTATATCATTTACCAATAATTCACGATAATTATAATTATTTTTAACTAATATTCTAAAAAATAGTTTTGCTTCTTCAATAGATAACTTTATTTTTTTACCATTATAAACTGTGGTACATACAATTTCATTTTCTATGATTTGAAAATCAATGTAATCCATTATACATCCTCTAAATACTTATCTACTAAATCCCAATCAGATTCTTCTGTTATGGGTAATAAAACCATATTATTTCCATCTAATCTATACAAAGAGGCATATACTTCTTTTTCACTATCAACCATTTCATTGTCTGTATATATAATAAAATTTTTGCTATTATGAACAAACATTCCTATAACATCACAAGTTACTTTATCCCCATTTTCATTAATCACATTAAAATCCATATAATCACCTTAAACTAATTTTAACATAACTTATCCTATTTAACAACAATATTTTACATATATTAAAGTATATAAAACAAATTTATTTGAAAATATATTAATTGATGTTATAATATACAACAAAGGAGAAAATATGAAATTACAATTAAAAAGTTTAAATTTAGATAATGAAAACTATATAGTAATCGGAGTCTCTGCAGGACCTGATTCAATGGCACTATTACATTATTTAAAAGAACATATAAATTCAAAAATTATATGTGCTCACATTAATCATAATGTAAGAAAAGAAAGTGCTAAAGAAGAAAAATTTTTAGAAGATTACTGTTTAAATAATAATATTATTTTTGAAAAAATGAAAATTGAAAAATATAGTGGTAAAAATTTTGAAGCAGAAGCTAGAGAAAAAAGATACAACTTTTATTTTGAAGTATTAAAAAAATATCATTGTAAATATTTATTTCTAGCACACCATGGAGATGATTTAATAGAAACTGTACTTATGAAAATAGCACGTGGTTCAAATCTAGAAGGATATGCTGGAATAAAAAAATTATCTTTATTTAAAAATAAATACTATATCGTTAGACCACTTCTAAATTATACAAAAAAAGATATATTAAATTATTTAGAAAATAATAATGTTAAATATTATATTGATAAAAGTAATAAAGACACTGCATATACAAGAAATAGATATCGTAAATATATATTACCATTCTTAAAAAAGGAAGACGTTAATATACACAAAAAATTTTTAAAATATTCTGAAACATTATTAGAATATGATAATTACATAAAAAAAGAGACAAAAAATATTGTTGATAACATTTATAAAAAAAACATGCTAAATATTACAGAATTTAACAAATTAGAAAAATTTATGAAAAAAAATATCCTTTATTGTATTCTTAATAGTTTGTATAATAATGTTCCCAATATTGTTACAGAAAAACATGTTAATAATATTATCAAATTAATAGATTCTAATAACAGTAATGGTAGTTTAAATCTTCCAAAAAAAATGAAGATATTAAAACAATATGATTATTTAATATTTAAGGAACATGAAAATGAAAAAAATTATGATTATAAAATAGAACTAAAACAAAATAACACTATTAACAATCATGTTATTGAAATTATTAATAATACTGATAATGATGGCAATAATATTTGTAGAATAAACAGTAAAGATATTAAATTACCATTATATATAAGAAATAAAAAAGATGGTGATTTTATTGAAGTTTTAGGACTAAACGGAAAGAAAAAAGTAAAAGAAATATTTATAGAAAAAAAAATCCACACTAAAGATAGAAATAGCTATCCTATACTTGTGGATAGTAATGATAATATTTTATGGGTTCCAAACTTAAAAAAATCTAAATTTAATAAGAAAAAAGAAGAAAAGTATGATATAATACTAAAGTACTATGAAAGAGAGGATGAAATAAATGAATAAAAATATGAAAAAAGGATTATTTCCTTATGTATTCTTATTTATTTTTATTGTTACTTGTTTAATATTAGTAAATAGTATGAATACTAAAATTAACGAATTATCATATGATGAATTTATGAAAAGTATGAGTAACAATGAAATAGAAGAATTAACAATAACCCCAAAAACAAGAAGTAACTTATACTATATTGAAGGTTCAATGAAAGATTATAATGAAAATGAAAAATTTACATTATATTTACCACTTTCTGATGAGTTTATTTCAAAAATTATAAGTGGAGAAGCTGACTATGGTTTTTCAGTAGAAACAAAACAAGATCCAGAAGCTGCTTCATGGTTGTTAATTGTTGTTAATGTACTACCATATGTTTTATTAATTGGTGCTACTATTTGGTTGTTTACAAGACAACTTGGTGGCAATAATAAGTCTATGGATTTTGGAAAAAGCAGAGCTAAATTAATGGAAGATGGCATTAAAACAACTTTTAAAGATGTTGCTGGATTAACTGAAGAAAAAGAAGAAGTTCAAGAACTTATTGATTTCTTAAAAAATCCAAAAAAATTCCAAAGTATGGGTGCTAGAATTCCAAAAGGAGTATTATTAGTCGGTCCCCCAGGAACAGGTAAAACATTACTAGCAAGGGCCGTTGCAGGTGAAGCAAGAGTTCCATTTTATTATATAAGTGGATCAGATTTTGTTGAACTATTTGTAGGTATAGGAGCATCTCGTGTAAGAGATATGTTTAAACAAGCTAAAATGAATGCACCTTGCCTAATATTTATTGATGAAATTGATGCTGTTGGTCGTCAAAGAGGTACTGGTTTAGGTGGTGGACATGATGAAAGAGAACAAACTTTAAACCAATTACTTACTGAAATGGATGGATTTGGAGCAAACGAAGGAATAATTATTATTGCTGCTACAAACAGACCTGATGTATTAGACCCAGCACTTCTTAGACCAGGAAGATTTGACAGACAAGTTACAGTTGCTCTTCCAGATAAAAATGCAAGAGAAGAAATTTTAAAAGTACATGCTAAAAATAAAGTTTTAGATAAAGGTATTACTCTTGAATATTTAGCTAAAAGAACTCCGGGATTTTCTGGAGCAGATTTAGAAAATTTACTTAATGAAGCTGCACTTTTAGCAGTTAGAAGAAATAAAAAGTCAATTACTATGGCAGAAATTGATGAAGCTACTGATAGAGTTTTAATGGGACCTGCTAAAGTAACAAAGAAATATACTGACAAAGAAAAGAAATTAGTGGCATATCATGAAGCTGGTCATGCAGTATTAGGTTTAAAACTTGATGGTGCTAACGATGTCCAAAAAATTACTATTATTCCAAGAGGTCATGCCGGTGGTTATACTATGATGACACCTAAAGAAGAAAGTTTTAACTACACTAAAAACCAATTACTAGAATCTATTTCTGGATTATTGGCAGGACGTGTGGCCGAAGAAGTGGTATTTAATGAAATATCTACAGGAGCACATGATGACTTTAAAAAAGCAACTAAAATTGCAAGAAGTATGGTTACTGAATATGGTATGAGTGATTTAGGACCTATGATGTTAGAGGAACCTTCTGAAAATACTTTCTTAGGTAGAGATTATACAAAAAATAGAAACATATCTGATACTGTTGCCCATGAAATAGATGAAGAAATGCGTAAAATTATTAATGAAAGATATGAAATAACTAAAAATATTATTATTGAAAATAGAAAATTACTTGATTTAATAGCTAATACTTTATTAGAAGAAGAAACTATTACAAAAGAACAAATTGATTATTTAGTAGAACATGGTCATCTACCTAAAGAAGAAGAAGAAAAAGATGATAACAACAATAATGAAAAAAATAATAATAAAAAAGATACAAATTCAAAATAAGTATCTTTTTTTATTCGTCATCATCAGGCATTCTAATAATAATTTCTCCATCTTTTGAATATAAATATTTTTCTCTAGCATATCGAGCCACATAAGAAGGATCTTCTAATTTTTGTATATCAGATTCTAAAATTTTTTCTTCTTCTTTTAATAAAGCAATTTTCTTTTCCAATTGTTTTTTTTGTGCTTTCATTTTATATATTGAATTTACATTTAAAATTAAATTATAACCTAAAGTAGATAAAATTAGTCCAAATATAAAAAATGCTAGCATTAAACGCCTTTTAGTTTTTCTTTTTACTTTTTTCTTGACATTTTTAGTATTCTTGTTAATATTATCACCTACTTTTCATATACATTATATCACTGTTTTTTACGATTTACAATTAAATTCTTACAAACAAAATTAGATAAAATATAACCTGTCAACAAACAGAATAAAAAGTAAATATGGACTATTCCATAATTTATTTTTCTTAACATTATAAAATATATTAATGTATTGCATAACACAAATAAAAAGGTAACTATAATTCTATATATTTTATTTCCATAATATATATATTTGTAGTTTATTTCTAATAAAAAATAAAATATTATTCCATAAATAAAAGAAAAAACAATAGTTAATATTTGATTAATTAAAGGCATTATTTAAATAATTTATTTAACAAGGAATTTTCTTTATCTTTTTTCATGTTTGTATCTAAATAATTTAAACTATCTATTTTTCCTTTTATTGAAACATTTCCTTGATATGTATCCAATTTAATTATTTCTAATTCTTCACCTTTTATTACTAAAAATCCCAATGTTGTATCCATTAAAAATTCTTCATTATCAAAACTTTCTATTTTTTTTACACCTGATACTACAATACTTTTTCTTTCAGATATAGATATACCATGATTAAAACTAGATTCAATTTCTTTTACCTTGTCCATATATATTCCTCCTGATAAAATATATGATAAAAGAATATATATATAACAAAAAAAAGACATAAAGTCTATTTTATTTTTTCATATTCTTCTAAAATTGCATCAGTAAACATTTTTCTTGTTTCCTTATTAATTGGATTAGCAATATCTACGTGAACTATTTCTTCTTTACCATCATTGTTTACCACAATAGTTCTGCTAGGCATACCTAGAAATAATCCATTGTCACCTTCAATTACTTTAATTCCTTTTACAACAAAGCAATCATCTAATACTACCTCAGCAATAGCCTTCATTCTTGAATTTTCTTTTTTAATTACACGTACAGAAGTAATTTTCATTATACTTCAACTCCTTCTAGAAAATAACTTTTCTAATTACATTGTATATTAACAAATTACTAAAAGTCAATATGTTTTACTATATTTTGACATATTATTTATCAAAATATAATTTTATAGTGCTAGTTAACACATCAGAATAACTAAAACTTTTCTTTTCTAATGAATCTAATTTAACTATAAAAATGTAATTGTATGTTTCTATTATTTCACCTTTATAATATTCCTTTTTGTTTCTTGAACCATTAAAAACTATATTTACTTTTTTACCGATACCATTGTCTATTGTATTTTTTATTTTTTGAATTGTCATTTTTCCCCCTTATTCTCTTGGATAACCTATATACATAGTACCATTTGTTATTATCCCTCCTATTCCATCAGAACCATATTTAGTTTTTTCTAATATATTTATAAGATTTATACTCTTACTTTTGTCAGAGAAAGACAAACTTCCCGCAATTATTGCAGGATCTAATGCATGAATATTTATTCTTTTAGGACTTGATGCAAAATTAGCACCAGCCCTTATTAATTCTTCATAATTTGATTGGCAAGCGCCTGCAATTATTAATAGTTTTTCATGAGATTTTTCAAATTTTCTTGCCTCTTTAACAGCATTTACAAAGTTTTCAGTATTTTTATAATTATTTCCTTCTCTTTTTTTTCTAAAGTATGCATCATGACCAGTTATTACTAATATATCAGGATTATACATATCTAAATATTTAGTTATATTATCTTGTAAATCCTCCTCTTTTAAAAATACACCATATGCTTTTATTTTATTTTTTTTATAAAAATTCATACATTTTTCAAGATATTCATTATCTGCATCAATATGCAATATTTTTCCTGGAAGATAAAAATATTCATTTCTATCTAAAGTTCTATATTCTTCTAAAACTGGTAAAAAACCATCATTAATTTTTTCTTCATCACATTTTAATAAATCTTCTTTGGGACTATCTGCACTAAGTCTTACATTGGTTCCTTTTAGATAATAAATGTTATTTTTAATATCCACTATTCTAAATACTATATCATTATTATAAGATATTCTAGTTACTAGATCTCCTACTTTAAACATATATATCACCACTTAAATATATGCAAAAAAAAAAGAAATAGACTTATATATTATTTGCTATTTCTACAAATACATTTAATGGAATATTTTCTGCCCTACTATTTAAAGATAAATTATATTTTTGTAATATCAAATCTATTTTTTCTAAATCGTATTGTTTTAAATTGTTTCTTAAATTTTTTCTTTTGTACTTAAAACTATCTTTTACAAGTTTGTTAAATATATTTATGTCTTCTATATTTTCTTTTTCTTTTTTCTTACTCATTAATATAACACTAGAATCTACTTCAGGTTTAGGATAAAACATATTTTTACTTACATTAAATAATTTTTTTATATCGTAATAATAATTTAAAAATACCGTTAAAGAACTATAATCTTTTGTATTTACTTTAGCAGAAAATCTATCAGCAACTTCTTTTTGAATCATAATCACTATTTTATCTGCTAATATTTCTTCTTCTATTATTTTTTTTATAATAGGAGTAGTAATATAATATGGTAAATTAGCCACAATTAAAAGTTCTTTATACTTATACTTTTTTAATACCTCTTTAACATTAGTAGTTAAAAAATCTTCAAATAATAACTCATAATTATCATAATTATTTAATTTGTGTTCTAAATATTCTTTGAGTTCTGTATCTATTTCGTATATAATTCCTTGCTTGCATTTATCTAAAATTTTGGTAGTAAGCGCTCCCATTCCCGGTCCTATTTCTATAACTAAAGATTCAGTATTTATTTCTGCACTATTTACTATTTTATTAATTAAATTTTCATCAGTTATAAAATTTTGACCATATTTCTTTTTAAATTTAAATTTCTCCATATACTCACCCTTTATATATAATCTCTATAAAATAAAATAACTAGTTGCCTAGTTATTTTCCATTTCTTAAGACTTCGAAAGTTACATCATTTGTTTTATGAAGTGCTTGACTTTCATCTGCAAATAATAAATCAAACAACGTACCTTTTCCAAAACCTACATTACCACCACGATCTAAAACAATAGCTATAAATGGCTCCATATTAGGTATATTACTAACTCTAACAATTGAATATAATTCAATACTTCTATCAGCTGCTAATATTCTAACTTCACCATACTCACTATCCATATATGTTGTAGTATTTCTTACATCGTAACCGCTAGCTGTAATTCCTGAACATCCAACACAATTTGGACCATAACCAGTTATCGTTCCAACATAAGTATTTAATACCTCGTAATCTTCTACTTGTGAAACTTCAGGTACAGCAACTTCTACTGTTTTTTCCTCTATTTCAACTTGTTTTTCATCCTCTTTGACCTCAACTTCTTGAGTAGTAATAGTATTTACAAAGTCTTCCATATATAGGCCTGAAACAACATCTACCATTTTACTCAAGTTATTGTTTTCAACGACAACTACTTTCTTATCTACTTCATTTCCTGTAAATAATGTCACTAAAAATAGTCCGCCTACTAGTAATTGTGTTCCCACAATTATTGTTGCAACTATTTTTTTCATTTAATCACCTCTTATTATTTTCTCCAGGCAATAAAAATTATAGCATACTTTTTACTTAAAGTCAAATATTCGATTAGCATTATTAGTAGTCACTGTTTTAAGATATTCATAATCTTGCTGTTTTAAAGAACATATTTTTTTCAAAATTATATTCAAATAAGATGAATCATTTTTATATTTACGATATGGTTCTGGTGTTAAATATGGACTATCTGTCTCTAATAAAATATATTCTTCATCTATATTCTTTATTACCTCAATAATATTTTTAGCATTTTTAAAAGTAACTATTCCGCCTATTCCTAGACAAAATCCGACTTTTATAAATTCTTTAGCCATTTCTAAACTACCACTATAACAATGAATAGAACCTTTACATTTACTATCTTTTACTATATTATATGTGTCTTGTATACTATCCCTTGTATGTATTATTACTGGTTTGTTATACTTTTTTGCTATTTCTAATTGTTTCTTAAAAAAATATTTCTGCTTTTCTTTATCGGTATCATCATAGTGATAATCAAGCCCTATTTCCCCTATTGCAACTATTTTAGGATCATTAATATGCTTTTCTAACCATATCAAATCTTCAATAACAATATCATTTAATTCAGTTGGATGAAAACCTAATGCACCATACACAATATCATATTTTTTAGTCAATTCTAAAACTTCTTTATTACTTTTCATATCACATCCATTAACAATTACAGCTTTTATATCACTATCTTTTAATTTATCTATTAATTCATCTAAATTATCGTAATATTCACTATATAAATGGCAATGAGTATCTATCATATTTACCTCCATAAAAAAATTATACTTTTTCAAGTATAATTTGTCAACTTCTACTTTTTATTACTAAAAATTTGCAAAAATTTGCAATTAAAACTACTAAATATCCTAAATCCAAAAAATTAAAATTAATAATTATGTTTATAAATATTAAAATAATTAATGAAATTAAAGTTACTCCTATTACTTTTTCTTCACTTAATTTATTAGGCATTGCTAGTCTTTCCTTTCTTAATATTTACTGCAATACTTCTAACAACTAGTATCATTCTATCAAAATTAACTTTTACAGTAAATATTATTAAAATAAAAAAAATAAATTTACAATTAAATGTAAATCTATTTAGCTTCAATTCTTTTAAATAATACTTCAGGATTATTTAATTTAGTATTTGATTTATAATATCCAAATTTATCTAAACTATTAAAATCAATAATATTTGTATTTAGTTGATTAAATATTTTTTCTGTAGTAGTTGGTATAAATGCTTGTAATAAAACTGTTCCAAAACGAATAGATTCTATCAAATTGTATAATACTGTTTTTAATCTATCTTGTTTTGTTTCATCTTTAGCCAAAACCCAAGGCATTGTATCATCAATATATTTATTACATGCTCTAAACAATTCAAAAATATTATCTAAAGCATCTGATATTTGTAAATTGTTCATATTACTATCTACCTTATTCTTTAAACTTAACGCTAAATCTTTTAAATTATTATCAATATCTTCACATACATTAGTGTTTTCAATTATTCCATCAAAATATTTATTTGCCATGCCTATTGTTCTATTTACTAAATTTCCTAATATATTTGCCAAATCCGCATTAGTTCTACTTATTAATAATTCTTCTGAAAAATTACCATCGTTTCCAAAAGGAACCTCCCTTAAAGCAAAATACCTAACAGCATCTACTCCATAAGTTTCTATATATTCTCTTGGATCTTTATAATTACCTAAACTTTTAGAAATTTTACCTCCATTTATAACTAACCATCCATGACCAAATACTTGTTTTGGTAGTTCTAAATCTAATGCCATTAACATAATAGGCCAAATAATTGTATGAAATCTAACAATTTCTTTTCCTACTATGTGTAAATCCGCAGGCCAATATTTTTTAAATAGTGAATCATCATCTGTCAAATAACCTAATGCTGATATATAGTTACTTAAAGCATCTAACCAAACGTATACAACATGTTTGTCATCAAACGTAACTGGAACTCCCCAATTAAAACTTGTTCTAGATACGCATAAATCTTCAAGTCCAGGCTTTATAAAATTATTTATCATTTCATTTTTTCTTGACTCAGGTTCTATAAAATTAGGATGTGTCTCAATATATTCTATTAATTTAGCTTGATATTTTGACAATTTGAAGAAATAAGCTTCTTCTGTTACTTCATTAACTTCTCTTCCACAGTCTGGACATTTTCCATCTACAAGTTGTGTTTCTGTCCAAAATGATTCACAAGGTGTACAATATAATCCTTTATATTCACCCTTATAAATGTCTCCTTTATCATATAGCTTTTTAAATATTTTTTGAACTACCTCTACATGTTCTTTATCTGTTGTTCTTATAAATTTGTCATAACTAATTCCTAGGCTTTTCCATAAATCTTTAGCATTATCTACAATCTCATCCACATATTTTTGTGGAGTTACTCCTGTTTCTTCCGCCTTCTTTTGAATTTTTTGGCCATGTTCATCTGTTCCTGTTAAGAAAAATACGTCATCGCCACTTAATCTCCTATACCTTGCTATAGCATCGGCAATTATTGTTGTATAGCAATGTCCAATATGAAAATTTGCTGATGGATAATAAATAGGGGTCGTTATATAAAATTTATTTTTCATTATATCATCTCCTTAATTTGTACTTCCTAAACCGCCTTCTCTTATTTCAGCTACTTGATCAAAATCTGTAATATAATATTTTTGAAAAATTCCCTGTGCTATTCTATCCGATTTTTTCAAATAAACTGTTTCATTACCTTCATTTTGCATTTTTATAAAAATATGTCCTTCATTTTCAATATTATTATAATAATCCGCATCAATAATCCCTACCTGATTACACATCCGTAAATTATATTTAGTTCCTAAACCACTTCTTACATAAATGCCAAGAAACTCATTTTCATTCATAATTACTTTAATACCAGTAGGAATTAAAATTGTTTCATTAGGATTAATGATTGCATCAAAAGGTATATAAAAATCATACCCTGCAGAATTTTTTGTCTTTCTTACTGGTAACTTAATATCATTATATTCTACATTAAAATTAACAAAATCATCTCTAAATTGTTTTTCAGATATTTTTTCAAATTTTCTCATAAAACCACCTCAAAATAAAATAAGATAGCATTAAGGGCGATAAATTACCGCGGTACCACCTTATTTCATATAATATAATTATATTCTTAAAGTTATAACGCACTACCGTTTTAATCTAAATATCAATTAAACAATTCCAGAACCATTTATAATAATCCTTTTTTTCTAATTTCCACCAACATAGAATCTCTATAATAAGTAATCATTACTCTTTCCTTCATAATTTTTTAAAAATCATATGTATTATACCATATTAAGAAAAGTTATGCAACATCAATTAATCTAGCAATCGTTTAAATTTAATATTTTTTTCTTTAATTCTTTTCTTATTTTTTAATTTTAATGCATCATTTAAAAAATTTACTTCAAAACTTAAAAATTCACTTAATTTTTTTTGCAAATTTAATATGAAAATTGTTGATTCAACATCTAAATCTTCATACATTTCTTTTAATTCACTGAATTGTTTAACAAAATCATCAAAATAATTATTAACTAAAAAAACTTTAAATGCATAATTAATATTTCTGTTATTGTTTTTTAAAATTTCTTCATAACTTCTAGCAAAACAATTAAAATTATATTCATCTGAATCTATTATATTAATACCATTTCTACCATATAAAATATTATACATAACATCATATGTAATAATACCATTTTGAGAAATTATTATATTATCTTTATAAACTTTATCTAAATCATCAACTAGTTTAGATAAATTAACACTTAAAGGATTTACTTTACACAAATCTACACCTTTAATATATGGTAAAATATATCCAATTACCCTATCACCAACAGTTATAACTTCATTTGGCCATATATATGTACTATTTGTAACATTGCTAAATTTTAGTATATTTTCTGCATTATAATCAGAGTAATATTCATCATCAAAAAAATCATTAAAGATTTTATAAACTTTTTTACTAACCATATCATAAAAGCATTGACCACAAGAACCCGAATCTAAAAATTTTATATGTGGTTTATTTAAAAATCTACTTGCTTCTATTCTACTATTAAAATTCATATTTCCCTCCAAAATTAAGTACCAAATATTATACTCATTATTGTAGTTTTGTCAAATTTTAATAAAAAATAAAACATTTTATTAATTTATAAAATGTTTGGATAATATTTTAGATAATATTACTGCCATTTTTTCATCTGCTTCTAATATTGGATAATCTGTTGAAACTACTATTACAGAACCTATCGCGTCACCATTGTTAACAATTGAACTAAATGAATAATAACCAATTTCATTAATGCCTTTCACTATTTCAAAAGAATTTTTTTGCCTTTCTACAAAACTATCTCTTCTATCTATTGAATGTGATGTAAATTCACTAATATCTTTATTTAAATATTGTTTTTTTAAATTACCTGCTATTGCTATTACTTTATTTCTATCAGTAACAATAATATTATGTTTAATAACTTGATTAAAAATATCTACATATTTTTCTGCTACAGTATTTAGACTTTCAATCGGAGAATATTTTTTTAATATTATATTATCCTCATCTACAAATATTTCAAGACTTTCGCCATTATCTATTCTCATATTTTTTCTTATTTCTTTTGGAATTACAACTCTACCCAATTCATCAATTCTCCTTATTATTCCTGTTGTTTTCATATATTCCTCCATTTCTAATATTATTGTGTTAAAAATATATAAATTTATACAAAAAAGAACTAATCTTTAATAATTAGTTCAGTATTAATTTTTTCTAACAACTGGATTAAATATATTAAAAAGTGTTTATCTAATTTAACTGTATCCAAAATTATATGTATTTTATTGTTTTTAAAGCTAAATCTAAACATTTTAGTTATATTATATGCCATAAAAAATAACTTTTCACCATCAATTTTTTTACTAATATTTTCTGATAATTCCAATTCTATAAATGTTTTTGTTTGCTTTGAATTTTCTATTTCCAATTTTTTAGCCAACTTTTCAAACCATTCTTCATACATATAAATTTCCATATCGTTTGTAATTTTACCAAATCTATCTTCTAATTCTGCTTTTATAGATAGCATTTTTTCCAAACAATCTACTTTATTAATCATTTTATGTATTTCAATTTTCAAATCCTCATCAGCAATATAAGAATCACTAATATGTGTATCTATTTCAATTAAAGGTTTATTATCATTAATATCATCTTCATCTGGTAGTTCTTGACCTTTTAATTTTAAAACTGCTTCATTTAACATTTTTAAATATAAATCTATACCAATTGTATCAATAAATCCAGATTGCTCGCTTCCTAATATATCTCCAGCTCCTCTTATTGATAAATCACGCATAGCAATTTTAAATCCACTACCCAACTCTGTAAATTCTTTTATAGTATTCAATCTTTTTATAGCAATATCATTCAATACTTTTCTATTATCATACATTAAATAAGCATATCCAATTTTGTTACTTCTGCCAATTCTTCCCCTTATTTGATATAATTGAGATAAGCCAAATTTGTCCGCATCAATGATAATCAAAGTATTAACATTAGGTATATCTATACCAGTTTCTATAATAGTGGTACATACTAGCACATCAAACTTATGAGCAATAAAATCTAACATTATATTTTCTAGTTCAGTTTTACTCATTTGACCATGAGCATAATTAACTTTAGCATCAGGAACCAATTCATTTATCTCTCTAACTTTTGATTCTATATTATCTACTTTATTATATAAAATAAACGCTTGCCCATTTCTTGATAATTCCTTATATATTGCATCTTTTATTACATTTTTATTTTCTGCAAGCACATATGTTTGAACAGGAAATCTTTGTGCAGGAGCTGTTTCAATTAGTGCAAGACTCCTAATTCCAAACATAGACATTTGTAAAGTCCTTGGTATAGGTGTTGCAGATAAAGTCAAAACATCAATATTTGACTTATATTGCTTAATCTTTTCTTTATGTGTAACACCAAATCTCTGTTCCTCATCAATAACAAGAAGTCCTAAATCTTTAAATTCTATATCACTACTTAATATTCTATGTGTGCCAAATAAAATATCAATTTTACCATTTTTTAAATCATCAATTATTTTTTTTTGTTTTGCTCTATCCACAAATCTGTTTAAAAGCGCTATATTTACTGGAAAACTTTTAAATCTTTCAATAGCATTCTTATATTGTTGATTAGATAAAATTGTTGTAGGGCACAAATAAGCTACTTGTTTTCCATCGTTAACAGCTTTAAATATTGCTCTAAATGCAACTTCTGTTTTTCCATATCCCACATCTCCACACAATAGCATATCCATTGGCTTCCTTTTTTCCATTTCATCTTTTATTATGTTAATCGCTTTTATTTGATCGGGAGTTTCTTTATAATCAAATTGACTATCAAACAATACTTGATTTTCATCATCTTCACTAAAAGCAAATCCCTTCATTGCTTCTCTTTCAGCAGATACCTTTAATAAATTACCAGCAATTTCTTCAATCCTTCCACGAACTCTTGCATTTTTTCTCCTCCATTCATCAGTACCAAATTTATTAATTTTAGGATTAACCCCTTCTTTTCCTGAAAATTTACTTATTCTATCTATTTTTTCTACTGGTATATATAATACATCTCCACCAGCATAAATTAATTTTATATAATCTTTTTTTAGCCCATTTTTAGTTATAGTACATAGTTGATCATAAATCCCAATACCATGTTGTTCATGAACAATATAATCACCTTTTGATATATTATTTATATTACTTATTTTAGTACCTATTTTATATTTATTTTTATAATTTTTATTTTTCTCTTGAATCTTAAATAAATCATTTTCACTTATTATAAAATAATTTTCAAAAATAAAACCATTTCCTATAGATTTTATGATAATGTTAATTTTATTATCTAAAATATGATTCTCATCCGTTATATAAACATCATTAAAATCTAAATATTTACATACTCTATCAATAGAATTTTTTGAATTTAAACAGAGAATTATAGTATATTTTTTACTACTGTATTTCTCAATATCATGTTTAACCAAATTATAATTACCATCATAATTTTCTATATTATATGATAAAAATTTATAATTCTTATGCTTTTTTAAATTTTCCAACAAATTATCAACATTCATTAAGAAAATTTGATTATTGCAACTTATACTTTCAAAATCATGCATATAATCTGTTTTTATTGATGTATAATTTTCTTTATTGTATTCTAATATAGATTTTCGCAAAAGATAATAACTATTAACTAGTTGACCATAATCATTAAAAAAACAAATATTTTGATCTATATAATCCCAAATACCAGATATTTTATCAGAATAATGTTTTAAGTATTTTTGTTTTTTTTCGATATTATTTTGTGACTTATTTAATATAAATTCCGTATATGGAAAAATATTTATCTCTGACACTTCTTGTATAGTTAATTGTGTTTCAACATCAAAATATTTTATACTATCAATTGTGTCGCCCCAAAATTCTATCCTAATAGGATTATCTTCACCAGTTGGAAAAATATCAATTACATATCCTCTTACTCCTACTTTACCAGTTTCTGTAACTATAGTTTCGGTTTCATATCCTAAATCATATAATTTATCTAATAATGTTGTACGTTCAAAATCTTGATTTTTTTTTAAATTTAAAATTGAATTTTTCCATGTAGTTTTAGTTGGTAAATATCTAAGTACTCCCATTAAATTACAAACCACAATATATTTATTATTATTATTTATTAATTTATTTAAAGTATTTATTCTTTCAACTTTAAATTCAGGACTTATTGCAATTGCTTCGCTAGTAATAAAATCATCCATTGGAAAAAACAATACTTTATCAGTATAATTTTGTAATCTTTGGTAAAAATTGTTAGCTTCATACAATGAGTTAGCAACAACTAAAACACTTCCATTTTGTTTAACGAAAGTGTCATATATATATATACAATTTAATTCAACAGTTAAACCAGAAACACCATAATAGTTATTATTTGGTATTTTAAATAAATTATCAAAAAATTTCATTTTATCACCTTACAAGCAAAAATATGTAATCAAAACGATTACATTGTATAAAAAATCATTATTATTATACCATTTTTTATATTAAAATACTACAATTTATTTTTTTCAAAATAATCCATTACTTGTGATTATATTTATTCATCATTCGTTCTAAAGAAATAAAACAAAAATCATCTATTACATTTAATAGTCTTTCATATGTATTATTAAGTACTTCTTTATCATTTTTTGTAAATTTTCCTAAAACATAATCTTTAGTTTCTATATTTTTATTATTTGAAATTCCTATTTTTAATCTAACATATTTTTTTGTTTTCAAACTTTTCTCTATATCTTTTATACCATTATGCCCACCACTTCTACTATCAAAAACAATTTTTGTTCTTCCTAGTGGCATATCAAGATCATCATGTATAATTAAAATATCTTCAGGTACTAACTTAAAATAATCAACATATTTTTTTACAACAGTTCCTGATAAATTCATGAATGAAAGCGGTTTTATCAATAAAACTCTTTCTCCATCAACTTTTGTAAATACATATTTCGCGTTAAATTTTTCTTTATCAAAAGTTAAACCTTTCTTTTCACAGATATAATCTAAAAACTCAAATCCTACATTATGTCTTGTATTTTCAAATTCACTCCCTGGATTACCTAAACCTACAATTAACTTCATTTATTCCTCCTTGTATGATACTCTTTATAAACTTGATTTTTTGGAATATTTCTTTCTCTTGCAACACACTTTATTGCATCCATAATTTTCATTCCATTGCTAATATATAAATTTACATTGTCAATAATTGTCAAATTATTGACATCTTCAGATTCGGTATAACCTTCAACTACCAACACATATTCTCCTTTTATTGTACCCAAATTTTCTAACAATTCAGAAATGGTTCCCCTAAAAATACTTTCATATTTTTTAGATATTTCTCTTGATACACTTATTTTTCTGTTGCCTAAAACGTTATGCATTAAATTTAACGTTTTTTCTAATCGATGAGGTGCTTCATAAAATATAATGGTGCTTTTAAAAAATTTTAATTCTTCTAATTCCTTTTTACATTTACTTTCTTTGCTATTTAAAAATCCGTAAAATGTAAATGGTTTAGGATTTAATCCAGAAGATGTCAAAGCAGGAACAAAAGCAGTAGCACCAGGTAATGATACAACATTATATCCTTTCATTACTATATACTCCACAGTTTTATATCCTGGATCACTAATTATTGGAGTACCTCTATCTGTTACAATTGCAGCATTTTTACCTTTTTCTAAATAATCCAATACAATTTCTTTAATTTTATCTTCATTATGATCGTGCAAACATATTAAATGTTTTTTTATTTCAAAGTGTTTTAACAATAGAGATGTTACTCTAGTATCTTCAGAAAAAATAACTTCAACTTCTTTTAAAATATTAACTGCTCTTATTGTAATATCATCTAAATTGCCAATTGGTGTTGGCACAATATACAAAGTTGGAGTTTCATCGTAACTATTTTGCCACATAAAAATCACTCCTCAAACATTTTTTTTATATCATCACTATAATTGTTATTTTCATCATAGACAATTATTGGTTTTAATAGCTTAACACCACTATTTCCATTTTTCATTCCTTCAATTAACACAATATTTGCTTCCTTTTCAATTTTTGGATATACAAATTGAATTTTTTTAGGTTCTATTTTATATTTTCTCATCGTATCTAAGATTTCTAATAGTCTTTCCGGTCTATGGACTATTGCAAAAACACCTTTGTTTTTTAAATTATTTGATGCAATATTACAAACTTTATCTAAATCAAGACATATTTCATGACGCGCAATTGATTTAATGTAATTATCATTTAATAATTCTTTATTTTTAGTTTTAAAATAAGGTGGATTGCAAGTTACAACATCAAACTGTTCAAATTTAAAATATTTGCTTACATTTTTTACATCAATGTTCATTAACTGTATTTGTTCTAACATATCATTTTCTTTTATAGACTTTAAACCTAATTTATATATTTCCTTTTGCAATTCTATTCCATATATCTGGGCATTTGTACGATAAGTAAGTAACATAGGTATTGGCGCATTACCTGTTGCTAAATCTAATATTTTTTTAGTTCTAAAATTAATAGTTACAAAATTGGCTAATAGCACAGAGTCTAAAGAAAATTTAAACCAATCATCATTTTGATATATGTAAACATTTTTAAAATTTAATAACCTATTCTTTACTTCCATTTTTTACATCTACTTCTTTAACATTATTTTTAGGAGTTATAACAGTATATTTTTGATTCAATATATCAACTGATGTTACTTTACTATTTCCTTCGTCTGTTTCTACAAACTTTCCTACTTCAGGTAATTTTTTTCTACAATCAGAATATAACTCATTTTCATACTTCAAACAACATAACAATCTACCACAAACTCCATTAATTTTTGTAGGATTTAATGCTATTGCTTGATTTTTAGCCATATTTATTGATACACTTTCAAATTCTTTTAAAAAAGCACCACAACATAATTTCCTTCCACAAATTCCTAAACCACCAATTTCTTTTGCTTTATCTCTTATTCCTACTTGCCTTAATTCAATTCTAGTTTTAAAATACGCACCTAAATCTTTTGCTAACTGCCTAAAATCTACTCTTTCATCTGAAACAAATTTAAAAATTAATTGTGATCTTGTAAATGTATATTCTGCATCTATAATTGACATATTTAAATTATATTTTTTTATCATTTCCTTACAATTTTTAATTGCTTTTTCTGCATCTTTCAAGTTAGTTAAGTGTTGTATATAATCTTTTTTTGTAGTTAACCTAATAACTTCTTTTAGCTCACAACTATCATTCACCTTATTAATGTCAATAAAATCCACAACTTGTCCATATTGTAGTCCTCGTTCTGTATCTACAATAACAGTACAGTTTTTTCTCAATTTTAAAAAATCATTCTTAAAATAATAAATTTTTCCTTTACAATTTATTTTAACAGCAACTATTTCCATAAATTTCACCACCAAATTCTATTAATATTCTATTAATTAATAAATTTAAATTTAAATTACATTTCAAATATTCTCTATTTTTTATTAAAATCTCTATTTTCCTTATAATATCTTTTTCGGTGTTTAAAAAAGCAACAATTTTTAATTCATCTAAAAAATCATTAAAAAAATAATTATTAGTATTAAATTTTAATTTTAAAACATCAAAATAAAAAATTGTCATTAAATTTAGAGCATTATCTACTAATTCTTTTGTATTATACAAGTCATTCCATTTTTCTTTTATATAAATTAAAGTATTCAATTTGTTTTTTTCATAATAAGTTACAAAATTTACGATATTACTTGCAATTTTTTGATTTTCTTCCTTTAAAATAAAATTTTCTTTATCACTTTTTGTTTTACAAATCAAATTACAAACATTCTCTAATGTATTAGTTAATTTATTATTTTTATGTAATTTAATATGTTGACACCTTGAAATAATTGTATCCAAAACTTTATTTATATTATTTGTAACCAGTATAGCTATAACATTAGGAACAGGTTCTTCTAAAAATTTTAAAATAGAGTTAGCGGTTTGTTTGTTCATTTTTTCACACTCTTTTATTATGTAAATTCTGTATTCACCCTCTATTCCAATTTTATTATACTCTTCTTGCACCTTTATTAATTGTTCCCTTTTTATTAATAATCCATCAGGTTCTATAAAATTTAGTTCCGTATAATTATTTGATTCAATTCTTTTACAAATAGTACAGTCACCACATTTTTTGTTATTTGTGTAATGTTGTGGACATATCAAGGATTTAGCAAAAGCAATTATTATATTATATTCATCTAGTTCACCATTTGTTTCAAACAAATATGCATGAGAAACTTTATTATTATTTATTGAATTAATTAAAATATTATAAATCAATTCTTGTTGTTCTTTAAAATCGTCTAACATAATATATCACCTACTATAAAATTACTAAATAAAAAATTACTAAAAAAAAGATTGCTGGTATACCAAAAGTAGTAACAAAAAGTATTGTTATGAAATTAAGCGGTATTGTAGCATTTAAAGAAAAAGATATTTTATTGTATGCAAATATCAAAATTGTTGCCATTATAATTTTCTTTATTACTTTGTATATTTTTTTTAACATATAATCACCTTATAAATTATATGTTAAATATTTTATGATATGTTTTTTCTTTCCTCTAAAGCCAGTTCTAGAGTTAGAGTATCTATATATTCCATGTCAGTTCCTAGGGGAATGCCTGTAGCAATTTTGCTAACTTTTACATCTGTTTTTTCTAATATTTTTTTTATATATTGCATAGTTGTTTCACCCTCAATACTTGGCTTTAAAGCTAGTATTACTTCATTTGTATTGTCGTTCTTTATTCTATCAACTAAACTGCTAATATTTATGTCTTCAGGGTTAACACCATCAAGAGGAGATATTAATCCATCTAGCACATGATATGTTCCTTTAAATATTCCTATTTTTTCAAACAAATATATATCTTTAGGCTTTTCAACAACAAAAATTAATTTTTTATCACGATTGTTATTTAAACAAATATCACATACATCATTTTCGCAAAAATTACCACAAATTTTACATTTTTTTATTTTATCTCTAACTTCTGTAATTGCATCTATAAAATTAGTTTGTTTTTCTTTATCAAAATTCAATAAAGCAAAAGCAAGTCTTTCTGCTGTTTTTTCTCCAATTCCTGGTAAATCCTTAAAAGAATCAATTAACTTTTTTATTCCAATTGGATACATTATAACAACCCACTCAGTCCTTGACCATATTTACTCATTTTCTTTTCTTTATCTTCATCTACTTTTCTTATTCCATCGTTTACTGCAACCATTATCATATCTTGTAACAATTCAACATCTTCTTTTTCAATAGAATCCTCTATATTTATTTTTACTGAAACTAACTCTTTTTTACCATTCATTTTAACATGAATTAAAGAAGAAGTTCCTTCATATATAGTATTTTCTAATTCTTTCTGCGTTTTTTGTAATTCTTTTTGTACTTTTTGTGCCTCTCTCATTAAAGATTGTATATTCATATAACATCACCTTTCCTATTTATATTCAATCATTTCTTCTCCAACTAAATCTATTAATTGATCAACTGCAGTCTTTTCAATCTTTAAAAGATTTAATGTTGATTCTTTTTCTTCACTAACGTAATTATATTTATATCCTTTTTTTACATTTGATATATATCTATTTCTTTCCTCTTCCCACTCTTTAGTAGATATTGCTATTATGGAATAATTTTTTTCATATATTATATTTAATAATTGTTCAATAATAGTTAAATTATTATTTATCCTAATTGCAGAAGCATCATATTTAGACACTAATATCATATTTTGTTCTCCAACTACCATTGGAACAGTATCAGCTAACAAACCAGCGGCCAATTTAAAATCATCATCCAAAACATAGTCAAAAATAGTACTCCACTTTATTTTAACATCATTTAAAAAAGTTTTAGATGCTGTCGAAAAAGAATTATTTATTCTAATTTGTTTAAATTTTTTATAATCTATATTATTTTCTGATTTAGTAATTATTTCCCGGGAAATATTTTTTTCTTCTTTTCTTTCTAATTTTTCATCCATACTATTACTTGGTTCAATAGCCGCATGAAAAGTATTTTCTTTATCATTCTCTTTATTTTCTAAAAATTCAATTGTTTTCAAAAGATTAACCAATAATAATATAGAAGGATAACTAGCAACTTTAATTGTATTTAATAATTCATTTAAGTTATTTATCATAAAATATATCAAAATATCATCAAAACATTTTGAAATTTCTTCTAATATTTCGTTTTTTTCTTGTATTTTTGTTTTTTGTTTACTATTTTTATAAATTAATACATCTTTTAAGAAAATTAACATTTCTTCAATAAATTTTGAAATATTTTTCCCTGATCTATCAAACTCATTTACCAAATCAATTATATTTTTTCTATCACCATTTTTTATATCAATAAGCAATTGGTAAAGATTTTTATAAGAAACAGAACCATTAACTTTATATACATCATCTAATGTAATTAGATCATTTTTATATGCAGTTAATTGATCTAATAAATTAATAGCATCCCTTAAACCTCCATCAGATAACCTAGCTATTTCGTACAAAGCATCATCTTTTATTAAAATTTCTTCTTTCAAACAAATTTGCTTCAAACGTTTCACTATTTCTTCATCATCTATTTTATTAAATTGAAATTTTTGACATCTCGATGAAACTGTTAAAGGAACTTTATAAGGCTCTGTAGTAGCTAAAATAAAAATGACATGTTTAGGAGGTTCTTCTAAAGTTTTCAATAAAGCATTAAATGCTTGTGTTGTAAGCATATGTACTTCATCTATTATATATACCTTATATTTACTATTAGTAGGAACTAAATTTACTTTATCCCTTAATTCCCTAATTTCTTCTACACCATTATTTGACGCAGCATCTATTTCCACTATATCGTTACTTACGGAAAAATTAATACAATTTTCACATATCCCACAAGGCATACCATTTTTTATATTTTTGCAATTCACCATTTTTGCTATTATTTTTGCTGTAGTAGTCTTTCCTGTTCCCCTAGGTCCAGAAAACAAATAGGCATGAGATATTCTTCCATTAACAATAGCAGAATTTATAACTTTGACAACTTTATCTTGACCAACTAATTCATCAAAATTGCTTGGTCTATATTTACGATACAAAGCTAAATAACTCATTTCTCACCTCTTTCTTAACACATATTAATTATAACATAAAAAAAAGCTTTTATTGAAGTTCTACCTTTTTTTTGCAAAAAAACTTTTTAGTAACATTAAACTTTCTATATCTCCTTCCAAAAATTCAACATCAACTCCATTATTACGGAGCCATTTTACCGAACATTCGTTCTCTCTTTTTAATAAACAATATACTTTTTTTATTCTACTTTCAACAATAGCTCCAGCGCACATCATACATGGTTCCAATGTGACAAAAATTATACAATTATCTAATCTCCATGTTTTAAATTTTTTATTTACTTTTTCAATTGCAATTATTTCAGCATGTCTTGTAACTTTTTTTGATTTATTTTTCATATTATATGCTTTTGCAATTATTTTCCCATTTAAAACAATTAATGCTCCAACCGGAACTTCTTTCTTTTTTTTTGCCTTATTAGCCATTTTTATTACTTCATTTATATATTTTTCCATTTTCTTCTATCCTTCAAAAAAAGACGCACACAATAACAAAATGTTAGAGCTGCTGTTTTCCAACCCTGACTCGTTTCCACCATTATTGTTGCGTCATAGTAATTATAACATTCATTAAAAAAAATGTAAACGTATTATAAAAAACACAAGTTACTTTTTTTATTAATAGTAAATATGTATCTTATTGTACTTTCTTGCCACACATCGGCATGTTTCACGTGGAACACAAATACTTTTCGTTATTAATAATCAATATACATTTTATTATACCCCTTTGATGCTTCTCTTCAACTTTTTTCACTTAAAAACGCAAACGCTTTTTTATTAACAATAAACATGTATTTTGTTATGTTTTTTTTGCAACATATTAGCATGTTTCACGTGGAACACAAGTTAATTTTCGTTATTAATAATCAATATATGTTTCATTATGCCTTTTACTGCTTATCTTCAACTTTTTTTACTTAAAAACACAAACGCTTTTTTATTAACAATAAATATGTATTTTATTATACTTTTTTCACCACATATTGGCATGTTTCACGTGGAACACGAGTTAATTTTCGTTATTGATAATTAATATGTGTTCCATTATACCTTTTACTACTTCTTTTTAACTTAAAAACACAAGTGCATTTTTTTATCAACAACAAATATGTATCTTATTATACTTTTTTTACCACATATTGGAATGTTTCACGTGGAACGCAAAAGATGTCGTAAATAAAATATAAATATTTAAAATTTGTATTTTGTATAGTATTTAGTATAATTTAAATTTATTTAAATGTTTATATAAAAAATATTTCCCGGGAAATATTTTTTATATTTTTTTATTTAAAATTTGCGTTATTTATTTTGTATATCTAAATAAATTATATTTTATAATTAATTTTAAATATATTTTATTTTGATATTTTTTAATCAAACATTTGTACGTATGTAAAATATTTCCCGGGAAATATTTTACATTAACTTAATTTAAAAAGAAAAAATATATAATAATTTTTAACTTCCTATATAGTAGTCATAATTGTTTTATACAAAATATTACTATATATTTATAAAATTTAATTTTTTTAAATATTTTTATTTAAATATAAAAAAAGAAAACTATTAATTTTCTTCGTTTTCCTTTTTAATAATCGCAACTGAACTAACAGATTGTTCTTCTTTTAAATTAATCAATCTTACTCCTTGAGTAACACGACTCATTTTAGAAATGTTATCTACAGATAATCTTATTATCATTCCAGTATTTGTACTAATTATAACATCAACATTATCATTAACAGTTTTAAATGAGATTATAGAACCATTTTTATCTGTTATATGTAGAGTTTTTACACCTTTACCACCACGATTAGTTAATCTATATTCTTGAAGAGGAGTCTTTTTTCCATATCCCTTTTCTGTAACTATTAATACATCTTGATTGTCATTAGCTATTTCCATTCCTACTAAATATCCATCATCTAAATTAATTCCTCTTACTCCTGAAGCTGATCTTCCCATTATTCTAATGGAATTTTCATTAAATCTTACCATTCTACCATTTGAAGAAGCCATTAAAATTTCATTTTCCCCTGTTGTTTTTTTAACCGAAATTAACTCATCATCATCTCTTAAAGTTATAAATTTTTTACCATTCGTACGAATGCTATCAAATTCTTTTATATCGGTGCGCTTAATGAACCCAAATTTAGTAGCAAATACTAAATATTTGTTTTCGTCTTCTTTTTCAACTTTCAATAGCGATGTTATTTTTTCTCCTTTTTCTAATGACAATAAATTAATTATAGGAATTCCTTTTGATTGTCTACTATATTCAGGTATTTCATATCCTTTAGTTCTATATACTTTTCCATTATTTGTAAAGAATAAAATATAGTCGTGCGTTGTTAAGTTAATTATGCTCTCTACAAAATCTTCTTCATTCATAGTCATTCCTTTTATACCTACTCCGCCTCTATTTTGAGTTTTATAAGTACTAGATAACATTCTCTTTATATATCCTTTATTAGTTAAGGTTATTACAATATTTTCTTCTGGGATTAAAGCTTCATCTTCAATATAATCTATAGCAGTCATATCAATATGTGTTCTTCTTTCATCCTCATATTTTGCTTTTATTTCCAATAATTCATCTTTAATTACTTGTAAAATTCTCTCCTCACTAGAAAGTATTTCTTCTAGTTCTTTAATTAAAGCTTCTAATTCAGCAATTTCATTTTCTATTTTTTCTTTTTCTAATCCGGTTAATCTTCTTAACTTCATTTCTAAAATTGCTTGTGTTTGAGCTTCAGAAAGACCAAATCTTGCAATTAATTCTTTACTTGCTTCTTCGTCAGTTTTTGCGGATTTTATAATCTGAATTACTTCATCTATATGATCTAATGCAATTTTTAATCCCTCTAAAATATGTAATCTTGCTTTATATTTATTTAAATCAAATTGACATCTTCTATATATTACTTGCTTTTGATGATCCAAGTATTTTTCTAAAATAGTTTTTAAATCTAATGTTCTAGGACTACCATCGACTAGCATTAAAAAATTTATTCCATACGAAATTTGTAGTTGAGTATGTTTATATAAATTATTTAATACAACATTGGCATTAGCTTCTTTCTTTACATCAATTACAATTTTGATTCCTTCTAATGCTGATTCATCGTTTAAATTAGATATACCATCTAAAACTTTATCTCTAACTAATTCAGCAATTCTAGTAATCAAAGCTTTTTTATTTACTTGATAAGGAAGTTCCGTAATTATTATTCTATTTCTTCCATTATGTTCTTCGATATCAACTTTGGCGCGTACTGTAATAGTACCTCTACCTGTTTCATAAGCTCTTTTTATACCACTATTTCCTAAAATAATTCCTCCAGTTGGAAAATCTGGTCCTTTAATTTTTTCCATTAAATCTAGTACTGTAATATCAGGATTATCTATATACGCAATACAACCATCTATTACCTCTCCTAAATTATGAGGGGGAATATTTGTAGCCATACCTACAGCAATTCCCATATTACCATTAACTAAAATATTAGGAAATCTACTAGGTAAAACTACAGGTTCTTTTCTTTGACCATCATAGTTTTCCATAAAATCAACAGTTTCTTTATTTAAATCTCTCAACATTTCCATTGATATTTTTGCAAGTTTAGCCTCAGTATAACGAGATGCTGCAGCGGAATCACCATCTATACTACCAAAATTACCATGTCCATCAACTAAAGCATGTCTATAGGTAAAATCTTGAGCCATTCTTACCATAGTATCGTAAATAGCAGCATCACCATGTGGGTGATAATGTCCCATTACTGCTCCTACAGCGTTAGCACTTTTTTGATGCTTTTTATCAGGTGTCATTCCTTCCTCATATAAAGTATACAAAATACGTCTATGAACAGGTTTTAAACCATCTCTTACATCTGGAATTGCTCTAGCTACAATAACGCTCATAGAATAGTCTAAAAATGATGTTTTCATTTCATCTATAATGTTAATACTTACTTTTTTGTCATTATCGTTCATAATTCACACTCCTATATATCAAGATTAACAACGTTTAATGCATTTTCTTCTATAAATTTCCTTCTTGGCTCAACTTCTTCACCCATTAGCACTTGAAAAATTTCATCAACTTGAATCGCATCAGCCAAATCAATTTGCTTAAGTACCCTGCTTTCAATTCCCATTGTAGTAGATCTTAATTCATGAGGATCCATTTCTCCTAGACCTTTCATTCTACCTATCTCTGGCTTAACATTTTCTGGTAAAGATGACAAATATTCATCTCTTTCTTTTTCATCCAACACATATTTAATAGTTTTACCATGTTTAATTGAATATAAAGGTGGTTGAGCTGCATATATATGCCCCCCTTCAATAAGTGGCTTAAAATACCTATAAAATAGTGTTAAAAGTAAAGTTCTAATATGAGCACCATCTACATCGGCATCAGTCATTATAATTATCTTATTATATCTTAATTTTGAAATATCAAATTCTTCACCGATACCTGTTCCAATAGCAGTAATCATTGTTCTAATTTCTTCATTACTTAATATTCTATCTAATCTTGCTTTTTCTACATTTAAAATTTTCCCTCTTATTGGTAATATTGCTTGAGTTATAGGGTCTCTACCCATTTTAGCAGAACCTGCAGCAGAATCACCCTCAACTATAAACATTTCAGAAATAGATGCATCTTTTGAGGAACAATCTGTTAATTTTCCCCATTGATTAGTAATTTCTAGTCCTCCTTTTCTTCTAGTTAATTCCCTAGCTTTTTTAGCAGCTACCCTTGCCCTTGCTGCTGTCATAGATTTTTCAACTATTACTTTTGCCTGTTCTGGATTTTCCATTAAAAATCTTTCAAATCCTTCTGCAAAAATATTTGCAGCAATTTTTCTAACTTCACTATTTCCTAACTTTGTTTTAGTTTGTCCTTCAAATTGTGGTTCAGGAACTTTTGCTGATACAATCATTGTAATTCCTTCTCTTACATCATCACCTGTAAGACTATCTTCATTATCTTTAAGAAATTTATTATTTTTTGCATAGTTATTTATTATTCTAGTTAAACTATTTTTTACTCCATCTTCATGAGTGCCACCTTCTGGTGTTGTAATATTATTTACAAAAGAATATATTGCACTATTATATCCATCATTATATTGAAGAGCTACTTCTAAAGTAACATTATCTTCTGCTCCTTCAACATATATAATATCATTATGAATTGGTGTCTTATTTTTATTTAAAAGTTCAACATACTCTTTTATACCACCTTCATAAACGAAAATATCTTTTTTATCTTCTCTATCATCTACTAAAATTATTCTTAATCCCTTATTAAGAAAAGCTAATTCTCTTGCTCTTATTTTTAAAGTTTCATAATCAAATCTTGTAGTTTCTTTAAATATATCTTCGTCTGGCATAAATGTAACTGTTGTACCAGTTCGATCTTCACTACAGTCTCCAATTACTGTAAGAGGTTGAACGATATGACCACCATTAGCAAATTTTGCTTGATAAATTTTTGAATTTTTATAAACAGTTACATCAACCCATTTACTAAGAGCATTTACTACTGAAGCTCCTACTCCATGTAATCCTCCAGAAACTTTATATCCACCTCCACCAAACTTACCACCAGCATGAAGTACTGTATATACCGTTTCTACAGTAGATATTCCTGTTTTTGGATGCTTATCTACAGGTATTCCTCTTCCATCATCTTTTACTGTAACAGAACCATCTTTATTTACTATAATCTCAATGTCATCACAATAACCTGCTAATGCTTCATCTATTGCGTTATCAACTATTTCCCATACTAAATGATGAAGTCCTCTCTCACTAGTTGATCCAATGTACATTCCTGGTCTTTTTCTTACTGCTTCTAATCCTTCTAATACTTGAATATCGGAAGCATCATAATGCTCTATTTTATTTTCCATTCTATCTTCTTCCTTCCTAAAAATTATTTCCCGGGAAATAATTTCCCATTTTTAATTTCAAATATATTTGCTTTTTTAACTAAATTTTCATCAATCATATTAATATCAGTAGTAGTAATTATAGTTTGAATATTATTGTTAATATATTTTATTAAATTATTTTTTTTATCTAAATCTAATTCACTAAATATATCATCTAACAACAATATTGGATCATCATCTCCACTTTGTTTAAATAATTCTATTTCTGATAACTTTAAAGCTAAAATTACACTTCTTAATTGTCCCTGTGAACCATATAAAGCAATATTTTTATCATTTAAGACAAAAATAAAATCATCACGGTGAGGACCAATTAATGATATTTTATATAACATTTCTTTTTCTAAATATTTATCTATTTTTTCACGAAATTTATCAACCATTTCTGTTTTGTCTTCAAAATAATCAATATTAGATATATATTTTATTTTAAGACCTTGCATCCCCATTATTTCATAATAAATTTTATCTATAAACATATTAATATTATCTAAAAATTTTCTTCTTAATAAATAAATTTCTACTGATAACTTTGCAACCTCATCATTTAATATATTTAAATAATCTTTGTTTTTGTTATCTAATTTTAAATATTCATTTTTTTGGCGAACAATATTATTATAATCCATTAATAATTTTACGTACTTCATAGATATTTGACTAATTTCCATATTTAAAAATTTTCTTCTTATACTTGGGCCTTCCTTAATCATTCTAATATTTTCAGGACTAAATATAATAACTTTTAAATTTGAAACATAATCACTTAACTTTTTTATTTCTTTTCCATTAATTATAACTTGTTTTCCATTATCCTTAATAAGAAGTTTAAATTTTTTAGGACCACTATTTAAAATAGCATCCGCTTCTAATATTGCATAATTGTTACCTAACTTTATTAAATTTTTATCATTTACCCCTAAATATGATTTTGTTAGAGATAATACATAAATGGACTCTAATAAATTAGTTTTTCCTTGAGCGTTTTTACCTATTATAACATTTAATTTTTCATTCAAATTAATTTCTAAACTATCATAATTACGATAATTTTTTAATTTAATTTTTTCAATAATCATTTAAACTCATTTTTTTGCTCAATTTATCACCTTATTTCCAAAGTAGGTATCCCTATACATATAAATTATAACATAAAATAAAATTTTTATAAAGAAAAAAGTGCAAAAAATCCTTTAATTTTGCACTTTTTTTGATATTTTTTCAAGCATTTTATCCAAAATAAAACATTTTGAAACTTGTGAAGATATAATACTATAATTTACGGGAACTATAATAGTACTTCCATCAAAAAACACTAATATTGTGTTATGTTTTTTTCTTAAAAAAGTAACTAAATTATTATAAGAAATCCAGGTATTTTCTTTTGATGTAATAGATTTAATAGGAAAAAATATAATTTTATTTTCATTATCTACTATAATTGGATTTTTATAATTACTTTTAAATACCTTTTTACTTTCTTCTACTCTATAATTTAAGGAATATCTATAATAACTACAAGAATCACTAATAATAGTAGCCGGATCTTCTTTTTTATTTAAGCTTTTTCCTTTTTCAATAATTTTTGTCATATTTTTATCTTCAGTTTTTATGACATATGTATTTTTGTTTATTGTATATCTCATTTTTATCCCCCCTTCAAAAATACAATTTTTATTAGAACACAAATTGGTGTCGAATTTTGTCAAATTATGTCACAAATTTTAATTTTTTTAAATTAATATAAAAAAATATCCACAATTTTGTGGATATTAATAAGTTTTTATAGGTAATACCAATTGAATTAACGAAGTTTCTTCATTAGACTTAACAATTATTGGACTATTGTCATTATTCATATATAATATTACTTTTTCTTCTCCAAAACTTCTAATTGCATCTAACATATATTTAGATGAAAATGATATAGAAATACTACCATTGCTTTTAACAGCCATTTTTTCTTCTACATAACCTATTTCAGGTGAATTAGATGATATGGTAAGTTCATCATTGTTTAGTTCCAATTTAATAGTATTTTTATCCCTATCAGAAGTCAATAATGAAGCACGATCTATCATTTCAAATAAATTACTATAATTACATTCTACTTCTATTTCAAATTTTGTTGGAATAATTGCTGAAGTAGCTGGATAAGTTCCATTCAAAAGTCTAGATAAGAATAAAATGTTTTTATATTTAAATAAAATTTTATTTGTAAATAAATGTAATTCTATATTATTTTCTCCATCTTCTAGTATTTTTGATAATTCTAACAAATTCTTTCCTGGTATAACTATATTAATACTATTTTCAAAATCTTTATCTATACTAATTGTTTTTTTAGCTAATCTATAACTATCAGTAGCAATAACTTCCAATATATTATTATCAATTCTAAAATTAATTCCTGTCAATAATGGTCTAGACTCATTTTGTGAAGTAGCAAAAAATGTTTGATTTATAATAGTTTTAAATGTTTCTGTATTTAATATTATTGGTTCTTTCGTTTCTTCTAAATCAAGATTAGGAAATTCATTAGGATTAATACCATTTAATTTAAATTCTGTATTAGAAGTACTAATAATCATTTTATATCCATCTAAAACTTCAATAGTAATATCAGTATCAGGTAATTTTCTTATAATTTCTACTATATATTTACCACCTATTACTATGCTTCCTAATTCTGTAATTTCAGTTATATCTTCACTTTTAATAAAACTTCTTATTGATATATCAGTATCACTAGCAAATAGATATAGCCCTTCTTCTTTCAAATCAAATTTAATACCTGTTAAAATTGGGATCAAATTTCTAGTAGATATAGCTTTTGATGTATGGTTTAAGTTTTCTAATAAAATATTTTTCTTAATAATAAATTTCATATATTATTCCTTCTTTCTTTTATTATATATATTGTTATTATTATACTGTGGAAACTGTGGAAAACTAGCTCAAACCCTTATATTTATAGTATTATTTATCCACAGGGTTGTTGATAAATAATACACTTATCCACATATATCCACAATTTAAGTGGATAAGTTCTTTTTCAGTTCTGCTATTATTTCTCTTAGTTGTTCATTTTCTTTTAGTTCTTCTTCAATTTTTTGATAAGCACTCATTATTGTAGAATGATCTCTTCCTCCAAAATAAGATCCAATTTTAGGAAAAGATTCA
This sequence comes from uncultured Bacilli bacterium, assembly GCA_944351765.1. Taxonomy (GTDB): domain Bacteria; phylum Bacillota_I; class Bacilli_A; order RF39; family UBA660; genus CALVVX01. The sequence goes on from CALVPR010000004.1 coordinate 35,080, forward strand.
GTTGTCATGGTTCTACACAAATATATAGCTACTTGTCTTGGGTAATTTATTGTTTGGTTTCTTTTTTTTCCTTTTAAATCATCAATATTTACTTTAAAGTAATCACAAACTATTCTTTGAATTCTATGGACATCATTTTTATATACGCTTCTATCAATTAATTGGTCTTTTAAAGCTTCTACAGCAATATCTAAAGTAACTTTTCCTTTATTCATCATAAGTGCGTAAGCAAAAACTCTAGTTATTGCACCTTCTAATTGTCTTACATCTGAATCAAAACTATTAGCTATATATTCTATAACGTTATCAGGAACATCTTGTGCCGCTTCTTGATGGGATATTTTTTTCCTTATTATATTCATTCTAAGTTCAAAATCAGGGGGAGTAATATTAGCAGTTAAGCCCCAATTAAATCTTGTAAGTAGCCTGTTTTCTAACATCTTTAAATCATCAACTGATCTATCAGATGCTATAATAATTTGTTTGTTTGAATTGTACAGTTCATTAAATGTATGGAAAAATTCTTCCTGACCTTTAGTAGCAGTACCTAAAAATTGAATATCATCAATAATTAAAACGTCAATATTTCTATACCTGTTTTTAAAATTATCTATTTTATTAAAATTATTTTTGTCATTTGATCTAACTGCATTAATAAAATCATTAACAAACTTATCAGAAGATATATATAATACTTTCATATTAGAATTTTTTAGAATATAGTTACCTATTGCTTGCATTAAATGTGTTTTTCCTAATCCACTTTTACTATATAAAAATAAAGGATTGTAAGCTTTACCTGGTTTTTCCGCTACCGCTTGTGCTGCAACAAAAGCAAACTTATTACTATTTCCTACAATAAAATTTTCAAAAGTATTATTTGGATTTAAATTTGCTTCTTCTACACTTTGATAAGGTACTCCTTCATTAATATTTTCAATAATAATATCATTTTTTTGTTTTTTTCCCACATCTTCTTGTAGTTTAAATATAAATTTAAAATTAGTCCCTGTAAGTTCATTAAAAACTTTAGTAATTAAATCCTTGTAATTTTCATCTAAATGTTTAATATGTAGTTTCATAGGTACAATTACTGTTGCTGTATTATTAGATAAATCATATAACTTACTTTCTTTAAACCATGTTTCAAAAGAAAAATCTGCAACTTGCTCTTTAATTCGATCAAGAAAATTACTCCACAAAGTATCTAAATCCATATTACCCTCCTATCCCCAATTTAATTTTATCATAAATTCTAAAAAAATCTACATATTTTTACATTTCAACATACTTTTCCACAACTTTTCCACAGGTTTTCCACAACATATTGTCTTATAATATATAGATTTTAATAAGTTTTCCACAATTTTTATTATTTTTTATTTTCCACAACAAAAAAAACAAGTTTTCCACAGGTTGTGGATTTGTGTGGAAACTGTGGAAAACTTATTAAACAGCGTAAAATCAATAACAAAAATTTAAAATTTTCCACAATTAACTGTGGAAATAAAAAAAAACATATTTCTATGTTTATTTTTATTGTTGATTCCATTCTATCATCCATTTGTCATATACAGAAGCATTAGAACTATGTGGTTCAGGATTAGGTAATTCCATTTTTACAATCATTGGAATTTTCATCATTTTTCCAAAAGCAACACATGTACCTGATTGTAATGCTTTTTGTTTTTCAATTACATCAGAAGAAATATTAGGCACCATCTTTCTTATGTATTCTAAATCAGTTGGATGATTAATTTTAAAAATTAAAAAATTACTACATTGAGAAATAACTGTTTCAGATAATTCTGTGGGACGTTGTGTAATTAAGTCAATTACTAATCCAAATTTTCTACCTTCTTTAGCAATTCTTTCAAAAATATTATATCCAAGCAATTCGTTATCAGAATCTTTTTGAACATATCTATGTGCTTCTTCTAACATAACATGAATTGGTATTGATCCTCTATCTGGTAAATATTTTGAAAATTTAAATAATAGTCGAGAATAAATTTTTACAAGTGCTTTAGCAAATCTATCATCTATATCTTCTAAAACAAAGTTAATTATTTGTGCCCTTTTAGTATTACTTACTAGTATTAAATCTGAAATAAATTCATTTAAGCTTATGAACTTTTCGTATTTAAAGAAGTTACTATTGGAACTATTATTTAAAGTATGTAATCTAACTTTTAATGCTGTTGCTTCAGCGTAAGACTTTTCATTTAACAATAATCCTTCTGAAATTAATGCGAAGTTTAATGCAACTTCTAAATCATCCAAAGTGAAATACACTGGAACAAAGTCTTCATTCCATTTAGTATCATTATCCAAAAATTGTTGAATATATTCTGTAATTAAAATTCTCTCAACAAATTCTCCTTTACTATCTAAATCAAAACATTTTCTAAATTGTCTTGTATACCCTACTCCAGGAACTTCTACATCGAGATTTAATTCTTTGGTATAACAATCTGTTAAAATAGAAAAAATTTGGTCTCTTATTTTTGCGGAAACTTGATTAGAATACATAACAGAAATAATAGCTTTTGCAATTAAATGATTCTTATATCTTAAACTTTCATCATCATTTCTAGCAAATACAGAAACAAGACTTAACATCTTTTCTATAATAGCAATTTGAGAATATGCTGTTACATCAAGTAAATTTGCATAATCATCTACACTAAGTAACCATAATGGTAATTTAACCAAAGGTGCATCTTTTTGTTCTGTGTTAGTTGTGTATATTTTATAATTAAAATTAACATTAATATTATTAATATTTTTAAAAGCATTATCGTACTCACTTGTATTATTAAAAATAAAAATATTGCTATTAAAGGGAATTTTATCTTTCATAACAAATAAATTTTGTATTAGTCTTGCAACACCATATGTTTTTCCAGAACCAGTATTACCAAAAATAGCACTATGATTAGAAAACATATCATCAATATCAATTCTTACTGGATAGTTATACAAGGGAGAAATTCCCAACATCATACTTTTAGGATTTGTGTCCCCTACTAATTCTCCCAATTCTTCTTTGTTAATAATTCTAACTTTTGCTTTTAAACTAGGTTTTCTAATTGTTCCAGAAAAAAATTTACCATCAATAAATTCACCTAAAAAAGTAATTTTAGCAGAATTATCACTTATTCCTTCAATTTCACCTAAAATTTTTTTATCATCTTCAAAAACAACATTATAATTTAATAAATCATCAGCAATATTTCCTTCAATTTTTACAAGCGCATAATTTTTGCTAATTTCTATAATTTCATTAAACATAAAATCCCTCTATTCTTTATTAAATTAATTATATCAAAAAAAAAGAAAAAAATAAATATTTAAGTTGAAAAAATAAAATTCAATTGTTATAATATAAAATATAAGATGAAAATAGGAGATTATTATGAATAAAGTTTTAATTAAAGTATATGTTCCATATATTGGTGAAGAATATGATGTATTTATACCAGTAAATAGAAAAATTGGTACAGTAAAAAAATATATAATAAATACAATATATGAATTATCTAATGGTAATTTAAAAAATATAAACAAAATTAGAATATATGATAAACAAACAGGGGAAATATTAAATAATAATATGTACATTAAAGAAAGTAATATTAGAAATGGAACAAAATTAATATTATTATAACTATATTAGGAGGTAATTAATTATGAGAGTATCATTGATTAAAAACAATAAAATTAATAATATTACATTACCAAATGATCCTTCAGGAATTTATTGGATTACTGATTTTGATGAAGATGGACATGAACAAAATTTAATTTGTATTGAAGCACGTGAAAAAAATTGGTTTTTAATTAGTAATGAAGAATATAGTTATGTAGAAAACAACATGATAAAACCTTATGTTATGTTATCTCCTTATAATTTGTATGTAGTAAAGTCAAAAATTGAAGATAAAATGATTTTAATATATTGTTCTCCAATTTTTGATGATACATTAAAAGCATATAACTTACTTGATAAAAATGAAGTTTCAATTGGAAGAAATAATGATAATGATATTGTTTATAATAATTCTTTAGTTAATGAATATCATGCTAAATTAATAATTGATAAAGAAAAAGGAAATATAGAAATACATGATAATAGCAGCAATATGGGTACTTTTATTAACAATGTTAGAGTAAATAAAATTTCTTCTGTAGAAAGTGGAGATTTAATTTTTATAATGGGATTAAAAATAATAATATCAAAACTTGATAAAGACTATGTTATTATGTTTAATAATCCTAACAATTTAGTAAATAGTAAATTTACTCTTTTTAACATTCAATCAAATAAAGAAGAAGAGTATAAAGAAGAACAAGAAGAATTAGATATTCCTTTGTATGTTGAAGAAGATTATTTTCATAGAACTCCAAGATTTACCCAAAAAATAGAAGATTACAAAGTTAATATAGATCCGCCACCAAATAAACAAGAAATAAAAGATATGCCATTATTATTAACGATAGGCCCTATGCTTACCATGTCAATGATGTCCTTAGTTATGATGTATAGTTCTTTAAATAATGTAATGAACAATGGTGGCAGTCTTTCTAATGCATTGCCATCTCTAGTTATGAGTGGTGCTATGTTTGCTAGCGTGTTTTTATGGCCAACATTAATGAGAAAGTATGAAAAAAAGAGAAGAGAACAGGAAGAAAAGTTAAGACAGACTAAATATAGCAAATATATAGAAGATAAAAAGTTGGATATTAATAATGAACTAGTAAGACAATCAGCAATTTTAAAAAATCAATTTCCTACAACAACAGAATGTCAACAAATTATTTTACAAAAATTAACAAGACTTTGGGAAAGAAGAATTGGTGATGAGGATTTTTCAGTAATTAATGCTGGAAATGGTACTTCAAAGATGAAAATAGAACTGAAATATCCGGAAGAACATTTTACTATGCAAGAAGATAATTTAATGAAATTAGTAACTAGTTTAGGTAAATCAGAAAAAAATATAAATAATGTTCCAGTTGCAATTTCTTTAATTGAACATAAAATTTTTGGTGTAATAGGAAATAGAAAAATTAGATTTGATTTTTCTAATCAAATTTTATTGCAATTGGCAACTTTTCATAGTTATGATAATATGAAATTTGTAATTTTAACTAATAATGAAAATAGTGATTTTTGGGAACATATAAAAATACTTCCTCATAATTGGAATAATAATAAAACATTTAGGTATTTTGGAGTAAATATAAATGAATATAAAGAAATCTTTTATATTTTAGAAAAAATATATAATGATAGAAAAGAAAAGAAAAAAGAAAATAATATAACTTTTAACACAAGATATATAATTATAAATGATTGTTTTAACAACATAAGAAATATAGAGTTTATAAAAAATATATTAAATGAACAAGATGATTTGGGAATTAGCCTTATTATAATAGATAATAAAATAGTAAATATTCCTGATCAATGTCAAAGTTTTGTTCAGTTAAGTGAAGCGAAGTGTGAATATTTTGAATCATTAGTTAACAATAAACCTATTCAATTTGAAATGGACAAAAATTATATAGATTATTTTTCATGTGCAAAAAAATTAGCAAATATTCCAATAAAAATAATAAGTAAAACTGAAGGACAATTGCCAGATAAATTGGGATTTTTAGAAATGTATGATGTTGGTAAAATAGAACAATTAAATATAAAAAATAGGTGGGAAAAAAATAATCCAATTCAATCTCTTGGTGTACCAGTTGGATATAATCAAAATGGTGATAAACTTATAATAGATTTACATGAAAAATATCATGGACCGCATGGTCTAATAGCAGGAATGACAGGAAGTGGAAAATCGGAATTTTTAATAACATATATATTATCAATGGCTTTAAACTTTCATCCTTATGAAGTACAATTTATTTTAATAGATTATAAAGGTGGAGGATTAGCAGGAGCTTTTGAAAATGAAATAAGTCATATAAAACTACCGCATTTAGTTGGAACAATTACTAACTTGGATGCTAATGAAATAAAAAGAAGTTTATCAAGTATAGAAAGTGAGTTGAAAAGAAGGCAAAGAGCATTTAATGAAGCAAGGGAAATTTCTGGAGAAAGTACTATAGATATTTACAAATATCAGAAAATGTATAGAGAAGGTATTGTTAAAGAACCAGTTTCTCATTTGTTTATAATAAGTGATGAGTTTGCAGAATTAAAAAATCAACAACCAGAATTTATGGTCCAATTAATAAGTACGGCAAGAATAGGACGTAGTTTAGGTGTACATTTAATATTAGCAACTCAAAAACCTAGCGGAGTTGTGGATCCACAAATATGGAGTAACACAAGATTTAGAGTTTGCTTAAGAGTGCAGGAGAAATCTGATTCTAATGAAGTAATAAAAAGTCCTGATGCAGCATATTTAAAACAAACAGGAAGATTTTATTTTCAAGTTGGATTTAATGAAATATATGAATTAGGACAAGCAGCATGGGCAGGAGGTATGTATGTCCCAAGTGAAAAAAACAAAAAAAATATAAATGATTCAATAGATTTTATAAATAATATTGGTGATATAATAAAAAGTGTAGAAACTAAGAAAAAAGTTGAAAAAACTGCTTCGTATGGTGAAGAATTATATAATATAGTAAAGATGCTAAGTGATATAGCAACAGAAGAAAATATAAAATGTAGACAATTATGGCTTCCAAAGATACCAAATTATATCACTGTAAATCAGTTAATAGAAAAGTATCCATATGAAAAAGAAAACTTTATAATAAATCCAATAATTGGAGAATATGACGATCCTAATATGCAACAACAACATTTATTAACTATCCCAATAAGTAATAAAGGAAATGCTATAGTTTATGGTATATCTGGATCTGGTAAAGAAAATTTTGTTTTAACAATGATTTATTCATCAATGTTATATTATTTACCTAGTGAAGTAAATTATTATATAGTAGATTATGGCTCTGAAACATTGAGAATGTTAAAAAATGTTGCTATTGTAGGAGACATTGTATATCCTGATGAAGAAGAAAAACAAAAAAATTTATTTAAAATGTTAGCAAAAGAAATAGAGAAAAGAAAAAAATTATTTTCTAATTATTCAGGAAATTATATAAATTATTGTAAAAATAGTGGAAGTACTCTTCCAACTATAATAACTATAATAAATAATTTTGAAGGCTATCAAGAAAGTAATTCAGATATAGATGATCCTTTAATAACCTTAAGTAGAGAAGGCTCAAAATATGGAATATATTTTGTTTTAACAACTAATACTCCAAACGGAATAAGATTTAAATTAAAGCAAAATTTTACACAGGATTTTGTTTTACAACAAGCAAATGATGAAGATTATACAAATATTTTAGGAAATGTTCAAAGAAATTACCCATCAAGATTGTATGGAAGAGGTATTATAAAAACAGATAATGTGTATGAATTTCAAACTGCTCAAATATGTAATACTGAAAAAGTTGCAGAAACAATAAATAAATTAGAAGAATTATTAGAAAGTAAATATCAAATAAAAGCTCCTAAAATACCTTTATTACCAGAAATAGTAAACTATAATTCGATATCTTCAAAATTTGGAAAAACAAAGGAATATATAGTAGGTTTATCAAAGGAAAATTTAGAAATAGTAACTTATAATTTTGAAAAAAACAATATTAATTTAATTATATCTAGTGAAATATCTAATCTTTCAAATTTTGTAGGTCCTTTAATTAATCAATTTTTGGCATTAAAACAAAAAAAATTATTAGTAATAAATGCTGAAGATATTTATATTGAGGAAGAATATAAAAAATATTTTGGATATTATGATAAAGATTTTAATAAAATTTTTGAATTATTATATAAAAAAGTAGAAGAAAAATATAATTTATATATAGAAAGTGATTACAATAAAAATATAGTAAATGAAGATGAAATTAAAATTTGTATTATAATTGGATTTGAAAGTTTAATGAAGAAATTATCTATAGACAATAAAAATAAATTAAATAAATTAATGACCAATAATAATGAAATAAGTATTGTAAAATTTATTTTAATTGATTCAGTAGACTCATTTAAAAAACTAGAATATGAAGAATGGTTTAAAAATGGAACTGATACTTCAAGTGGTATTTGGGTAGGAGAAGGTATTAATGAACAATATACATTAAAAACTACAGAAAAAAATACTGAATTAAAAGAAAAGATTAATAATGATTATTGTTTTGTAGTTAGAAAAGGAAAATCACAATTAGTAAAATATTTATCAGAATTTAAAATTAATTTAAAATAAATAAAAAAATATTGACATAAAAAAAATAACCATATATAATAAAATAGCATTTAACTTTGGAGGTGTTATATATATGAAAAGAACTTATCAACCTAATAATAGAAAAAAAGCAAAGAAACATGGTTTTTTTGCACGTATTAAAGGAAAAGTTTTAAATAGTAGAAGAGCTAAAAAAAGAAAAAAATTATGTGCATAACCACTTTTTATTGTGGTTTTTTCTTTATATTGAAGGTGAATTTATGAAAAAAAAGGATATTATTAAAAATAATAGAGAATTTTCGAGAATAATAAATAAAAATAAAAATGTAAAAAATAAGTATTATTCTATATATTATGAGAAGACAGAATCAAAAAATTTATATGGAATAAGTGTGCCAACGAAAACTGGAAATGCTGTAATTCGTAATAAACTAAAAAGGCAAGTAAAAAACATTATTGATAATAATAAAAATTATATACAAAGTTCATATAACTATGTTATAATATTAAGAAAGAGTTTATTAGGAATAGATTACCAATTAAAAGAAAAAGAATTAATTGATCTATTCAAAAAGATTGGAGAATAATATGACAAAGAAAAAGATAATATTAGTATTAATATCTGTATTTATGTTAACAGGATGTACAACAACATTAAAAGATAAAGACAATAAAACGGTAGTTAATACAGAAACAGGGCAATCTATAACAGAAAACATTATTTGTAAACCTACAGATGAAAAAGTAATTAAGATATATGAAGAAAATGGTGTAGATATAAAAGATTTGCCTAGTTGTAATGAATTTAATCCTGTTAGTAAATATGAAGGCTTATGGACTACATTTTTTGTAAAACCATTAGCATGGGTAATTATTCAAATTGGTAATTTAGTAAATAGTTATGGTTTATCGATAATTATAACAGCATTATTAATTAGATTAGTTTTAATGCCAATAACTAAAAAAACTGCAATGCAATCAGAAAATATGAAGAAGGCTCAACCAGAAATTGAAAGAATAGAAAAAAAATACAAAGGTAAAGAATCTCAAGAAGATCAAATGAGAAAAACTCAAGAAATGCTTGCAATCTATCAAAAATATCAAATAAATCCTGTGTCAGGATGCTTACTTGCATTTATTCAATTGCCACTATTAGTTGCATTTTTAGAGGCAATTAATAGAACACCTGCTATATTTGAAAGTAAATTTTTAGGCCTTCAAATGGCAACAACAACATTAGTAGGTATAGAAAATGGTAACTATATATATATCCTATTTATAGTACTTATTTTAGGAACTACATATTTATCATTTAGGAAAACTTTAAAAGATCAAACAGCAGCAGCCGCTCAAATGAAATATACGATATACATAATGTTAGGAATAATATTTATTGGTTCATTAACTTTACCAACAGCTCTAGGAATTTATTGGATAACTTCAAGTACATTTACAATATTCCAAAATATGTGGGTTGAAAGAAAGAAGGTAAGATAATGAATACATATACATTTGAAGATAAAACTATAGATGAAGCCAAAAATAAAGCATTAAAAGAGTTAAATATAAATGAAGAAAATATAATAATAATTAATAAAACAGAAAAAAATGGTTTATTAAAAAAGAGTGCAAGCATAGAACTTGTAACAATAGATGAAATAATTAATTATTTAAAAGATTCTTTAAATGAAATCTTATCATTAATGGGAATAGAAGCTAATTATGAAGTAAGAAGAAGAGAAAATAGAATAGAAATAAAAATATTTTCCGACAATAATGCAATATTAATTGGTAAAAACGGAAGAACTATGCAATCTTTACAAACAATATTAAGATTTATATTAAAAAATCATGTATCTTCTGATTTATCTGTTATGTTAGATGTTGAAAATTATAAAGAAAAGAGAAATAGAAATATTGAGTATTTAGCAAAGAAAATAGCAAGAGATGTAGCTAAAACTAAAGTAGAAACTAAATTAGATAATATGAATTCTTATGAGAGAAGAATAGTTCATAATATATTATCAGATAATAAATATGTATATACAGTTAGTGAAGGTGAAGAACCTAATAGACATGTAATTATAAAGCCAAGAGAAGATTAATCTTTTCTTTCTTTTTTATTTGTGTTAAAATATTGTGGGTAACGAGGTGATACTATGGAAGATACAATTGCAGCAATTTCTACAGCATTAGGGGTAGGAGCAATATCTATAATTAGAGTTAGTGGAAATGAATCAATTGATATAGTAAATAAAATATTTAAAGGAAAAGATTTAACTAGTGTTTCATCACATACTATCCATTATGGATATATAATGGATAATGAAGAAATAGTAGATGAAGTATTAGTTAGTATAATGAAAGCACCTAAAACTTTTACTAAAGAAGATATCGTGGAAATAAATTGTCATGGGGGAATAGCAACAACTAATAAAGTGTTAGAGTTAATATTAACTAATGGTGCAAGATTAGCAGATCCAGGAGAATTTACGAAAAAAGCATTTTTAAACGGAAGAATAGATTTAGTAGAAGCCGATGGAATAATGGATTTAATAAATTCCAAAACAGAAAAAAATAGGCAATTATCAATAAATGAATTAAATGGAAAAGTATCAAATTTAATAAAAGAATTAAGAAATAAATTAGTAGGAATTATATCTAATATAGAAGTTAATATAGATTATCCTGAATATGAAGATATAGAAGTTTTAACTAATGAAAAAATTCTTCCTGAAGTAGTAAATTTTAAAAAGCAATTAGAAAAAATTATTAAAGATTCAGAAGATGGAAAGATTATAAATGAGGGAATTAATGTAGGAATAATAGGAAAACCAAATGTAGGAAAAAGTAGTCTTTTAAATGCTTTATTAGAAGAAGAAAAAGCAATAGTTACTGATATTGAGGGTACTACAAGGGATATAGTGGAAGGTAAAATTAATTTAGGTGGCATAATTTTAAATATTATTGATACTGCAGGAATTAGAGAAACTGATAATGTAGTAGAGAAAATTGGAGTAGAAAAAAGTATGGAAATTATTGATAAAGCTGATTTAATAATTTTTGTACTAAATAATAATGAGATTATAACCGAAGAAGAATTAAAAATATTAGAAAAGATAAAAAATAAAAATAGTATAGTTGTAATTAACAAGATTGATTTAGAAAAAAGGATAAATTTATCTAACTATGATAAAAAAATAATAGAAATTAGTGCTAAAGAAAATATTGGAATAGAAGAATTAAAAGATGAGATAAAAAGAATTTATAATATAGATAATATAAATACAAAAGATATGACTTATTTAAGTAATGCAAGAAGTATATCTTTATTAAAACAATCTTTAGCTAAAATAGAAGAAAGTATTAATAATATAAATAATGATAGTCCGATAGATATAGTAGAGATAGATTTAAAAAATGCTTGGGAATTATTAGGACAAATTATTGGTGAAACATATACAGATGAGTTATTAGATGAGTTATTCTCTAGATTTTGTTTAGGAAAGTAGGTGAAATTATGGAATATGAAGTTATAGTAGTAGGAGCAGGTCATGCTGGATGTGAAGCTGCTTTAGCAACCGCTAGGTGTGGACATAAGACTTTACTTGTAACAGGTAATTTAAAAAATGTAGCAACAATGCCCTGTAATCCATCAATTGGGGGTTCAGCCAAAGGAATTATTGTGAGAGAAATAGATGCCCTAGGCGGAGAAATGGGGATAAATGCCGATAAAACATTAATACAAATGAAGATGTTAAATTCTTCTAAAGGACCGGCAGTTAGATCTTTAAGAGCTCAAGCCGATAAAATAACTTATCCACAAGAGATGTTGAAAACTTTAAAAAATACTAAAAATTTAACATTACAAGAAGCAATGGTAGAAGATTTAATAGTAGAAAATGATGAAGTAAAAGGAATTATTACTGAAAATGGTACAAAAATTACATCTAATATTGTAATACTTACAACAGGAACATATTTAAAAGCAGATATATTAGTGGGAAGCACAAGAACAAGAAGTGGTCCACATGATGAAAAGCCATCAATGCATTTATCAGATAATTTAAAAAAATATGGATTTGATATATTAAGATTAAAAACAGGAACTCCTCCTAGAATAGAAAAGAGTAGTATTGATTATTCTAAAACTAAAAGGGAAGATGGAGATAAAGAAGTATATACTTTTTCACATGATATTGCCCCAATATATGATGTTAACAATCAAGAACCATGTTATTTAATATATACTACTCCGGAAACACATAAAATAATATTAGATAATTTAAATAAATCGGCAATGTATGGCGGGCTTGATGATATAACAGGAATAGGTCCTAGATATTGTCCATCTATAGAAGACAAATTAGTAAAATTTAAAGATAAAGAAAAACATCAATTATTTTTAGAACCCGAAAGTTTATATTATGATGATATTTATTTGCAAGGGTTTTCTACTAGTATGCCAAAAGATGTTCAGGAAAAAATGGTACATAGTCTACCTGGCCTAGAAAATGCAAAAATTTTAAAATACGCTTATGCAATAGAATATGATGCTATATATCCTACACAAATTAAAGCATCATTAGAAACAAAAGTTTTAAAGAATTTGTTTACAGCAGGTCAAATTAATGGAACAAGTGGATATGAGGAAGCTGCAGCCCAAGGATTAATGGCAGGAATAAATGCTTCATTAAAGTTGAATGGCAAGGAACCGTTAATTTTAAAAAGAAATGAAGCTTATATTGGAGTATTAATTGATGATTTGGTAACCAAAGGAACAATAGAACCTTATAGAATGTTAACATCAAGAGCAGAATATCGTTTATTATTAAGACATGATAATGCCGATATTAGACTTAGACAGTATGGATATGATGTAGGACTAATTGATGAATTGAGATATTTAAAGTTTAAAAATAAATTAGATGATATAAGTAAATTTAAAGAATACTTGAAAAATACTAAAATAACTCCAACAAAAGAAATAAATGTAATTTTTGAAAAAATAGGAACACCATTACTAAAAGATGGCATATATTTATATGACTTGCTTAGAAGAAATGAGATAACTATAAGTATTTTAAAAGAATACAATCTACTTGTAAGTGAATTTTCAAAAGAAGTGGAAGAACAATTAGAAATAGAGATAAAATATGAAGGTTATATAAAAAAAGTTGAAAGGGAAGCTGAAAAAATGCTTAAGAATGAAGAAAAATTAATTCCCAAGGATATTGATTATAGCAAAATATTAAATTTAGCAACAGAAGCAAGACAAAAATTAGAGAAAATAAGACCGGAATCAATTGGTCAAGCTCTTAGAATAAGTGGAGTAAATCCTTCTGATATTTCGATTTTAATGGTATATTTAAGGAAAAATTATAATGAATAAACAAAAATTTATAGATGAATTATTAAAATTGAATATAGAAATTAGTGATATTCAATTAGAAAAATTAGAAAAGTATTATGAAATATTAGAAAGAGAAAATAAATTATATAATTTAACTTCAATTACAGAAAAAGGGAGTGTATTTTTAAAACATTTTTATGATAGCCTTACAATTGTTAAAATAATAGATTTAAATGAAGGAACATTATGTGATTTAGGAACAGGGGCGGGATTTCCTGGGATGATTTTAAAAATAATGTTTCCTAATGTAAAAGTAACATTGATTGATGCCACTTTAAAGAAATGTATTTTCCTTGAAAAAGTAATAAAAGAACTAAAATTAGAAAATATTAATGTAATAAATGCAAGAGTAGAAGAATATGCAAAAATAGAAAGAGAAAAATATGACATAGTAACTGCAAGAGCGGTAGCGCCTCTTAAACATTTATTAGAATATGGGGTTCCATTATTAAAAGTAAACGGAACATTTGTTGCTATGAAAGGAAACCTTAATGAAGAATTAAATGGTATTGAAAATTATGAAAATAAATTACAAATAGAACAAAATAAAAGGATAGATTTTCAATTACCAATTGAAAACAGTCATAGAACTTTAATTAGTTTTATAAAATTAGGAATAACAGATATTAAGTATCCGAGAAAGTATAGTGAAATTAAGAAAAAAAGTTTGTAATTTGACAAAACCAAACAAATGTGTTATAATCCTGACTTTGACAGTTGTAAGAAAGCAAAATCTCTCAAACCCTTAAAATATAAGGGTTTAAAGAGGTTTTT
>CALVPR010000005.1 GCA_944351765.1 uncultured Bacilli bacterium
AGGGGAATTCTACCCTTTTTTTGTATAATTTCATAAAAACTTGTTTAATATTTACGTATTTAGAATGCAATAGCATAATTCTCACCGAATGAGTGAGTATATTTTCACCGAATAAGTGAGAAAATATATTTAGAGAGGTAGGTGTTGCGATGAATAATAAAAAAGATGAAAATTATATTTATTATCTTGTAGCACATAACCTTAAAATTCAGAGAAAGCTAAAAGGCTTAACCCAAAGTAAATTTGCCGAATTGTGTAATTATAGTGATGGTTTTATAATGAATATTGAAAGTGAAAAATACCATCAAACATTTAGTTTAGGAACTTTATGGCGATTTGCACAAGTTCTAAACATAGATATAAGAGAATTATTTAGACCTATTGATAGTAAAGATGAGAGTTAACAAAATATGTTAACTCTTATTAATTATCTAGATAAATCATTATCTTTCTTTTTCCTATGATCGTAATTCTTTTTGCTAGACTTCAAATAATCAGGAATATTTGCATAATCAAATATTTCATCTTCTTTTGAAGTACCTTTAGATATTTTAAATACATCTTCCATATCAAATTGGTTATTATCATAACATTTTTTTATTTCAAAAACAGTTTCTGCTTTTATAATTTCATTTCCATATTGTAAAACTTTCCTAAAAAAATTTTTGATTACCATTAGAATAGTATCTATATAGTTTTTTAGTTTGTTATTTTCATCTGATAAACTTTTATTCTTTGTAATAAGTGATTTAACTTCTTTTTGAAGTTTTTTATTTTCTGTTTCTAATGATTTATGGCTTTTAGTAAATTCATTAACTTCAGCAAATAAATCATCTAATTTAGGTTGAAATTCCATAATTTTTTTAGATTCTGTAATAACCTTGTTCATAGAATCAAAAGTATCCTTTTTAACTTTTACATATTCTTTATCAAACAAAATATTTTTAGTTGTTTGCATTTTAGATTCAAAATTATTTATAGCATTGTCTAATTTTTTATCTAAAGCACCTACTTTATTCTCATAATACTTTGTAGTTTTCTTTAATTCTTTTACATTTTGATGTTGTGCATTACTACCTTTAATTCCTCGTTCCAAATCATAACCCTTATCAGCTAGTCTTTTATAATACTTATCTTGTAATTCTGATAAATGAACTTTATCTTTAATATATTGTTTTTTTGATATAGTAAACCTTTCAGAATTTGTTCTTTTATCATACTTTTTGACAAGTGGTACAACAACACAATGAAGATGAGGTGTCTCTTCATCTAAATGAACAGTTGCATGTAGTACTTGTTCTTTTGTATATCCTAAATCTTCATATACGAACTCCATACAAGTATCTGCCCAATTTTTAATATCATCTCTTGTCATATTGTCAAAAAACTTATGCGTAGCAGTAAATAATAGTTCATCAGCTACTACATTTTTTGATTTATTTAACATTTGATTAAATGTCTTTTTTCTATCTTCTCGTTCTGTTTTCATTCTTTCATCATGTTCTTTTTTGTATTCTTTAGTCAAATTATAAAAACCCTTAACATATTTTTCTGTTAAGGGCACTAATTCTATATTATTCTTTGTTAGTTTTATTTTTATATTAGGGTTAGAATTATATGCTTTCTTCTCCCTTTTATTATGTGATCCTATTTGTGCTAAATCTTGTAAGGTATAAATAGGTTCACTTCTAAATATTGCATAATTTAAATTCATATATTTTTTCACCTCCAATTATCACATAAAAAAAGTATGTTTTAGTTACATACCTTTTATACAAATTGCAATTCTTTTTCTTGCTTGGGCTTTTTTAAACCATATACTGAACTAATCATATTATATAACTCTTCAAAATTTTCTTTTGATTTACCAGAAATCATATTTTTGCAATTAACTATAGTTTCATCATCACTACAAATAATAGCTGTCATTATATTTGAGTAAGAAGAATTTTCGGGCATTTCTAAATATACAGCTATATTAGATAAATCATTTTTTTCAAACATTTCTTCCATTCTTACTTTTCGTTTTTTACTTTTATTTGGCAAAACCATTAGTTTATTACTTTCTAATTTTCCAAATGATTTAATCGCCTTTTGATAATAAGAAATTCCCTCTTCATCATTATCCCATAGTGCAATATATTTTTTATTATAAGCTATCATCCTAGAAATATTATTATAAATACTTTCAGCATTAACACAAGGCATAATTATATAATCATCTATTTTTCCTTTTAAGAAAATTTCTAATGCATATTTATCATGAATACCTTCCACCAATATTATTTTTTGCTTTTGAGTAAAGAAATCCCAATCAGATACGCCCAATGCCTCATAAACAGGTTGTAATTCACTCATTTTTTTAACATCAGTTTTTACATTAGTAATTTTACTTAATTCAATATTTTTCTTACTTTTATCTTTTTGTACAATATAAATATATTTAGTAGGAATATATTTTGGATCTAATAAATGATGTGTATGTGTACAATAAATTACTTTTCCATCTCTATTAGAAATATTTTTTATCATATGGCAAAGGCGCTCCTGTGCAACCGAATGAAGATATGAACCTGGCTCATCAAGTAGATAAATAATATCGTTATTGGAACCAGTAGATTTAGGGTTATATTTAATTTTCATAACAAAGTTAAAAAACCATAAAAAGCCTTTGCTTCTTTCTTCAATCTTAAAGAATCTATCTTTTTCACCTTTTTTTTCAACAATTTGAATTTTAAGAGTATTATTATTTTCTATTTTTAACTTAATACTTAAACATCCTCCATCGTCCAAAGATATTTTTCCCCACTCTTTTATTAATGTTTTATTGATTTCTGATTCAACATCACTTAATATACCTAGTTTTATATTTTCTTCAGGTTCTTTTATAATATCAAAAATTGAAGAATCAATTTTGTTAAATGCCCTTTCATATATACCAAGCCATCCATATAGTTCATCAGGATTTTCTGGTATTTGTATTTCATTTTTAGGTCTTTCAATAAAATCATCATTATAAATAATATACGGTAATCTACTAACAATTTCTTTTCCAATTATTTTTCCATCATTTAAATCATCTATCACTGATACACTATATTCTTTTGTATCTAAATTTCTAGAAATTGTTATTTCTGAAAAATTTGGAATATCACTATACTTTTTTCTCATTTCTTCATCTGAAATACAATTCAAAAAATCAGTTTTTTTTACAGAAATTTCCGCTTCAATAGTAGCAGTTTCTTTACTTTGTGGATTGTAAAAATTCCTTAATTCTTTTAAATGTCTTCCTTCATATTCTTTATCATTGGCATAATCAAATGCAAAAATTGCTTGTAATATAGTTGTTTTACCTGATTCGTTTGCACCAATAAGAGGAACTAATTTATTTTTTTTAATATCTATTTCCATAGGTCCCTCAATAGCTCTATAATTTTTAATTATAAATTTATTATATTTCAAAGTAACCACCTCATATATATTTTAGCACACATTTCCAGTAAATTGCCAAAATATAACATAAAAAGTACTTATTTATGAGTACCTTAAATCGCCGTATTTATTAGACTTATAGCCATTTCCTTGTTTTTGGATTTTTCAGTATCCCCCATGTCCTGGATCTATTACAACTCCAGTTAATTTTCTTTCATAATCCAAGTTAATCACCTCTATAATAATTTATGTTATTTAACTAATTTTGTCATATTATTATAAAAAAAATACAACTTTATTTTTTGTATTTCTTTAAAACTAACATAGAATCATTTATTCTATCTTGATTATAATATATTTGTTTTTCAAATATAAACATATTAAATTTAATCCATTCATTAAAAGTGACATTACTAGGATTAATTGCAAATTCTTTTATATGTTTTCTATATTCATTTTGTTTATTTAAACGAATTATTCCATCAGAACTATATAAAACTGGTAATTCTAAAGAATCTATAGATAACATTTTATTAGTTAATTCCCATAATCTAACATGCTCTAATACTCTAGCTAATCTTGAATTTCCATCTCTAAAACATTGCAAAGAAGATAATAATCCATGAATAAGAATAGGATTTACAAATATATCCTTTTTGTCTAACAAAGTTTTATCATTATATAAATTTAAAATTAATTCTAAGGCTATTTTTATATTTCTATAATCTATTGGAATATAAGAAACACTATTTATGGATACTAGATTTCCATCATTTGAATAAAAACATTCTCCCACTATAGTATCATTTCCATTTCTATATTGACCGGTTTCTTCAATAGATGGAGATAAACCATTTAATAATATTTTATGATATTGACATAATTGTTTTACAGAACAATCTTTATTTTCCTTTTTATGTTTTATTGCAAAATTAGTTGCTGACTTATGATTAGAATTCATAAAAACTTGTACCAAAAATGGACTTACAGATTCTAATACTTGGTTTCTTTTTATTTCTTCATCTTTTAATGACTTTAAAAAAGGAAATTTATATTCCAACAAAAAATCTAATGATTTAATATAATCTAAATATAATTCTAATATACTATCAATTAAAAATTTATTATCATCATCAAGTTGAAAATTATTTAATGCATCAAAAACAAATAGACCTGTTTGTTTTACACTACCTGATTCTAATAAATTTTTCTTAAAATCCTCAAATTCACTTTTTGTCATTTTTATCACCTACTAATACAAGTAAGTAAAATGTTACAATAAACCAATTCATTTGTCAATAATTTCTTTATAAATTAACTACTTATTTTTATTTGTTTAAGACATTGTTTATAATTTTTCTAATTTCTATTATTCTACTATTTATAAATTCTGGATGGTCTTTAAACCATTTTATATTTAAAGGAGATGGATGAGGTAATACTAAAGTAAGTTTACCATTAATATAATTATTTTTAAAAATTAAATCATTAAAATTAGCTTCAGGGAAAAATACTTTAGCAGCTTTTGCTCCAATTAAAATATATATTTTATTATTTATATATTCCAACTCTTTTTTTACCCAATTTTCATAACATATTTTAGGTGGCATTCTATCATTACCGTTCTTATCTTTGCCTGGATAACAATGTGATAATGCTGCTATATAAAAATTATCAGGATTATAAAAAGTATTATCGTCTATTTGATACCAATCATACTTTAATCTTTTACCACTCATGTCCGTAAATGGTTTTAATGTATTATGTACAGTTGCAGATGGAGCTTGACTAATTTGTACTATTTTAGAATTAATATTACCTAATATTACTGGATGTGGTTCAAAACCAAATCTATTTTGGCATATTTTACACTTTTTAATATCATTTATTAATTTATCAAATTCTTTATTCATAAAATACCACTTCTATATATAAAAAAAGATAAATATATTACCTTTTCTTAAAATCAACTTCTATTATTTTGCTACCATCAATAACTAATGCATCAGCAATATATAAAATTCTCCTAATTTTTTCTAATAAATTTATATTGTTACTATTATTAATTAATGTCACACATTTTAAAAATTCTTCTTTAGTTTTATTATCACAATTTTTCATTTTTCTTATTTTCTTCAATCGAGCAAAATCACTTTCTGAAAACAACAAATTACTAAATTCTGTAAGAATTTCTATATTTTCACTACACATATCATAGACATCATCAATTGTAAAACCATGTATTAAATCCAGTCTATTATCCCCTTCAAGTGCATCTAAATAACCAAGCGTATCACTTATATTAGGATTTTTACTAAATGAATAATCAGCATCACATAATATTGTTTCTAATGTCCTAAAATTATTAATATCCTTTTTAATTAATTTTTCTATTCTAGTAATTACCTCTTCATTTAATATGATTTGTCCTGCTTTTTTATAAAAAGAATAACTTATTCCAGAATTATAGACACTTCTCATAATAGCATCTTTGACCTCTATATCTAAATCTAAATATTTTAATTTTAAAGTATCTACTAATACCGTATATATAATAATCGGATACATATCATATAAATTCTCATCAAACATAACCAAATTATCTAAAAAATACTGAATATCTTTTAAAAATTTAGCTAAATTCTTTTCACTTATCCAATTATTGTTCATAATTTTCAAATATATCTTATCAAATTCTTTTTTTAATATCTTATCGTTATCACTTAAATCATAATAATCTTTATATATACTATCAACGTAATTTTTAAGTTTTCGTATATCGTCTTTTTGTGATTTACTATATTCTCTATGTTTACTAAAATCTATTACTTCTGCCATACATCCTCCGTTAATTTCTATATCTAATCATCTTATATAATTCCATTACAAATAAAATTATACTAGAAATCATTAATAATATCAACATATCAGTTATAGGTACAGTACTTGTTTGTAAAAAGTGACTTAATATAGGTACTTCCATAATTATTATTTGAAGTATAATTGCCACTACTATACTAAATACAATTAATGGATTATCTTTAATTGACATTTTAAATGCTGATTGTTTTTCACTACGACAATTAAATACATGAATATTTTGCATAAATACCATAAGAACCATTATGTATCCTCTTGCAAGTGATACTTCCATATTTAATTTTGTTAATAAGAAATACCATACAGAAAATACTATTATACCAATTGTTAATCCTGATAATAATACTTCTATTAATAAGTCTTTATCAAATATTGATTCTTTAGGATTCCTTGGTTTTTCTTTCATAATATTTTTTTCACTTTTTTCAAATGATAATGAAAAATCTTGAAGTCCATCAGTGACAATATTTAGCCATAAAAGTTGAATTGCAACAAGTGGCATTGGTAGGTCTAATACAATTGACATTATGAAGAAGAATACTTCCGCAAAACCACAAGATAATAACATATATGCTACTTTTCTAATATTGCTATAAGCCGTTCTTCCTTCTTTAATTCCTGTTACTATTGATTTAAAGTTATCATCTGTTATTATCATTGTAGCAGTCTCTTTACTTACATCAGTTCCACTTCCCATAGCAATCCCTATATTTCCACTTTTAATTGCAGGAGCATCATTTACTCCATCTCCAGTAACTGCTACAAACTCTCCATTTCTCTTTAATGATTCCACTATTTCTAATTTATCCATTGGAGTTACTCTTGTAAATATTTTTTTATTTTTTATAAAATTATCAAATTCTTTTTGACCTAATTTAAAATGTTTACTTACTTCTAATCCTGTCGCAACTTCACTATAATCAGTAACTATTCCTAATTCTTTTCCTATTGCAAAGGCTGTTAAAGGATGATCTCCTGTTACCATAATAACTTTTATTCCTGCTGTTTTACACTCATTTACAGATACTTTTGCTTCTTCTCTAATTGGATCAATAAATCCAACTAAACCATAAAAATTTAATTCTTTTATATCTTCTTCGGTGTAACTTTCTTTCTTTGTTTTTATAATACCATCCGCTAGGGCAATTACACGATATCCTTCTTTGGCTAAATTTTCATTTTGTTTAATTAAGAAATCACTATCAATTGGTTCTTTCTTATTATTTACCATCATATTATTAGAAAAATCTATTACTTTTTCAATAGAACCTTTTACAGTACAATGAATTTTATCTTCATATTTATAAAATACTGCTGAATATTTTTTCTCTGATTCATAATGAATTACATCAATTATCTCAATATCATCCTTATTTACATTAGTTTTCATTCCTAAAATTAAAAATGCTACATCAATTGAGTCCCCAATAGGAATAATTTTTTTATTTTTCTTCTCTATTGTTCCTTCATTATTTATAATTCCAAGTTTACTAATATATTTTAATTTATAGATATCATCATTAGTAATTATATTACCTTTATCACTATAACCAGTTCCTTCTATTTCATATATAGAATTATCTGGTAATAATACTTTTTTAGCAGTTTGTTCATTTACAGTAAGAGTGCCTGTTTTATCGGTAGCAATTACTGTACAACTACCTAAAGTTTCTACGGAATTTAGTTTTTTTACTATAACATTTTGCTTTGCCATTTTGCTTGATGCAACTGATAAAGCTACTGTTACAGCAAGAGGTAATCCTTCGGGCATTGTAGATACTGATAAAGCTACTACTGATAAAAATATTTCACTTCCTGGTATTCCTTTAGATAAAAGAATTGTTATTATTACAATAGCATTAATTATTACTAATATACTTATTTGTTTTGAAAATCTTTCTATTCTGATAGTAAGAGGGGACTTTGTATCTTTTTTACTGTTAACTGTATCAG
This sequence comes from uncultured Bacilli bacterium, assembly GCA_944351765.1. Lineage (GTDB taxonomy): Bacteria > Bacillota_I > Bacilli_A > RF39 > UBA660 > CALVVX01. Next base: position 8,266 of record CALVPR010000005.1, read on the forward strand.
CAATTTTACCTATTTCTGTATTAATTCCTGTTGCTACTACTACCGCGATAGCTCTTCCAGTTATAACATTAGTACCAGCATACAACATATTATCCCTATCTGCAAGTAATACTTCACTGTCTAATACATCTGTAAATTTATTAGCACCAGCACTTTCTCCAGTTAAAAGAGATTCATCTACTTGAAGATTATCACATTCTATTATTCTAGCATCCGCACTTATCTTATCACCTGATTCTAAATAAATAATATCTCCTACTACTATATCTGATGAAGTAACTTCTATTTTTTTATTATTTCTTAAAACTTTTACTGTGTCTACTATCATTTTCGAAAGTGCTTCCGCATTTTTTTCTGCTTTATATTCTTGATAAGTACCTAAAGTTAAATCTAATAATATTATTGATAATATAGCTATTGCATCCACTAACTCTCCAATAAATAAAGATATGATAACAGTACTTGCAAGTAGCATTACTATGGGATTTAATAATTGTTTAAAAAATTTTACTACTATACTTTCTTTCTTCTTACTAGGAAGTTCATTCTTCCCATATTTATTTAATCTTTTATTAACTTCGTTATTATTAAGTCCTTCACTTCCAGTCTTTAATATTTCATATATTTTATCTATACTATAAGAATGCCAATCTTTCAAAGTTTCCCTCCTTACATAAAAAGATACCTAAGTATCTTCAATTGTTAATTTATTCCCAATTTTTAAATCATTAAAAGTACCCGGGGGTAATACTACAGCAATATCTCCGTCTTTATCTTCAAAAATAGTATTAGGAAACATATTATATTTAAATGCTACTATTTCTTGTTTATTATTTAATATTATAATATCTATGTTTTGAGAAGATAAAATGGTACTAAACCTATTAGTATTAGGAATTATCACTCCATAATCTATTTTACATCTTTTGTATCTTAAAAAAGTGTCTAATTGTGTCGATATACATTTTATCTTCTTATTATTATAGATTATATACATTATTTTTTATTTTTAAGCATTGCTTTTTCCCAAGTCCATGATTTAATTTCTGGTAAATCATCACCATATTCTTTTATATATTCTTTATGTTCTACTAACTTATCTTTACATATTTGAAGTAAATTAGCTGATACTTTTTGAAGTTTTTCAGTATGCTTTAATGCTGACATTACTAAATGGAATCTGTCAAGTTCATTTTGTACTCTCATGTCAAATGGTGTTGTAATAGTTCCTTCTTCTTTGTATCCGTGAACGTGTAAGTTTTTGTTAGTTCTTCTGTAAGTCAATTCATGAATTAAATTAGGGTATCCATGGAATGCAAATATTATTGGTTTATCTTTAGTAAATATTGCATCATAATCATAATCAGATAATCCATGAGGATGTTCAGTATCTGATTGAAGTCGCATTAAATCTACAACATTTACTACTCTTATTTTTAAATCTTTAAAATGATTTCTTAAAATTGAAACGGCCGCTAATGTTTCTAATGTTGGAGTATCTCCACAACAAGCCATTACTAAATCAGGTTCTGAATCATTATCATTACTAGCCCATGACCAAATACTAACTCCACTTGTACAGTGTTTTATTGCTTGTTCCATAGTTAACCATTGTGGTCTTGGATGTTTAGATGCTACAATTACATTTATATAATTCTTAGTTTTAATACAATGGTCTACACAAGAAAGTAAACAGTTAGCATCCGGTGGTAAATACATTCTTACAACATCAGCTTTTTTAGTTACCATATGATTTAAAAATCCTGGATCTTGATGAGTATATCCATTATGATCTTGTTGCCATATATGTGATGATAATAAATAATTAAGGGAAGCAATATTTCTTCTCCATGGAAGTTCACTAGTTACTTTTAACCATTTAGCATGTTGACTTACCATTGAATCTACTATTCTAATGAATGCTTCATAACTATTAAATAATCCATGTCTTCCTGTAAGTAAATATCCTTCTAGCCATCCTTGACACATATGTTCTGATAACATTGAATCTATTACCATACCATCTTGTTTTAAAAATTCATCATTATTTTTGTAATTAGCGTTCCATTTCCTATTAGTTTTTTCAAATACAGCACTAAGTCTATTTGACATAGTCTCATCAGGTCCAAATATTCTAAAATTATGATTTTCTTTATTTAATTTAATTACATCTCTTAAATATTTTCCTGCTTCAACCATATCTTGAGCCATAGTAGAACCAGGAACTGTTACTTTAACTTCATAATCCCTAAAATCTGGTGTTCTTAAATCTTTTAATAACTTACCACCATTTGCATTTGGATTAGAACCCATTCGTCGATTACCAACTGGTGCAAGTTCTTTTAACTCTTGTTTTAAAGTTCCATTTTCATCAAACAATTCTTCAGGTCGATAACTTTTTAACCATTTTTCAAGTAACTTCAAATTTTTAGGATTATCTTTATTAACTATTATTGGAACTTGATGAGATCTAAAAGTATTTTCTATTTCTTTTCCATCTACTTCTTTTGGTCCTGTCCATCCTTTTGGAGTTTTTAAAATAATTATAGGCCACATTGGTCTAGATGTATCTCCATTTAATGCATTTTTCTTAATTTTCTTTATTTTAGATACTACTTGTTCTAATACAAGAGCCATTCTTCTATGCATATACATTGGAGCATCTCCTTCAACATAATAAGGAGTATAACCACAACCTTTAAAGAAATTATCTAATTCTTCATCACTAATTCTTGCAAATATTGTTGGATTTGCTATTTTATATCCGTTTAAATGTAATATTGGTAATACTACTCCATCAGTCTTAGGGTTTAAAAATTTATTATAGTGCCAACTTGTAGCAAGCGGACCTGTCTCTGCTTCTCCGTCTCCAATAACACAAGCTGCAATTAAATCTGGATTATCTAAAACAGCTCCAAAAGCATGAGCCAAACTATATCCTAACTCTCCTCCTTCATTAATAGAACCTGGTGTTTCTGGAGCAGCATGAGATGATATTCCTCCCGGAAAACTAAACTGTTTAAATAATTTTTTTAGTCCTTCTTCATCTTCTGTAATATTGGGATAAACTTCACTATAAGTTCCTTCTAAATAAACATTAGATACTACTGCTTGTCCTCCATGACCTGGCCCTGATATATAAATCATATTTAAATCATATTTTTTTATTATTCTATTTAAATGAGTATATACAAAATTTTGACCTGGTGCTGTTCCCCAATGACCTACAACATTTGGCTTTACATCACTCATTTTTAATGGCCTTTTTAAAAGAGGATTATTCATCAAATAAAGTTGACCAACCGATAAATAATTACACGCTCTAAAATATGCATCTATCTTTTTTAATTCTTCTTTTGTTAATATTTCTTTCATATCACACTCTCCCTAGTATTATAATTATACCATTAAAAAGAAAAGAAAAAAAGATTATTTAACAAAAAATAGACTATTTAAAAATAGCCTACTTGTTATTACTTAATTTCAATCATTTTTTTATTTACTGTTTTTTCTTGTTTTGGAACAGTAACTTTTAACATACCATTAGTAAATTCAGCTTCTATTTTATCGGTATCTATGTCTCCAATATAAAATGATCTTTGATATTTACCATATGTTCTTTCATGACAAATATATTTTTTATTCTTGTCTTCTTCATCAGTTTCATTATTTTTTTCAGCGGTTACAATTAAATAACCATCCTTAGTTTCAATAGAAATATCTTTTTTATCAAATCCAGGAATGTCCATTTCAATATGATAATCGCCACCTTTTTCATAGATATCACATTTCATATTTGAATAACTCTTATCTGTTAAGAAATTATCAAATATATCATCTAAACTAAAATTTCTTGGTATTAAATCCATATATAATCACTTTCCTTTCACAATTATAATTATAGCACTTTTTTAGCAATTGTCAATATTAATTGCTAATTTTTATTTTTTTCTAGTTTTCTTAAGAATTTTTACTTAAAGTTATTTTAGTTTTTTGTTCTTTTCCATTTCTATTAAATGTAATTTCTATTTGTTCACCTGGAGAATGTTTATATAATTCATAACGAAATTCTGCTAATGAATCAATACTTTCATCTCCTAATTTAACAATAATATCACCTTTTTGTAATCCACTTTTAGAAGCCGGAGAACCTTCTACTACTTCTACTATTGCAACACCAGTATTTATACCATCAGGAACTGATATTCCTGCTTGCCATAAATAATAACTATCTGTTACATCTAACATACTAATTCCAATATAAGGTCTTTCTATTGCTCCACCTTGTTCTAATGTATTTGCATATAATAAAGCATCTTCAATTGGGATAGCAAAGCCCATTCCTTCGATTTCATCTTCAACTAATTTTAAAGAATTTATACCAATTACTTCTCCATTTAAATTAAGAAGTGGTCCACCACTATTTCCTGGATTAATTGCAGCATCTGTTTGTAATACTTTCATATAATAATCACTAGTATTTCCAGAAAAACTTACTTCTACCATTCTATCTTTACCTGATAATATTCCTTTAGTTACAGTACCACTATAAGCTTCTCCTAATGGGGAACCAATTGTAAATACAGTATCTCCTAATCTTATTTCAGAACTATCTCCAATATCAATAACACTTAACGCATCATTTGCTCCTATACTTAATACAGCAATATCAGAATAAGTTTCTCCACCAAGGACATTGGCATTAATAATTTCATTATCACTTCTTATAATTTTTACTTCATCAGCACCTTCTACTACATGATTATTTGTCATTATAAATGCTTTATCATCATTTTTCTTATATACAAATCCTGTTCCAGTTGATATTTTAGTTCCCTTGCTATAGGAAACAACCACTACTACTGCATCATAAGCTTTTTCTACAGAATCGGCAATTGAATTTTCTGTATAATCTAATTTAGTAACATTTTCGACAATACTTTTAGATACACTAGGTACATTTGTAATTACTAAATATGATCCTAATGTACCACTTATAAATGATAACAATATTGCTACTACTAGTATCACTACATTACTATTATTTGTTTGTTTTTTATTATTTTCCATCACTAACCTCTTTCTATAAATCTAATATTTCCATGTAATTTACAGGGAACCCCATCCTATCCAAAATTTTTTCTATTGGTATAGAATCTATTCTTCCATCTAATTTTTCTATTTCATACTCTATTTCACGCATCATATCATGAAACTCATTTTCTTTAAGTAAATGCTTTAAAATGATAATTAATGCAAAAACATCATTCTTACCATAAATATATTCACCATCCATCATCGGTATCCCTAACAATTCATGATATTTATTATTAGAAATATATCTTTCTGTTCTATGTTCATATACTATATCTTCATGTGCACATAGATTACGATAATTAGCAAGTATTGGTAAAAAATCTTCCATATTATAAGTGCTAGTTCCAAATATATCCGCAATTGATACTTTATCTTCTTGTTTTAATATTGTATAAAGTTCACACACTATACCAAAAGATAATACTTTAACTAATATCCATAAAGGTATATATCCATAATTATTTACATAATGCATAGTAGCATTATGATTAGCACAATTTACTCTAATTTGTCTTTTCATCTTATCTACTAAATCTTTTGCTTTTTTTTGTTTACTATGATCATTTGTAAAGTTCTTTACGTTTAAGTATTCTTTTTCACGATAACCATATTTTTTAGATAATTGATAAGAGACTATAGATTTTAAATTATTCTCTATTATTAATAAATTTTTAAATATTATATTTCTAAAATACCTATCAAATAAGAATATTGAATATAATTCTCTAAAAGTAGCTCCCGTTACAAAAGTTTTATCACTAATTGAATTCATAAGCAAATGTCTATATCCATTTATAAAAAAATAATTCTCTCTAAGAAGAATTTCTTTTGTTTCTTCATTATCTTCTACAATCAATCCTTTTCCCTTTAATATTTCAATTTGTTCTTCAAGGGTTTTAAACATCTTTTCCATGTTACCACCTACTATCACATTATAGCATAAATCATTAAAAAAAGATATAAATTTTTTGTTATAATTATGGTAAATTGTGATATAATCATTAATATAAGGGATGATAAAAATGCCAAGTTCAGTGACACATTCATATTTTGCAGTAGATGTTTATAATAAATTAAATAATAAATCTAAAAACAAAATTGAAGGCAATGTCAATAAACTAAAAACATATTCTTTAGGTACTGATCCCTATATGTTTTATAATTTATTTATAGGTAAAAAAAATAAAAAAATTTCTAATATTCAAAAAATTAATCATACTACTAAAACAAAAAATTATTTTGTCAATATGATTAATTATATTATTAATAATAATTTAGAAAATGATAAAGATATTATTTCATATTTATACGGATCTATTTGTCATTATTTTCTTGACAAGACAATACATCCTTTCATAATTTATAAAACAGGTATTTTTAATAAAAATGATAAATCTACATATAAATATAATGGTTTACATGAAGAAATGGAATATTATATAGACATTTATATGATTTATAATCGTGAAAAAATTATACCTAAAAATTATAAATTTTATAACGATATATTTAATGCAAATAAACTAAGTATTGAATTATCTAAAATGATTGATGATATTATGAAAGAAACATATGACATTGATAATGCATCATCAATTTATATAAAATCACTTAAAGATATGTATGTTTTTAATAAATTATTTAATTATGATAAAACTGGTATTAAAAAAAATATTTATAAATTTATTGATTATATACAACCTAATAAATTTGTAAAAAAAGAAGAATTATCCTTTAATGTAGATTACGACAAAAAAATTCATTATTTAAATTTAGACAAGAAAGAATGGAATCATCCTTGTGACATTAATGAAATTTATAATTATTCATTTATTGAATTATATATGATAGCATTAAATAGATGTGTTAATTGCATTAATGACATAATAAAAATGATTGATAATAAAAAAATAAATAACAGAATCATTAACAAATATTTTGATAATGCATCATACATAACAGGAAAAGATTGTAATGATGATAAAGAAATGCAATATTTTGAATTTTAAGGAGGTAATATTTAATGAAAGTTACAATTAGAAGAACTATTGCTAGTGATCATACTACTATAATTGATTTATTTAACAAATGTTTTAATAAAAATATTGTTTATCACGATTTTAATAATCCCAAAGACAATATTATTATAGTAGCAGAAATAGAGGATACTATAATAGGAATGTTGGAGATAGATTTTATAGAAAATACTATTCAAAACAATAAATATGCTATTATTAATAATTTATGTGTAGATGATAAGTTTAGGCATATGGGAATTGGAAAATTACTTTTAAATAGTGCTGAAGCAATTTGTAAAGATAATAACTGTTCTTATATTAATTTAACTTCTAATAAAACTAGATCTGAAGCTCATGCCCTATACAAAAAAGAAAACTATAAAATAATAGATACTTGTATTTTTAGGAAAGATTTAAACTAATCTTTCTTTTTTATTTATTAAAATAGTTTTCTACTCCTTTTGCTATTAAATCAGTTAATTTATCTTGATATGATTCTTGTCTTAATAAATAGTTGTCGTTAGGATTAGAAATAAATCCTGCTTCAATTAATATTCCTGGTCTTGTTATTTGTTTATACATAAAATAACTATTATCTTTTTTATTCTCTTTTATATTAGATATGTTATTTTTTAGTGTATCATACATAACTTTTGCAATTTCTTCATTTTCTTTATTTTTAGTAGTATAAAATATTTGTAATCCTTTCCATGCAGGATTAGTATCCGAATTTAAATGAATTGATATATACATATCGCTTTTAGCATTATTTATTAATTGTGCTCTTTTAGTTAAATCAGGTCTTTTTCTAACAGCATAGTTTTTAGGGGCCAAATCATAATCACCATCTCTAGTTAGATATACGATAGCGCCTTTACTTCCTAATTTTTGTTCTAATTTTTTTACTAAAATTAAATTCATATCTTTTTCTAAAAATTGATTAGAAACAGCTCCCGAATCTTTTCCTCCATGTCCAGCATCTAAATATATTACTTTACCTAAAAGCGTTAAACCATTTACTTCAGCATGCACTTTCGATAAAGTAAATACACAAATAAAAAACATAACTATAATTAGAATCTTATATTTCATATAGTTCACCTAATTAAGTATATGTTTTTTATTTACTACTTATCTATTTTTTATTTTGTACAACTTTTTTTAATTCAAGTTTCTTATAATATTAAACATTTTATCATTATCTGAAAATACACTTAAATTTAATTATCTGAATTTATTTTTTATCTTGTCACCAAATTATAATATTTTTTAATCAATATAATATGGACTGGCGCAAACTTTTAGATTTATATCCATTTCTTTTAAAAATTCATCAAGATATTTATTTGTTTGCCCCTTTTCAACAACATATTTATAACTATATCCTTCTTCAACATAAGAATTTCCTACACTCATTTCATATTCAGGCAAATTATCCATTGAATATGTTTTATCGCTTGCATCAACACTATTTTCTATTATTTTTTTTATGTCATAATTGTATATTCCTTTAATAGATTTTGTATATTTTAAAGCCAAATTACAAATCTCCAATGATCTACAAGCTTCATATTCTGTAAACAATTCATATTTACCATCTTCATACAACACTAGTTGAACATATACACAAGATTTATTTCCTGATTTGATAGTTAAAATAGGTTCTGCATGGTTAGTTAATGGTTCATCTCCTAATACCTCATTAGATTTTTTGCATCCCACTAGTCCTAAAACTATAAAGATACACAATAAAATAATTAATATTTTTTTCATAATTAATTCTCCATTTCGACAAACTACTATTTTTTATTCTTATGATTGTAATTTATATGTCATACTTTATATTAAAATTATTTCTGCAAATTTTATTGTGTTACTTTACTTTTTTCAAATCAATATTTAATTTTTTATTCATCAATTTACAAAAATTATAATTTTTTACAAATTAATTATTAACTCCATGTACTACTGTTGGTGTACTGTCATCAATACTGGTAAACTTATATCCATTTCTTTTTCCATATTGTATTATATTTCTAAGAGCATCTCTAGTAGCAGTATGTCCATAAGAATCATGCATAAGAACAACATTTGTTTTATAATGACTAAGATTATTAACCACATTTAAATATATCCTATTAGAATCAGAATAGGCTCCTCCAGCATCATCTGCATCTACATTCCAATCAAAATATCTATATCCGTTATTTAATACTTCACCAGTCAAACGAGTCATTATACCAATACTATAATTTCTACTAACAGTATTAGAACTTCCCCCAGGAAATCTTATAATGTTAGTTTTTTTACCAATAATATTTTCTACTTTATTACTTATTCTATTTAAATCAGCAAAATAATTATCTACTGAACTATAAACATAACTATAATCATGTGAATAAGTATGCAACGCTATTGTATGACCTTCATCATAGGCTCTTTTTATTATATAATTAGTAGAATCAGACTGTCCTGTTACAAAGAAAGTAGCTTTAACACCTTCTTCTTTTAGTATATCTAAAATATCTAATGTAAGATTACTAGGTCCATCATCAAATGTTAAATATATATATCCGTTACCTCCTCCACTTGGGGGATATATTACACTTACTTTTCTTTTTACACTAGTAGTATTACCACTTTTATCATTAACTGTATAAGTTATTTCATATACACCAACTTTAGTATTATCAACAGATCCACTTGTTTCTATTAAAGAAGTAATATCACCATCACAATTATCAGTGGCACTAGCACCTTCTTCAACATACACATTACCTTTGTATATAGTTACATTTTCATATCCATTTAAAGTTATTACTGGTGCTTCTTTATCTTCTTCTTTAATTTTTCTTTCTACTGATACTTTATTCTTTGAACTATCTTCTACTGTGTATACTATTTTATCTTTTAATTGTTCTTTAACTACTTTATCAGTTAAATCGCCATCATATTCATCAGTTGCACTAAATCCTTCTTCTTCATATTTACAACCAGGACACAAAGTAATATCAATATTTCCTTCCAAAGTAATAACAGGTTCTTTTTTATCTACAACATTAACTGTTTTTGTCCTCTTTAAGATTAACATACCATAATTAAGGACATAATTAATTTTATATTTTCCTACTTTTTTAGTATCTACTTTACCTAATACTTTTACATCTTTAGTGTAATCTTTAAATACATTTCTAGCACTTACTTTACCTTCACTATATTTTTCATTATAGTTTAAAGTAACTTCTGTACTATCTAATTTTATCTTAGGAATTAAAAAATAAATTAATATTAAAGTTAATACAATAAGTATTATGCTAACAATTCTTTTCATAATTTATCACTTAACAAAAATATAACATATTAATAATAAAAAGACAACATTTTATTATAAATGTCGTCTTATTTTACATATAAAACAATTTACTTTCTAATGCTTTTCTTAGATATTTTTGTAATTAATCTAATCATTGTTACTATAAAAAGTAACGAAATACTTACTATAAATAATATCCCAAATACAACGAAATATCCAACCGAAGATAAAGCAGCTAGACCATATCCACTATCAAAATTATTTATAAACATTCCTATTAAACAAATAATAATAATTAAAATATCTACTAAATAAAACAATTTTATTTTTTTATTCATAAAAATCCCACGCACAAGTTTTTCTTTATAATTTTACATATTAGATAATTTACTTTCTACTATCTTTAATTGATCTTTTTCTTTTTGTAAATTGTTTCTTTCTGCTTCAACAATATTAGCAGGAGCTTTACTTACATAATTAACATTAGAAAGTAATTTCTCTCTTCTTGAAATAGAGTTTAATAAATTCTCTTTTTCTTTAAGTAAATTCTCTTTTTCTTCTTCTAAATTTTTAGAATTATCATATAAAATATCTATTCTTAAGCCATTATATTCTACAATTTCACTATTATTTTCTTTATTTTCATCACAAATTTTATCATTTAATTTAAGCATATTAAATATTAATGATTCATTTTCTTTATTTTGAATATAACTTATAACTTGGAAATCTGATCCAACATTAAGCTCCGCTTTTTTATTTCTAAATGCTGTGATAAATTCAAGTATATTATCAATATTTTCTGTTTCTTCTTTATAGATTTCTTTCTTATTATAAACTGGATAACTAGAAATCATTATAGATTCACTTTCTTTTATTGGAAGCATACTATAAATTTCTTCTGTTACAAATGGCATAAACGGATGCATCATCTTTAATATATCAGTAAGAACTTTTAATAATACACTTTTAGTAGTATTATTTTGATTAAATTTAGATAGTTCTATATACTTATCACAAAAATCATTCCATATAAAACTATATAATGTATTTCCTACTATATTAAAGTCATACTTATCCATAGATTTTCTTACTTCTTTTATTGTCTCATTTAATTTAGTTAATATCCATTTATCTTGATCATTCAAGTTATCTAAAGTATAATCTTCTTTCTTAAAGTCTTCCATATTAATTAAAACAAATCTTGAAGCATTCCAAAGTTTATTAATAAAGTTCCATGTTGATTTTACTTTTTCTTCATCATATCGAAGATCCATTCCCGGAGCAGTATTTGTTGTTAAGAAAAATCTAAGTGAATCTGCACCATATTCTTCTATTACATCCATTGGATCTACTCCATTACCCAAACTTTTACTCATTTTTCTTCCCTGTTTATCACGAATAAGTCCATGTATTAAACAATCTTTAAAAGGAATATTATCAGTAAAATGTAATGATTGAAATACCATTCTACATACCCAAAATGGAATAATGTCATATCCTGTTACTAGTACATCATTAGGGAAATATCTACTATCCATATTGTCTGGCCAACCTAAAGTTGAGAAAGGCCATAACGCACTAGAAAACCAAGTGTCAAGTACGTCTTCATCTTGTACCCATCCTTCTTCTTTAGGTGCTTCCATACCTACATATACTTCATCACCTTTATACCAAGCAGGGATTCTGTGTCCCCACCATAATTGCCTAGAAATACACCAGTCATAAGTAATTTCCATCCAGTGAAGTAATATTTTTTCAAATCTTTTTGGCACAAAATTAACTTTATTATTTGTTTTTTGAATTTCTAATACTCTATCTGCAAGTGGACGCATTTTAACAAACCATTGTTTTGATAGATAAGGTTCTACCATAACATCAGTTCTTTCACTAAATCCAACATTATGAGTAATTTCTTTAATTTTAATTAATAAGTTATCTTCTTTTAATCTTTCTACTACTTTTTCTCTTGCTACATATCTATCTAATCCATTAAATTCTAATGCGTTCTCATTCATAGTTGCATCAGGATTCATTACACAAATTCGCTCTAAATTATGTCTATTTCCTACTTCAAAGTCATTAGGATCATGAGCAGGAGTAATTTTAACAACACCTGTTCCAAATTCCATATCGGCATGAAAATCCCCAATTACCGGTATCTTCTTATTTACTATTGGCAATATAACATTCTTTCCTATATAATTTTTATATCTTTCATCTTTCGGATTAACTGCTACTGCTGTATCTCCAAATAAAGTTTCTGGTCTAGTTGTAGCAACTTCTAAATATTCATCACTATCTTCTAACATATATTTAATATGATAAAAAGCACCTTTTACTTCTTTATAAATAACTTCTTCGTTAGATAATGCTGTCATAGCTTCCGGATCCCAATTTATAATTCGCTCTCCTCTATAAATAAGTCCTTCATTATATAAATCTACAAAAACTTTTCTAACAGCTTTTGATAATCCTTCATCTAAAGTAAATCTTTCTTTATCATAATCAAGTCCAAGTCCTAACTTAGCCCATTGTTTATGAATATTATCTCCATATTCTTCTTTCCAAGACCATGCTACTTTTAGCCACTCTTCACGGTCCATTTCTCTTGGATTAATTCCTTCACTCTTTAATTTTTTATCTACTTTAGCTTGTGTCGCAATTCCTGCATGATCCATTCCTGGAAGCCATAGCGCATCATATCCATCCATTCTTTTATATCTAGTAATTATATCTTGAATAGTCGTATCCCAGGCATGACCTAAGTGTAATTTACCTGTTACATTAGGAGGAGGTATAACAACACAAAAAGGCTTCTTATTTAAATCTCCACTTTTAAAGTATCCTTTTTCTAACCACTCTTCATACTTCCCTTTTTCTACATGTTTATGATTATACTTTTTGTCTAACATTTTAATCATCCTATCTTTCTATCAACATAAGTTATTAATACTTTCTCTATTTGTTTGAAAAATCCTTCTACTTCTTTATTTGTAAATGTTAATGATTCAATTATTTTAGATATATAATTATTATTTTTAAGAAGTGCATAACTATATCTATAATTTAAATCAAATGCATCTGATAAAACTGCTAAAATTTCATCAGAATTATTTTCAGTAAGTTTTCTTTCTATGACTCGTAACTTTTTAAAATTATCATATACCATACCACTAGGATAAGTAGTAATTCTACTATCTATGTATGGATAATTTAACATTATTCTAAAATTATCTATTTTATGTGCATCTCTTAATACATTACAAAATGCTGCACTTTTATCATCAATGCCTTTAGGCAATCCATTTTTATCATAAGCAAATATAGCCAACTTTATTATATTATCATAAGTAGTATCATCAGTAATATCTCTTAATATATTATTATCAAACATCATTCTTGCAGATTTTAATGCATAATCTTCATTATCAGTTTCATCAGTCAATCTATAACTTGGCATCTCATCAAAATTTGCTATTTCATGAAATAATCCAATTAATTCACAAACAATTACTTCTTCTTCATTGAATAATCCTGTTACAAGAGCTATATCTCTACATATTTCCATAACTTTTAATGAATGAAAATATCTTGTTTTTATATTAATATTATTCATATCATATTTTTTCACATATTGTTCAAAAACTTTCATAACTCTACTACTTTTTAACTTCATATACTTCTATCCCTTTCTATGAACAAAAATCAAAATAAATTTTGACTGACTTACCTCACGGTAAGTTTTTTCTACTTCACAGGAATTTATATTCCTCCATAGACCAGTTTCGGATAGTCGCTACCCTATTTATATTAATTTGTCAAAATTTACAGTGTCATTAGTTCTCTTTCATAAGTTTTAATATATTTTTTTAATCCTTCTAACATAATATTTATTGCTGCATTCAAATCTCTATCGTGTATATGCCCACATTGAGGGCACTGCCAACTTCTAACACTTAAATCTTTAACTTTTCTATTTTGATAATCACATACATTACATAGTTGACTACTTGGATAATATCTATCTATTTCAATTAATCGTTTATTATACCAAATTGCTTTGTAATTTAGTACACGAATTATTTCTGAAATAGGATTTTTAGTTAAAGATTTAGCTATATAGTGGTTTTGTTGCATACCTTTTACATCCAAACTTTCAACAGCAATAATATCATTTTCTTTAATCAATTTATTTGTAATCGTATGTAGTAAAAACTTACGAGCATTTTTTATCTTCATAAATAATTTTTGTATTTTTAATTTTATTTTATATCTGTTTTTACTTCCTAATTTACATCTAGATAGCCATCTTTGGAGACCTCTTAATCTTTTTTCATTAAATTTAATAGTATTTTTTATTTTTTCATTATGTGATGTTACTAAAAAATTTTTTATTCCTAAATCTATTCCTACTATACTATTAGAATTAAATTGTGGAATAATAATATTTTCTTCTACTAATACACTTACATAATATTTATCCCCTTCTTTTCTAATAACTGCACTTTTTATTAATCCATTAAATTCCTTTTTAGTTCTGTATCCTCTTATTGAAACATCTTTTAGTTTGGGTAAAGTTATAGTTTTGTTTATTAAATCTAATTTAATACTATTATAATCTTTACCTTTATAAGTGCTTTTTATATTATTTGTTTTATAACTATTATGTATCCCTTTTATCTTAAATTTAGGATATTCTCCTAAATTTTTATAATATCTTTTATAAGCATCTTCTAAATTAAATATACTATTTCTAAGAGCACAACTATCTACTTCTTTTAAAAATGTTTTTTCTTCTAAAAGTTCTGGAATTAACTTTATTCCACTATATGCATTACTAACTTTTTTATCTAGAAAATAATTATAAATGAATCTACAACTACCTATTGTTTTATTTATTAATTGTTCCTGTTTTTTTGTTGGATACATTCTAAATTTATAGCCACGATATATTTTCATGTTACCAACCACCACCTGTTATTCAAAAATATCTCAAAAGCAATTGTTTATACAAAAAAATAATTCTTCCAATAAAGGACGAATTATCGCGGTACCACCTTACTTATAGTAAACACTATCACTTTGTCCTTTAACGCAGGCTACGTATAAAACTAACTATGCAACCTTCATTTAGTTTTCTTTTAGAAGTTCCCACCATTCTTCCTCTCTATAAAAATACTAACTAAATTACTCCTCATAGATCAATGTCTTTTGATATATGTATTAAGTATATAATAAAATTAAGTTAATTTCAATATTTTTTATTAAATATTAGTAATATTAAATTATGTTCCAATTCTATTACATACATTTTGTTAATTGTATGTTATCATCAATTTAGAGATGTTGATATCGGTGTTTACTCCTTAAATTCACACATAAGGAGGTGGTTCTAATGCACATAAATATTATTACAGGAGGTTTATGTTGGAACTATTAGTTCTAGCCTTAATAGTTATTTTATATACTATTATTGCTATAAAAAGCAAATAAAACTAAAACACCGAAATTAAATTCGGTGTTTACCAAAACAATAGAGTAAACATTGAAGACCAATCAATGTCTCTTTTTTATTATATGAAGTTCCCTTCATCTACATACATATTACCATAAAATTAATAAAATTACAATATTAAAATAAACTTAATTGATTCGTTTCAGACATATCATTAAAAAGTCCCATTATTTTCATTTTATCAATTAATGTTTGTGATACTCTACATCTTTTTTGAAAGTCTTCAATACTTATAAATGTAGATTTTTCTCTTTCATTAACGATTGCTTCTGCAACACTTTCTCCAAGTCCGTCTAATGCTCTAAATGGGATGTATAATCCTTTACCTTCTTCAGTTATTACGAAGTCTTTGGCATCTGATTTATCTATATCAATATTTTTGAAATAAAATCCTCTTGCACACATTTCTAAACATAGATATAAAACTCCACAAGTATCTATTTCTTTTTTACTAGCAGTTTTATTAGCAATTTTTTCTTCTATTTCATCTATTTTATTTCTAATACCATTTTCTCCAAGTATCATAGACGAAGGATCAAATTGATCACACCTTATAGAAAAGTATGCTGCATAATAATATATTGGATGATGAACTTTAAACCAGGCAATTCTAAAAGCACTAGTTACATACGCTGTTGCGTGTGCTTTCGGGAACATGTATTTTATTTTTTTACATGATTCAATATACCATTCAGGGATTCCTGCTTCTCTCATTGTTTCTACATGACCTTCCCAAGTTGCAGGATCTTTACTAGCTTTTCCTTTACGGACAAATTCCATTATTTTAAAGGCTTTCGCTGGTTTCATTCCCCATGCAATTAAGTTAACCATAATATCATCACGACACCCAATTACATCTTTAAATGGAACTTTAATTTCACCATTCTCATCAGGTGTACACAAATCTCTTGCATTGCCTAACCATACATCAGTACCATGAGATAATCCAGATATTTTAATAAGTTCTGCAAATGTTGTTGGTTTAGTTTCCTCTAACATTCCAAGTAAGAACGATGTACCAAATTCAGGGATTCCGAGTGTTCCAGTTGGGCAATATTTTCTTCCATTTTTATCTGTAAGTCCTCTTAATCTATCTTTTTCTACTCCAAGAACTTCAGGACCGCAGAATATCTTCATCGTATCTCTGTCTCCTAAGTCTATTTTAGTAACATCTATTCCTGATAAATCTTGAAGTTTTCTAAGTACAGTCGGATCATCGTGTCCTAGTATATCTAGTTTTAACAAATCAGCATCTATAGCATGGTAATCAAAGTGCGTAGTTCTCCACACACTTGTGGGATCATCGGCAGGATATTGGAATGGTGTAAAATCCCAGACATCTTTATATCCTGGAACTACTACTATTCCTCCAGGGTGTTGTCCTGTCGTTCTTTTAACTCCTGTACAACCAACCGATACTCTTTCTACTTCTGCTACTCTGGCACTTACTTTTAGTAACTTTTTCTTTTTTAAATCATCTTTACTAGGAACTGATATTCCATAGCTATTTGCTTCTATTTTAAGAGTGTTATGAGCTTGTTCTTCATAGAATCCTAAAACGTAACCATATGCTGTTTTATCTGCAACTGTACCAATTGTTCCTGCTCTATATACATTATCTGTTCCAAACAATACTTTTGTATATTCGTGAGCAGATGCTTGGTTATCTCCGCTAAAGTTAAGGTCAATATCAGGAACTTTATCAGCATTAAATCCTAAGAAGGTAGCAAACGGCATATCATTTCCTTCATGTACCATTTTTGATTCACATTTTGGGCACATTCTTTCTGGCAAATCAAAACCACTAGCATAATTTTTAGATAAAGGATTTCCTTCTTCATCATTAAAAATGCTATATCCACAGTTAGGACAATAATAATGTGCTGGTAGTCCATTACATTCTGTTATTCCCATCATATTAGCAACTAAAGATGAACCAACAGATCCACGAGATCCTACTAAATATCCATCATCATTTGAGTGCTTAACTAATTTTTGGGCAATTAAGTAAATAACGTCAAAGCCACCACCAATAATACCTCCTAGTGATGCTTTAGATTTTTCTATGGCAACTTCATTAGTTAAAGTATTATCTTCTCTTTGCATTTTTTCTTTAACTAAGTTAACTACCCCATCATATCCACTCATAATGACATCGTGAAGGACACTAGGTAACATTTCATCTTTTTTAGTTTCGTCTAAATCAGGATTATCTAAACTTATCTTATCTTTAACAAGTCCTAAAATAGTATCACCGTAAAATTCTTGAGCAATTCTCTCCTCTATCATTCTAGGAAGTGGATTACCATACATGCTATGTGCTTTAGTATAAACTAAATCACGACATGTCTCCTGTGAATGTTCAATAATTGGCGAATATGGTTTATCAGGATATTCTACTACTTCAATTTCACTAATCATATCTAATATTTTATTAGGATTAACTACTACTATTTCGTTAATTAAGTCTTCATCTTCTAACCAAGAAAATTCTTCTTTCATCTCATTAGTAGTTCTAAAGAATTGATTAGGTATATGACCACTTACCGATAATTTAGTAGGTTCATAATAACGGAAATCATCAATAAGTGAATATACTATTTTTTCATCTTTAGTTCTAAATTCTATAATATTTAAAGATTGAAACTTTCTAAGAGCATCTTCTATCTTACTTTTCTTATATTCTTCTTTAGATTTTAATATTTCTTCTTCTTTATTATTTTTATCTATTTGATATAACTCTACTAAATTCATAAGAGTAATAGGAATATCTTTAACATTAGTCAAAGTGTAAATATATTTAAGTACCTTTACATCAATAGAAGTTAACTCTACTCCCTTAGTTTTTACATACTCTATTAGATTTTCGATATTTTCATTATTGACATTACCTTTTGGCTTACCTGACAAATATCTAGCAAGAGGATGTCTACCTTTACCAGGAACATTTTGATTTACAATAATTTCTCTATATAGAACATCTTCCTTATTTATATTATGTACGTCTCCAGTTGCTACAATTAATTTATTACATTTTTTAGCACAATCAATTATTTTCTTTATACATTTTTTTAAGTGCTCTATATTGTTTATATCATGTCCTTTTAATAAATGTGAATAGTTTTCTATTGGTTGTACTTCTATATAATCATAAAACTGCATTGCCTTCATTAAATCTTCTTCATTACGTGTTTCTGCTAAATAAAATATTTCTCCATTAAGACAAGCTGAACCTATAAGTAATCCTTCTCTATTTTCTTCAATTAATTTTCTAGGTATTTTAGCATTTCTTACAATAAAATTAGTATTTGCATAACTAATTATTTTAAATAAATTCTTAAGTCCTACTTTATCTTTTGCTAAAAATGTAACATGCTTAGTATTATCATATAAATTAGCAATATGCTCTGTAATCGTTTTTCCAGGAATATTCTCATACATTTGTAAATAATTATCATGACACCAAGGATACTTCCATATATATTCCTTATTGTTGTATCTTATAAATGGATACCCTCTTTTTTCATCCTCTTCTATACTATTCGTACAAGGCTCGACATAATTTTTATAACTGCATAAATCATATATATTTTCTAATTTTTTAGGATCATTTTTAAATGAAACTTCTTCTAATAAATTCAAATCATTTAATTCACTAATTTTATTAATTCCTTCAATTTGTTTTAACATTTTAGCAAATATATAACCAGTATTTTCTGAGTCAACGTCTGCACCATGGTGTTGTCCAACATATATTTTAATTTTAATGGTATTAAATTCATCAATATTTACTACTTCTTCATTTTCTGCTGGATGTAAATTAATATCTTTTTCTATTACATTATTATCTTTTAAATTAATTATTAAATGACAAGTTTCTGTTTTACTAGCCTTACGAACTTTGTTTAAATAAGTTCCTTCTTCGGTAGTTTTTAATATAGATTCACCATCTACTTTTATATCTTCTAATTTATTTAGTAAATAATTATCTAATTTTACACTATCAGATGGTACTCCACTTGCATTTTCTTCATCTTCTTCATCTGCTTCTCCGGTATTTATTCCGTAAAATTTACCTAACGCTTTTAAACTATGTTTCTTTAAGTCTCTATTTATTACTCTAGATAACATAAGTGTATCTATTATTGGATTTTCTAACTTACCTAAATCATATTTATAATAGGCCATATCTAACATATTTTTATCAAATCTTGCATTATGTGCTACTAAAGGTAAAGTACCAATCCATTCTTTAAATCTTTTTACAACATTTTCTTCATTGTCAGAATCTTTTACATCATCATCTGATATATCTGTAACTCTTGTTATTTCTTCATCAATGTGATGACCTGGGTTAATTAATTCATCAAAACGATCTACTACTTCTCCATTTTTTAACTTAACAGCACCAAGTTCAATCATTGAGTCTCCTAAACCTGGATTAAATCCTGTTGTTTCAGTATCGAATATTACGAATGTATTATTTTCAATTAATTCATCATTCGGATTAAAACATACATTTAAATATGACTCACACATATCTATTTCACTACCGTATGCTACTTTAAAATATTTTAAATTATCTTTTTCTTTTATAGCACTTTCAAGTTCTGTATTCAATTCATCTAATCCTTCTGTTTTACCTTCATTAGTAAGTGTTTCTATTTTACCTTTAATTTCTTCTATTTTAGCAGTTGCTGCTTTCTTTAATCCTTTATTATAACTAGTAACTTCTCCAAAAACATGAGGAAATGCTTGACAACAATCGTGGTCAGTAATAGCAATACCAGGATGTCCAAACTTAATTGCCTGTTTAACTAATTTTACTTCATCACATACTCCATCCATTTGACTCATCATTGTATGAGCATGTAATTCGACTCTTTTTTCTTTGGCATCATCTACTCTTTTATTTTCTTCCTGCCCATCAATTGCTGTAATATCCTTAAATCTCGTATTAAATACTAGTTCTTTTGCAAATTCATCTGTTACTACTTTTCCATAGAATCTATAATATTTTCCTTCTTTCAATAAATCTTTAAGTCTTGCAAATTCATCTTCACTTTTAGTAAATATTTTTGCATACATACTATCTGTTCCGTCAGTAACTTTTAATGTAAATATTTTGTATCCACTTTTAGACTCAAATATTTCTATTCCAAATACTTTTATTTCAATATTAATATTATCTATTTCATTTTTAATATCTTTTATTAAAACTACATCTTCACTTTTCTTTTCACGATAATTATTCTTAACTTCTTTTTTTTCTTCAAAAACATAAGTTTCATTTACAACTTTATCTTCTTCAATTTGTTTTAACAATTCATCTTCCCCTGTATTATCCATTACTATATTTAACTTATAGTCATATCCATATTTTCTAAGTCTATCATTAATTCGTTCTAATTCTTGTAGTAAATAAGCTTTTTCTATTTTATTATATACTTTTATTTCAATGTTATCTTCATTAACTATTATTTCTCTATCTTTAAATACATTATATTTGCCACTACTTTTAATTAAACTATCAATAATTAAATTAAAATATTCATTAAGATATTCGTTATCTTTATTTTTACTAATAATAGTTAAATCTATTTTATCAACATTAAATGATTCTGATAATTTATTATTTAAATAAGTATATACATAACTAGGTATATTATTATCTACTATAATAACAAATTCCCATAATTTAGTTTTGTCATACACTATTATTTTTTCTAATTCACTATTATCAAAATATTCTATATATTTTTCTAAATTTATTTGTTTAAATAATTTTTCTAATTTACTACTCATAAAACCACCATAAGATTATTGTATCAAAAAAAAAGATTATAATAAAGATGTTTTTACTTTATTATAATCAATTTTTATACTCCCATTGTATTTGTTTCAGGTAGAGTTGATCCTCCATCAATTACAAATTCTGTACCTGTCATATAAGATGAATCATCACTTGCTAAAAATGCTGCTAAATTACCAAGTTCATGAATAGTTCCCATTCTTTTCATTGGTATTCCTTGTTCTATTCCATGAATTACTGATAATGGATCTTCTTTATTAGTAAGCTTGGCCATATTATCAACCATTGGAGTCCTAATATATCCAGGAAGTATTGCATTTACTCTTATATTATCATTTACATATTCCATTGCTAATGATTTTGTAAATCCTATTAATGCTGCTTTTGTAGTGGCATACGCTACTTCTCCAGTGTCTGCTACCATTGGTCCTGTTACACTTGACAAATTAATAATAGAACCTTTTCTATTTTTTTGCATATAAGGAAGTACCGCTTTTGTAACATTCCATGTTCCCTTAATATTTATATCAAAATGATAATCTCTTATTTCATCAGTTGTCTTTTCAAAAGTCTCTAAATAACATACACCAGCATTATTAACTAATATATCTATTTTTCCATATCTTTCTGCTATCTTATTAATACAAAAATCTATTTTATCTTTTTCACGAATATCTACTTTATAGCCACATATATCATAACCTTTACTTGCTAACTCATTAATTACATTTCTTAACTCTTCTGAATAATCAAGTATTGCTACTTTTGCACCACGTGATACAAAAACATCTACTATTCCTTTCCCATTTCCTTTTGCTCCACCAGTTACTACTGCTACCTTTCCCTCTAAATTCATTATATCACCTTCCTTTTATTCTATTTTCTTCCACTTATGCCTTTGCAAATTCAAATTCTAATAAAGTTTTTGTAAAAAAAGACATTCGTATTCCTTCTAACATATTGTTACCATCTACTTTGGACCAATCTAACAGATAATTAGGTATCTTTTCCTCAACTAATTCTCTCAAAAATTCTCTTATGGTTCTACCATTTCCTTCTCTAAAAGGATGAACTTTAATTAAAGCACTATATGTATTGGCTAAAAACCTAGCATAATCTTCATGAGAACGGCAATCATCTAGTTCTTCTTTCATTTCTTTTAAGACAATTTCCAATTCCATATTAATATTTTCTACAGAAGTAACATAAAGATTCCCTTTTCCCATAAAAACTGTTCTATATTCTCCGGCAAACGGATAAATATCTTCAAACAAATACTTATGGATATCACATAAATGCTTTTTATCAAAATTTCCATGTATTGGATTCTCATATAATTCAATCAACTTTTTAAACACAATTTCAGATTCCTTATTTTTTAATTCTTCACTGTTTATAATTCCCAATTTGTTTTTTAACACATTTTCAGAACCCGGTATAAAATATTCATTCCAATTTCTGTCTTCTTCTGTCATTGTTACAATCCTTCCTTAGCACTAATTTTTTATATTCATTTTTAACTTCATTTATCTTATCTTTGCTTACTCTTAAATCTTCCATTGCTAAACTTGCTAATACTTCTTCAATAATTTTATCAATATCTTTTTTCATAACAACACTTCTTTTCTACATTAATGGGGCTATAAGCCTCAAGATTCTTCCAATAATTCTTTTAAAAATATTATAATTATATACTTCTTCTTTAGTTATTTTTATTGATTCACTAATTGTTTTATCATAATCTTTTTGAATATCTTGAATAACTTTATTTTTATATATATAGCACGCACACTCAAAATGTAAATATAGACTTCTATAATCCAAATTAATTGTACCTACTACTGCTTTACAATTATCACTAACAAACATTTTCGCATGTGTAAAACCTTTTTCAAACTCATATATTTCTATACCATTACTAATTAAATCTCTATAGTAACTTCTTCCTAAATAATAAACTATTTTCTTGTCTGGAATATGTGGCATTATTATTCTAACCTTTACACCACGATTTGATGCATAAATTAATGAATTGAGTAACTCATCATCTAAAATTAAATATGGCGTAATTATATCTACATATTCATTTGCAGTATTTAATATATCCATATATACTCTTTTTCCTGTTTCGTATTCATCTAAAGGACTATCCCCATATGGTATTATATATCCACCACTTTCAGTGCTATCAAAATTACAACTTAAATATTTGCCATAATCAATTACTTTTTTTTCATTAATATTCCACATCTCTAAAAACATATATACCAAACTCTTTACAGCTTCTCCTTCAACTCTAATTGCAGTATCCTTCCAATAACCATATTTTTCCTTTTTATTAATGTATTCATCCGCCAAATTAATTCCACCAGTATAACCAATCTTTCCATCTATTACACAAATTTTTCTATGATCTCTATTATTCTGATGTAAAGATAGTTGCAGCTTAACTGGGAAAAACGGTTTACATTTTATTCCGAGTGATTCTAACTCTTTATCATAATTATATGGAAGAGTAATTAATGATCCCATGCCATCATACATAACTCTTATTTCTACACCATCTTTTGCTTTTTGCTTTAAAATTTCCAAAATTGAATCCCACATATAACCTCTATCTATTATAAAATATTCAATAAAAATATAATCTTTAGCGTTTTTTAAATCCTCTATTATTTTTTCAAATTTTTTTTCACCATTTTCAAAATATTTAATATTACCACCATTATATATAGGATAACCACAAGTATTATATAAATATTTAGATAAATTACTTAAACTTCGATCATTTTTTTCTAAATTTGAGAACGACTTTTGTTGTAAATATTTTTGATTTTTTGTCCTTTGACTTTTAATTTTTTTAGATATATATTTCAAAGATAATTGAAAATGACAAAAAATGAAAACGGTTATCCCTAAAACTGGGAATATTAAAATGGGAATTATCCAAGCAATTTTATATGATGGATTAGTTTTAGAATTTATTAAATAAAGAACTAATATTATTGCTAAAACATTTGCACCGCCAAAAATCCATATAATATATTTATAGAAAAATGAAAAAGAAATATATATAATTAATATTTGTGCCACTAATAACAATATAGCAAAAGTTAATTTAGAAAATATAAATTTCAAAAGTTTACCAATACCATTCATAATATCACCTGTAATCTATATATATATTTTATCATATTTTTAAAAAAATAGGTATAAAACCTATTTCTTTAATTCATTTAATATTTCTTTTATAATAACTCTTTCATCAAAAGGTCTTCTTACACCATTTATTTCTTGATAATCTTCATGTCCCTTACCCAAAAGTAAAATTATATCACCTTCATGAGCATTTTCTATACTATATTTTATTGCTTCTTTTCGATCTGGTATAGTTATATATTTTCCATTAGTTTTATGCATACCTATTAATATATCGTTTATAATATCATTAACATCTTCATATCTCGAGTTATCAGCAGTTATAATAGATAAATCTGCTAATTTACCTGATACTTCTCCCATTTCATATCTACGGTCTTTGCTTCTATTACCCCCGCACCCAAAGATAGTTACTATTCTTCTAGGATTATATTCCCTAATCGTTGTTAATATGCTTTCCATAGATACTCCATTATGGGCATAATCTATAAGTAAATTAAATTTATCAGAAATTTTAACAGGTTCCACTCTTCCTTTTACAGAAATATTTATTAATGCCTTTTTCATAGAGTCAATAGAACATCCAATCAAATAAGTAGTTAAAATTGCACACATTGCATTATATGCTGAAAACTTACCAGGAGTATTTATTTTAAATGTATCGCATACAATACCTTCAATAGTCATATTTATACCAATTAAATCCTTTTCTCTTAAAAGTTCTACTTTATCACAATACAAATCAGCTTTTTTATCATATCCAAAAGTATGAATATCACAAGTACAATTATTAATCATCTTTTTATAATTTTTATCATCTATGTTAAATATTCCATGTCTAGACTGTTTAAATAATAAAGACTTACATTCAATATATTCTTCCATTGAAGCATGTTCTCCATCTCCAATATGATCGTGTGTTAAATTTGTAAAAACTCCATAATCAAATGTTATTCCATCTACTCTTCCTAGTTTTAATGCTTGTGATGATACTTCCATTACTGCATATTCAATATTATTATCTACCATTTCTTTTAAATATTTGTGAATGTCATAAGATTCAGGAGTTGTATTTACTAAATCATAATGCTTATTTTTTATAAACACTCCCATTGTTCCTATTACTCCTACTGTTTTATTATCTTCTTCTAATATTCTTTTAATCATCCATGTAGTTGTTGTTTTTCCTTTTGTACCAGTAATGCCAATCATTTTTAATTTTTTAGAAGGATTTTCAAATAAATTTGCAGATAATAATGCTAAATCTCTTCTAGTATCATTTAATTTAATGATAGTTACATCATCTTTCAAGTCAATATCTTTTTCTACAAAAATTACTGTTGCACCTTTTTCTATTGCATCACTTATATATTTATGGCCATCCATATTATGACCAATTAAAGCAATAAATCCATCATTGTTTTTTACATTTTTAGAATTATAACATATGTCATTTATTTCTATTTCTAAATTTCCTTTAATAACCTTATATTCGATATTTTCTAATATTTTTTTTAACAACATAAAATCACCACTTTCTTATAAGCAAATTATATCATTTACTATATTATATGTAAACTATGAAAAGAAAAAGACGTTAAAATTCTGGATTAACATTAACGTTTTCCATCATTAGCTCGTCTTTAAATTCTTCTTTGAATATATTTAATTCTTTTTTTATAACGTCTGGATATACAGCTTTAGTAGTTCTAACCGCATCATATATATCTTGAAAGTTTACAACTGCTCTATTTGCATATAATGCATTAGAAAACGCTTGTCTCAAAATCATTAATGCTATATCAGGGTATCTTGAAGATATTTCATATACTCTTTTATATTCAGAAGTCATATTTACAATAAACTTCATTATTTTTTCTTTTATAAATTCAGTATAAGGTAAACTCACTCCTGTCTGTTTTTCAATTTTAGGGAGAGTTTTCATAAGTATTTCAACACACATTTCTTGTGTTGGTTCTTCAATATCAATACGCTCAAATCTTCTAACAAAAGCTTTATCTCTTAATATATATTTTTCATATTCATAAGTTGTAGTAGCCCCAATCATTTTAATACTACCTCTACTAAGTCCCTCTTTAAACATGTTAGCTAAATCTAAAGCTCCTTGTGCATCATTACCAATCAAAGTATGTATTTCATCAATAAATAGTATTATTTTTTCTTGTTGTTTTAACTCTTCCACTAACTTTAATACACGATTTTCACTTTCAGAATTACCAATTAATGCAGTTGTATTAACTCTAAAAATTCGATATCCTTTAAGTACGTTAGGTACATCATTCATTTGAATTTTAAATGCAAGTCCTTCAACTATAGCTGTTTTTCCTATTCCTGGTTTACCTACCAAAATCGCTGATTTTTCAGGGGTTAATAATACCAATATTAGTTTTTTTATTTCTTCTTCTCTTGCAATTGCAGGATTAGTAATATACACAGCTTTAGTTAATTCATCAGCATATCTACTTAACATTGAGTTTTCATTCATAAAATATCTCCTATCTACAAATATAAATTATTATTAACCACATAATTGAAGTAGATACCGTTGATAATAAAAATATTATATTGGTAAAACCTCGATTATTTTTTATTTCTTTATAACTATCTATTGGCATATCTTTATCTTCAATTATAATTGGTAGATTCCTTTCCATTTACATCACTTCTCTTATTTTATCAACTTTTTCATATTCTTCCATACTATCTAAAATTTTTTCAATAGCAATTCTTTTTTCACATAATTTTAATTTACTTTCATATTCTTCTAATTTTTTTTCAATTAATCTTAACGCTTTGTGAACTGCAGTTCTGCTCACTTTTAAATTTTCAGCAATTTCTGATAGAGTAAAATTATTAAAATAATATTCTTCAAAATATACTTTTTGTCTATCACTAAATAATGGGCTATACATATCATATAGCATTATTGTATAATCTCTTTTTTCCATATCACATAGTCTCCATTAATGTATAAAATACTGCAAATATTAAAAGTCCTACACCTAATCCAAATAATAAATATACTAGCAATTGTTTTTCTTTATCTTCTTGGTAATAATAACATATACAGAAAAATAAAAGTGATAACATTATCATAGTACCAGGCAAAAATTCAACCATATTAATTGATAAAATTGCTAATACAATAAATAATATTCCTACTACATAACATACTGCTTTTTCATAAAATTTATTATTTTTAACAACACTTTTTTTCTTATCAGTATCTTTTTTCATTAATTTTTTCCTTTCTATAAGTCTTTAAATAAACCATATATATATTTTTCTATATCAAATGGTTCTAAATCTTCAACCTTTTCCCCAAGTCCTACAAATTTAACGGGTATTCCTACTTCTTCTTTAATGGCAAGAACTATTCCTCCTTTTGCAGTTCCGTCTAATTTTGTAAGAACTATTCCTGTAATATTTGTTATTTCTTTAAATGATTTAGCTTGGGCAATTCCATTTTGACCAGTAGTAGCATCTATTACTAATAGAGTTTCATGTGGGGCATCTTCTATATGTGTTTTTATTACTTTATTTATTTTAGCAAGTTCATTCATTAAATTTACTTTATTTTGAAGTCTTCCTGCTGTATCTATTAAAACTACATCATAGTTTTCTTTTTTAGCAATATCAAGTCCATCATATACAACACTTGAAGGATCTTTTACATTTTTAGTAATAACTCTTACTCCTACTCTTTCTGACCATTCTTCTATTTGTTCAATAGCACCCGCTCTAAATGTATCAGCAGCTACTAATAAAACTTTTTTACCATCACTCTTTAGTTTAGAAGCAATTTTACCAATAGTAGTAGTTTTACCTACACCATTAACTCCAATAAAAAGAACAACTGTAGGGCCATTAGTGCTATAATTTATTTTACTATTTATAACATCATTACCTACATACATAATAAATAATTCATCAATAATAACATCTTTTAACATTTTAGAATCAGTTATTTTTTCAGTTTTTACTCTTAATTTTAATTTATCTACAAAATTCATTACTGTATTAACACCAATATCAGCCATAATTAAAATATTTTCTAATTCTTCAAAATAATCATCATTAATAAATTTATATTTATTTGATAAATTACTTAATTGTGAAATAAATTCTTTTCTTGTTTTTTCTAAACCTTCTTCATATTTAGTTACTTTTTCCGGTTCTTTTTGAAAAATGGTTTTAAACTTATCAAATAATCCCATACCCTAACCTCCTCATATATTTCATTATACCACAATTATTAGTATTATTAACATTAAATTTAGAGAAAGAAAAAAGAAGTAATTATTTTGCCTCTTCTGTAGCTCTTACTTCTCTTATTACAGTTACTTTTATAGTACCTGGATATTGCATTTGTTCTTCTATTTTCTCTTTTATTTCTCTTGCAATTTGATAAGATGATAAATCATCTACTTCATCAGGTTTAACCATTACACGAAGTTCACGACCTGCTTGTACAGCATATGTTTTTTCTACTCCATTCATAGAGTTTCCTATTTCTTCTAATTGTTCTAATCTTTGGAAATAGTTTTCAGTTGAGTCGTTTCTTGCGCCTGGACGTGATGCTGATATAGTGTCTGCAATTGCTACTATTGCAGCAATTACACTAGTCGCAGGAGTATCTCCATGGTGAGACGCTATCGCATTAATAACAACTTCATCTTCTCCATATTTTTTAGCAAGGTCAACTCCTATTTGAATATGGCTTCCTTCCATCTCATAATCTATTGCTTTACCAATATCATGTAAAAGTCCTGCTCTTTTAGCAAGCATTACATTTTCTCCTAATTCTGCTGCTAAAAGTCCTGATAAATAAGCAACTTCTAACGAATGCTTTAATGCATTTTGACCATAACTACTTCTAAAATGAAGTCTTCCTATCGTTTCTACTAATTCAGAATCCATTTTCGAAAGCCCTAAGTCATATATTACTTCTTTTCCGTATTCTCTTATTTGTGTATTAACATCAGTACATGTTTTATCATATACTTCTTCAATTCTACCTGGATGTATTCTTCCATCTTTAATTAAAGTTTCTAGAGTAAGTCTTGCTATTTCTCTTCTTAAAGGATCAAAACTAGATATAACTATTGCTTCTGGAGTATCATCTATTATAAGATCAACTCCTGTTACTGATTCAATAGTACGAACATTTCTTCCTTCTCTACCAATAATTCTTCCTTTCATTTCATCATTAGGTAAAGTAATTACTGATACAGTTTGTTCATTAGTAACATCAGCAGCATACTTTTGCATCGCACTAACAAGCATTTCTTTTGCTTTGCCATCTACTTCTAATTTTGCTTCACTTTCTTTTTCTTTAATATAAGCAGATATTTCTCTACCCATATTTTCTTCAACAATCTTCATAATTTCATCATGGGCTTGTTCTTTTGTATATTTACTAATTCTCTCTAGTTCATCTAATTGTTGTTTTTTAATTTCTTCCATTTTATCTTTTTCTTCTTGAATTTCTCTTTGTTTATTTAAAAGATTATTTTCTCTTTCTTCTAAAGAAAGTTCTCTATTTTGAAGAGTTTGATCTCTTCTATCCATATTATTTTCTCTTTGTAATAATCTTTCTTCTGATTCTTTTATTTCACTTTTCTTTTCTTTTATTTCTTTATCAGTCTCTAATTTTAATTTATGCATTTCTTCTTTAGCTTCAAATAAACTATCTCTTTTAATTTTATCTGCTTCTTTTTTAGCCATATCAATGATACTTTCTGCTTTTTTAGTATCTTTTTTCATATTTATATAATTAAAAGCTATAACTCCCACTATACCGAAAACAAATCCAAGAATTACTAGTAAAATGGAGAACCAAATACCATCCATAGTACACCTCCATTTCATTATTTATTATAGAAAAAATTTAAATATAATTTAATTTAGACTACAATATAATTGTATCTATCTTTTTTAAATATGTCAAGGGCTTTTTTTCTACAAAAAAGAAGCCTATTTAGCTTCTTTTGTATCTTTATTTATACCATAATGTTCTCTTACTTTTGACTCAATTTCATTACATATTTTAGGATTGTTCTTCAAGAAAATTTTAACATTTTCTTTACCTTGGCCAATTTTTTCACCATTGTAAGAATACCATGCACCACTTTTTTCAACAACATTTATGTCTGATGCTAAATCAATTAGCTCGCCTTCTTTAGATACTCCTTCACCATACATAATGTCAACACTTGCTGACTTAAAAGGCGGCGCTACTTTATTTTTAACTACTTTTATGTTTGTTCTATTTCCAATTACATCAGAGCCTTGCTTAATTTGTTCTCCACGTCTTATATCAAGTCTTACTGATGAATAATATTTAAGCGCTTTACCACCCGGAGTAGTTTCAGGATTTCCAAACATTACTCCTACTTTTTCACGAAGTTGATTAATAAATATTACTATTGTATTTGTTTTATTAATTGATCCCGATAATTTTCTTAACGCTTGACTCATAAGTCTTGCTTGAAGTCCAACATGTGAATCTCCCATTTCTCCATCAATTTCTGCTTGTGGTACTAGAGCTGCTACTGAATCTATTACAATAATACTAACCGCTTCACTCTTTACTAGGGCATCACATATTTCTAAAGCTTGCTCTCCAGTATCTGGTTGTGATAATAATAAATCGTTTATATTTACTCCTAAATTACTTGCATAAACCGGATCTAATGAATGTTCTGCATCAATAAACGCCGCTCTTCCACCTTGCTTTTGAACTTCAGCAATTGCGTGCAATGCAAAAGTCGTTTTACCAGAAGATTCTGGTCCATATATTTCAATAATTCTTCCTTTGGGGTAACCTCCAACTCCTAAAGCTATATCCAATGAAAGTGATCCACTAGGAACAACTTCTATTTCTACTTTTTCTTGGTCTCCCAACTTCATTATAGCACCTTTACCAAATTGTTTTTCTATGTCTGCCAGTACTTGTGCTAGTGCTTTATCTTTTTCTACATTCTTTCCCATATTTTCTTTCCTTCCTCACAGTACAATAACATTGTATTATAAAGATTTTAGTTTGTCAACAGTTTTTCAAACATTTGTTTGTATTTTTGAAATAAAAAAAACTAAGCATTATTTTTCTTTAATAAATTGCTTAGCCATCATATAATATTTAATTCCTGAAATTACTGATAATATTGCCGCAATAATTAATAAGAAATCTGCAATATTTAATTTTATCAGTTCAAAAGGCATATTATAGAATAAAGTAAGTGCAAGTCCTACCATAAGAGTAGCAGTTTTAACTTTTGCTATATAAATAGCCCCTACTGCACTACTATTATTTCCAATAAACATTTTAAATGCATCTACTATTATGTCTCTAATAACAATAACAACTGCAATAATTGGACTAATCATTCCATTACATGCAAGTATTATTAATAATGAATTAGTAAGTATTTTATCAGAAATAGCATCTAACATTTTTCCATAATCTGTAACCATTTTATATTTTCTAGCTACATATCCATCTAAAAAGTCTGTAAGAGATGCTATTATAAATAGTATACCTGCTATTATATATCTAAGTTCTATTAATATGTTTCCATTAATTAAATATGTAGGCATATCTATTCCTAAATCGTAAAAAGGAAACATTAACAATATAATAATAACCATTGATAAGGCTATTCTTGTCATTGTTATTTTATTTGCTGTATTCATACTACCTCCTTATTGCATAAGTAATATTATCACTATCAAAATCATTACCACCAATACTACTTATAACAATATATCCAATTACTAATAAAGCAATAACTCCCACTATGTAAAATACATATTTAGGTATTTTCTTATCGCTTGTAACTATTGTATAAGGAGATGATACTTTATTTTCATCTTCCTTTTTATTCTTCTTTGCTTCTTCTATATCATCTAATGAAATCTTTGAAGTCACATCAAACATGTATTCATTATATTCATCTAATATTTTTTCAGAATCTAATCCTAAATATTTAGCATAATCTCTAATAAAATATTTTAAAAACAATGAATCTTTAAAACTTTCTGTATTTCCTTCCTCTAAATTCGTTATTTGACTAGGGCGCACTTTTAAATCTTCAGCAGCCTCTTCTACCGAAACACCGTTTTCTTCCCTTTTATCTTTTAACTTTTGTCCTATTTCTTTCATTATTATCCTCATTTCTACAATAATAATCTTATAAGCCACGTTCTGTACCTGTTAAGGCGACAAACATTTATCTATGACTTTCGTCATCCATCCCACAGATTCATTTCTCCTAGGATAGTTCCCCTACCAAAATTTGGGTTTCTCGCTTATGGGGTTTACCGCGTTTCACTTACTTATTTCTAAGTAATTCGTCACTGTGGCACTTTATATTCATAAACCATAGTTTCCCTTAGGTCTTTGAATGCCGTAAGTATAAACTCCCTTAGGTTATTTTTTCCCTAAGCATAAACACTACTATCATCGCAGATAGTGCGAGCGTGGACTTTCCTCTACATATTTCTATGCAGCGTTTGTCCAGATATTATTGTTCTTTTCCTAAAATAATTTTTTCAAGTTGTGAAATTCGTCTTAATAAATCAACATTAGTTATCTCTTTTTCTTCACTCTTAACAGCTTCAATACTTGCTTTCATATTTCTAATTTCTTGTTTAAGTTCTTGATTTTCTGTTACTAGTGCTTTTCTTTCCTTCTCAAGAGCCTTAATAATATTATTGTACTCATTGTAATCTCTAATAATAATATCTAAGAATTTATCTACTTCTTGTAGTCTATATCCTCTTGTATCTATCTTAAATTCTTTTTCTAATATATCTTGAATTGACAATGCTATTCTATCATTATACATCTATAACACCTCTATTATAATTGTAACTTTTTTATACTATTTTGTCAATTTAAAAAGAAAATTTCTACCTCTTTCTTTCTACCTCTTTCTTTCTCTTTTTAGAACGGCTCCTATTTTAGCACACATAGAATATATTGTCAAATTAAGTATACTAAAAAACTTTGGCAAATTTTGTCAAAAAAAGACTAAAACATTAAATTGTTTTAGTCAAAATCATATTACTTTATCCTTCATATGACATTATTATTATATTAATTATTTTAAATATTATACCTCTTTTTGATTACTTTCTTCATTATTTTTAGGAAGTGTATCATCTAATGATTTTAAATTCATATTTATTACATTTTGTTTTTTCAACATTTCATATAATGAAGGAGCACCAATAAAGGAAAATAAACTGATCCATATTGAATCTTCTATTGTTTCATTATAAAAAGTTATTGAAAAAGATATTCCTATTACAAATGAAAATATTAAATTCAATAAGAATATATGGCAATCTTTTTGTACACAACTTAATGTTTTAAATTTTTGAATCAAAGCCATTACAATAATACTTACAGTAGTCGCGTGCATTAAACAATTTATCATTTCAGTAGTAATGAGTGTATCCATATTGATGCCTCCTTACTATTATATATGCGCGCTTTATACATACTGTAATTATTTTTAACTATTTAGAGAACTATCTAATCTTTTATAATAATTATATCTATTAATTGCCCATTGTTTTTGATTTTCTAAAATTATATCAGCTTCACTTGGATTTACCTTCTTTAAATTAGCATATCTATTTTCCGTCATTAAAAATTCATTATATTTATCAAAATCAACATTTTTACTATTTAAGATAAATTTATTATCAACAGGACTATATCTAAATGTTAAAAAGTATCCACATTCACTTGCTAATTTAGCATTATCTAAACTGTGTTCCATACCTAATTTTATACCATGTTCAATACAAGGAGAATAAGCAATGATAATTGATGGGCCATTATGGTCATTTGCTTCTTTTAATACCCTTAAGTAATGTTCTGGATCATATCCCATATTAACTGATGCCACATATACATGTGGATAACACATAGCAATCCTTGCTAAATCTTTTTTATAATTATTTTTCCCATGAGATGTAAACGATGCAATAGAACCCATATTACTAGATTTTGATGATTGACCACCAGTATTAGAATATACTTCAGTATCAAGTACTAATATATTTATATTATCATTTTTTGATAATACATGATCAAGTCCACCATATCCAATATCATAAGCAAATCCATCACCACCGATAATCCATACTGTATTTTTTACAATATCACTCTTGAACTCTTTTAAAAATGGATGTTTATCATAATCTATTTCATCTCTTACCTTAGTAGTTATTTCATTATTATCCATATTTTCTAACCATAATTTAAACAACTCTTCATCTTTATATTGTTCCATGTAATTTCTAATTTTTTCTCTTTTTATATTTATTCCATTTAAAATACCTAATCCGTATTCAGCATTATCTTCAAATAATGAACTAGCCCATGCTGTTTTATAAGGCATACTAGGAACTGATGAACCATATATTGAAGAACATCCAGTTGCATTAGCTATTACTAAATTATCATGAAATACTTGGGTTAAATTTTTTAGATATGCTGTTTCACCACATCCTGCACAAGCACCACTAAATTCAAAATTTGGCATAATAAATCCTGCATTTTTTACATTTAATATTTTAGGTTTGTATTCACTATTTAAATTATTTTTTAATAAATAATTAAATGTATCTTCACTATTATCATGATTATTTTTAACCATTGTTAAGGCTTTTTCACCATTTTTAGACGGACACACATTAGCACATACTCCACATCCTGTACAATCTTTATAAGATATTCCTAATACATATTTTTTGTCTTTTGGAAATAATGAATCTATCCCTTCTACTTTATCATCATCTTTATTTAATAAAAATGGTCTAATAACTCCATGTGGACAAGCACTTACACATTTATTACATTGAATACAGTTTTCACTATTCCAGCATGGAAGATTTTCTGCAATATCTCTTTTCTCATACTGTGTTGTTCCACCTTCAAAGATTCCATCTTTCTTATCTAAAAATGCGCTTACAGGAAGACTGTCACCTTTTAACATATTTATAGTTTCATTAAAATCCAAGTCTTTTTCTTTATCCACAGTTATGTTGATAAAGTCTTTATCTATTTCCACTTTCTCTAATTTTTCTAAAGCTATATCCACAACTTTGTTGTTAATTTCTACAATGTTATCTCCTTTACTAGCAAATCTTTTTTTATTACTTGCTTTTATTAGTTCTAATACTTTATTTATATCCATTATATTAATTATTTTAAATATAACGATTTCCATACAAGTACTAATTTTATTTTTAAGTCCAAGTTCATTTACTATTTTATAAGCATCTATTATATATAAATTAATTTTTTTCTTTGCAAGTAGTTTTTTCACTTTATTAGGAAGTGTTTTTAAAAGTTTTTCTTTATCTAAGTTTGTATTTAATATAAGTGTACCATTATCTTTAATTTTATCTAGGATATCATATTTATAAATATAACTATCTTTGCTAATAACTATTAAAGAAGGATTATCCACATAATATGGTGAACTTATTTTTTTATTGCTTATTCTAATATGGCTTCTAGTTACACCACCACTTTTTTTAGAATCATATTGGAAATACCCTTGAACATAATTATCAGTATTGTCACCGATTACTTTTAATATATCTTTTGATGTTGAAACCATACCATCTGATCCATAACCGTATATTAAAAATTCAGTCATATCATTTAGAATAGTAAAATTAGAATCTACTTTTAAACTTAAGTTAGTAACATCATCAGTAATTCCTATTGTGAAGTTATTTTTTCTATTTTTACTTTTCAAATTATCAAAAACACTCTTTATCATACTAGGAGTAGTGTTTTTAGAAGACAATCCATAACGTCCTCCTATTATATTAATCTTAGTACCGATAAGTGCTGATACAACATCTAAATATAATGGTTCTCCATAACTTCCATGTTCTTTTGTCCTGTCTAATACCGCTATATTCTTAACGGTTTTAGGTATTATTTTCTTTAAATACTCTTTATTAAATGGTCTATATAAATGAACTTCTACAAGCCCATATCTGTTTCCTAATTTATTTAAATAATTTATTGTTTCTTTAATAGTTTCGCATACTGAACCCATTGCAATTATGATATTATTAGGTTTATCACATCCATAATAATTAAATGGTTTATAGTTTGTACCTGCTAAATCATTAATTTTATCCATATATTCTAATACATTATTAAATGCATTTATGTAATCAGTATTTCTGCTTTCCATATGTTGAAAATAAATATCATCATTTTCAGCAGCTCCTCTTGTAGTAGGATTATTAGGATTCATACTTTTATTTTTAAATTTTTGTAATGACTCATTATCTATTAATTTTTCTACTTTTTCCATATCTAATAATTTTATTTTGTTGATTTCATGACTTGTTCTAAATCCATCCATAAAATTAATAAATGGAAGTGAAGATTTAATTGCAGATAAATGTGCTATCATTGCCATGTGATATGCTGATTCTACTGATGAAGATGATAAGATACATACTCCAGTTTGTCTTGTTGCATACACATCTTGGTGGTCTCCAAAAATGCTAAGAGCATGAGTCGATAAACTACGTGCTGATACATGTATTACTGCCGGAAGCATTTCTCCTGCTAATTTATATAGTGAAGGTATCATTAATAATAGGCCTTGGCTTGCAGTAAATGTCGTAGATAATACTCCTGATTGAAGTGCACCATGTACTAATGAAACAGCACCTGCTTCTGATTGCATTTCTACTACTTTTACTTTATTATTCCAGAAATTAAGTTCACCACTATTTGATATAACATCAACATTCTCTGCCATTGGAGAAGCTGGTGTTATCGGATAAATTCCACATAATTCACTAAATTTATATGCAACATTACTTACTGCCGTATTCCCATCCATTGTTTTATATTTATTCATTTAATCACCTTTTTCTATATTAATTATATAGCAAAGAATTCTTTTTTACAACAAAAAAGGCTTAACTATTTACAAGTTAAGCCTTGGTCTTCTAATGATTTCTTTAAGGTATCATAATTTCTACTTAAGTTAAACTTACTTAAGTCATCATCACTAATTTTTGTAAAATCTATTTCATAAGTCACTTTATATTTATTTTGTTCATTTTCATCTATAATACCTTTAAATCCATTAATTTCACCATATTCATTTAATCTATTAGTGTACATTGTCTTAATACCCGCTAAATCTAGAATTGCGTCAGTTGCCCCATCAATAGCATCTCCTACTTTACCGTCAACAATACCGTCTTTTTTATTATCATCATCTTCAGTAGTACCATCAGTTCCTGTTCCTAATCCATCTTCAGTATTGTCAACTACTTCGCTATATTCATATACTATTTTTGTAAAATTTACATCATTATCTGTATATGTAATATCATAAGATGTTTTGGTAGTTAAAATTCCTAATGTAGTAGTAGATTCACAATAAAGTTTTTCTTCCATTGGGGAAGTAGTACATCCACTAGCTATTAACACCGCTACTAATAACACTATTAATTTTTTCATTTTTTTACCTCCAATCTATTAATATTATTAACATTTTTTTACTTTTTAATATTCCAATTTTTTACATAAATTTGATAAAAAAATATTTTATGATAATATTTAATTAAGGATGTGATATTATGTCAAAATACGAAAAAGCAAACAAAAATTTTGAAAAAATTAATGTAAATGATGTTTTAGTTAACGGTGAATCAATTATATGGAGTGGTAAACAAAAAAAAAATCTGCTTATATAATTAATAAATTTTTTACAATGTTACCTTTTGCTATAATTTGGTTAATGTTTGATAGTATTTTTATTATTAGTTTTATTGCTTCAGGAAGTTTTATGGAAATGCTATGGTTTATAATTCCATTTTTTGCATTACACTTAATGCCTGTATGGATATGGTTAAGTAATGTACTTACTGCAAAAAAGAATTGGGAAAATACTGAATATTATGTTACTGATAAAAGAATTATTATTGAATCAGGATTTATTGGTATGAACTATCAAACTATATATTATAAAGATATAAAAAATGTTTATTTAAGAATTGGTGTTATTGATAGACTGCTTAAAGTTGGAGATATTTATTTTGATATTAATCAAAATAGAACACAATTTTTCTTAGATTTAGAAAATCCTTATGAACTATATACAAAACTTCAAAAGATAGTTTTAGATATTCAAACAGACATTGAATTTCCAAATAATTTAAGACCTAATGAAAACAATGGATATAATACTAAATATATACCAAAAGAAAAGTAGCTTTAACCGCTACTTTTTATTATTAGAAATCACAATTTCCTGGAGTTCTAGGATATGGAATTACATCCCTAATATTATCTACTCCTGTTAAGTAAATTAATAATCTTTCAAATCCCATACCAAATCCTGCATGTTTACATCCACCAAATCTTCTTAAATTCAAATACCAATCCATCTCATTTGTACTAATATTTAATTCTTTCATTCTATTATACAATTTATCATATGATTCTTCTCTTTGCGAACCACCCATAAGTTCTCCTGCTCCTGGAACTTCTAAATCTACTGCTGCTACAGTTTCACCATCTTCATTTAATTTCATATAAAATGCTTTAATATCTTTAGGCCAATTTTTTATAAATACTGGTCCATTAAAATATTCAGTTATATACTTTTCATGTTCTTTTGCTATATCTTGACCATATTCAGGAGGAAATTCCCAATTTACATTTGCTTCTTTTAATATTGTTATAACATCTTTATGATCAATTCTTGTAAAATTACTATTTACAAGGCGCTCTAATTTTTCAATCAATCCCTTTTCTACAAAATTATTTAAAAATTCCAATTCAGTTTTGGCATTATCTAAAACATATTTAACAATATATTTAAGCATATCTTCCATAACATCCATATCACCTTCTAAATCACAGAAAGCCATTTCTGGTTCTATCATCCAAAATTCAGAAGCATGTGTTTTAGTATTAGAGTTTTCTGCTCTAAATGTTGGTCCAAAAGTATATATTCTTTTATATGCTAATGCATAAGTTTCACCTTCTAATTGTCCTGTAACTGCAAGTCCTACTTTTTTTCCAAAAAAATCTTTTGTATAATCTATTTTTTCTATTTTATTTTGGGCAATTTTATCTAAGTCCAATGTTGTTACTTGAAATACTTGTCCTGCGCCTTCACCATCATTTGCAGTTATAAGTGGTGTATGAACATAAACATAATTGTTTTGATTAAAGTAATTATGAATTGCATATGCTGCTAAACTTCTGATTCTAAATACTGCTTGAAATAAATTTGTTCTTGGTCTTAAATATGCTATTTCTCTTAAAAATTCTCTAGTAGGTCTTCCCTTTGCTTGAAGGGGATAATCATCATCGCAACTTCCTTCTAAAGTAAATTCTTCCAACTTTAATTCAAATTCTTGTTTAGGATTCAATGACTTTACTAAAGTTCCCTTAACTTCAATTGCACTTCCTATTTTTAATTTACTAATTTCATCAAAATTTTTGTTTTCATCATCATATACTATTTGCAAAGTATTGAAACAAGTTCCATCAAACATATCTATAAAGCCAAAATGAGCTTGTTTACGATGATTTTTTATCCAACCTTGAACTTTTATCTCTTTGTTAATATAGTCTTCTTCAAATATTTTTTTTATATCCATTTTACCAATCAACCTTTCATTTATGTATTATATCAAAAAGAAAAAAAATATGCAATTATTATAACAAAATATGTTAATCCTTTTTAGAAATTTCACCATATCATTAATTGAAATTTCACCAAACATATATTGTATAATATATCT
>CALVPR010000006.1 GCA_944351765.1 uncultured Bacilli bacterium
AAAAAATGATTAAAAAGTATATAATGATTTTAGAAAGAGAGCGTTGTAGTTCGTAAGCTGTAGCTTAACCGCTCCATAAGGTAAAATCGTCGCACCAATGTGACGTTATTGATTAAATCAATCTGAAAAGATTGATTTTTTTGTGCGTTATTGCAAAGAAAGAGGAGAATATTAAATTATGGAATTAAAATATACAAGAACTGGCGATTATGAATTACCAAATTTAACTTTAAATGATAATAAAAAAGGAACAATTAATAAATATGGAATGTTAAGACTCAATTATTTAAAACACAACAAAAAAGCACTTTATACTACACTTTTAATGAAAGATAAACTTACTAGTCATCTTGTTTTAGTGAGTAAAGATGCAGAAATTCTATTAAATAATTTAATAGAAAGTTATAAAAAAAGAGATGAAAAATTATTTGAAAGAACTAAAAAAATTAACCAACTTGAATGGGTAAAATTAATGAATAATTATAAAAATACAACAGAAGAAATAATCTTAAAAGAACTAATTTATACTGAAAATATGTGAGTAGGTACTCACATATCGTGTCTAGCCAGCACTGAATTTGTACTCCCGCACAAATTCTATTATGGGAATTCCCAGCCACTTAAATTTTAGAAAGGAGATTTTAAATTATGAGAATAAGAAATAATAAAGTTAATGTTTTTTTAAGTGATGATGAAAAATTTATTTTAAAAAGAGATTCTTCAAAATTAAACTTATCTCAATCTGAATATATTAGAAATTTAATTGTAGGATATGAGATTAAAATTCCAAAAGTAAAAGAAGAGCCAAAACCTAAAAAGGAAGAATATGTTATAGAAAATATTGCTAAAGCATTAGAGGAAAATATTGAATGCTTAATCAAAGTAAAAAATAAATTTCATTATCTTGGTTATTTTGAAGATGAACAAGCAATCGGAACTAAAATTGAATATTTAAAGTTACAAAATAACACACTAAAAAAATATATACCTGAAAACGACAAAGACAATGCCATCTAAGCATTGTCTTTCTTAATAAGTTTCTTAGCAACTACCTCTTCATAAGGGATAAACTGAAAATCAAAATATGTATAATATCCACCTTTTGGGCAATTTAAATATTCTGTAATTTGATTGGCAGCAAAATCAGATATTTGATTTATTCTAACAGCAGTATCGTCGATTTGAACTAATGGTACAACATATCTTGTTTTTGCTTTTATATTAACACAATATTTTTCGTCAACAGGTATTGAACTTTTATAAACTTTATTTGCATCTTGAAATAGTTTGAAACTATCTGATAAATATTTATCTTCACATGTTAAAATTTTATCAATTACTTCTTGTTCAGATAGAGTATACAAATCGTCTATTGTTAAATAACCAGCATTATTCATTGACTTACACATATCTGCTAAAAATTGCATTACTGTTCTATCTTTATCGCTTACCCATTCAGGCCATAACTTTGAAATTGTATCTATGTATTCTTCACAAATTTCTTTATCTTTAAAAGCAAGTTCTTGTATACCATCTTCATTTGTAGTTATCACAATATTGTTATACATTTTTCTAATTTTATCTAATTCCCAAACTCTGAAAAAAGTTAGACCACTTGCAAATGTATATTCAAATCTATCAGCAGATAGTTTAGGTGTATCGTTGTCAGCAATAGGATAAATCTTATAGTCATCTACTTCTTCTAACTTTATACCATCTCTTT
This sequence comes from uncultured Bacilli bacterium, assembly GCA_944351765.1. Classification (GTDB taxonomy): domain Bacteria; phylum Bacillota_I; class Bacilli_A; order RF39; family UBA660; genus CALVVX01. The sequence continues at coordinate 1,724 of CALVPR010000006.1, forward strand.
TTAGCAAATTCATTATTTTTGAAGAATTTCTAATAATGTCAGAAGTTTTTTCTTCAGTAGATTCTTGAGTTTCTGAATCGCCATTCATAAAATCTATACAATGTTTAAATACAGGTGTAGCAATGTCATGGAATAGACCTGCTAATGTTTGTTTCTTATCGTGTGTGAAATGCCAAATAATTAAGGCAACCCCGACACTGTGATCTAAATTAGAATACCAATATCTAAGATTAAAGCATTTAGAATAATCGGTACCACAACTCATACTTATTTTACTAATTCTTTCCATTTCAGGAGTATCAATATATTCTAGTAACCATTCTGGAAATTCTGGTGATAGAATACTAAAATATTCTTTTACTTCATCATTTAAACTATCATAATATTTGTTCATTTCTTCACTTCCTGTTCATTATTATTTACAACAGACATCATAAAAGTCTTTGCCAAATTCTGTTTTCTTTATCATTCCATTAGTTATATCTAGTTTATCTAAAAATTCTGACCTGTATTTTTGAATTTCTTTACCGTTCTCAATAGAATAATATATTCTTTTATCTGTATAATATTGGTCTTTATAAATTTCAATTAATTTTAATCTTTCTAAATTGTTTAAACTTTTTATAACTTTGTTTTCAGAAATATTTGTATAGAAATCACTGGTTAACAGATAATCCAATATTGGTGTTCTTCCGTTTTCTTCTTTTTTTTGTAATATGCAAAGAGGAAGAACTGTTCTTTTATATATTTTTGTAAATATTTGGACATCAGTTGAATCCATTTGTTTTATTACTTCTGAAAAACTTGGATGAACATTTTCTTTTTTTGTTACATCCATATCAGAAGCCATTAAATTTAAATACAATTGTCTAATATCTTCTTTTTCCCAGTTATAACTAATTGCCTGAGCAGATGGAATAAATATACTTGGATCCGCATCTACAATGTTTTCTTCTTTTTTACTTTCTAACTTTTTTTGTAATTCTAACTCAAACTCTTTTACCATAAATTCTCTATTAATACACCACATCTCAACTTTAGCTAGTGCATTCTTAACAACTCTAGGAACAAGTGATAAAGTTTTACCTGTTTCAACCATCGCAAGCTTAACTCCATCTTGATAAATTTCTTTTTTTGTATCTTCTGGTATTATATTGATAATTTCTTTTACTTCATTCATTTATATAACTCCTTTTACAGCATTAAAAAAGTATCATAATTTAATGATACGAAACTATTATTATAATATCATATTTCAACACTTTTTTGAATACTTATGAAAATATTTCTATGAAATTATTGTAATATTTTTAATAAATGATATAATTAATTTATCAGAAAGATTTAATCAATCTTGGGAGTCATATATTTCGCATACGTGTATAGTTAAGGCTCCAATGAATTTTCTGTTTGAACTCTTAGAGTTAGAACATTAATATATATCAATCCAAACAGATTGATTTTTTTGTTGCTTAACAAAAAAAATCAATTATGAAAGGATGATGTTAAACGATTTAGTTTACTACACAAGAGTTAGAAATGGAAAGTAATTTAAAACAAAGAATTAATTTTATATATGAGTTTTGCCATACTTTCCTACTATTATCAATGGAATTATTAAGGATATAAATCATACTAACTTTTTCTTACATTGAGTCTTATAAAACAATTGTTAAAAACACTATATTTCTAGCTTTTAATTATTCTACTGATATTTATATAGATAGTTTAAATAAAAAATTTATCTCGTGCAATATCTAAAACTAACACAAGTGGCACTAACTTCTCTATCTAATAATACTATTCAAATACAAAACAATTATCACGAGTTGATAAACATAAGTATAATAATTATCAAAAATACTTTTTCTCTTTATAATGATGTAATCAATTTTTGTAAAGAAAAATTTTATGAATCAAAAAGATGAATATAATTATAAACAAATAAAATATGATAGAAAAATAAATGATTATTTTTGCTTGTGAATTTATTATTAAACTTGGAGATAAAAAACATCAGTCTTCTCTAAAATTTTATATCAGTATGATATTATAGATAATGATACTATTAAAGATTTAAAAGATAATTATGATTGGTCTAAAGATAACGATAGAAGATCAATAGAAAAAGATGATTTTGAGTTATAATCATCTTTTATCAATTAATAATTTTTGATCTATTTTTCAATAGAAAAAATTGTAATCAATTCTTTTTGTATATTATAAATATCTTCGTATAGAAAATCTAACATTTCAGATTCTGATATATTACTATTACTAACATAGTCTTTTACCGATAAAACACTAGGAAGTCTAAGGTCTTGTTCTTTTAATTTAATTAATTCGGCAATAATAATTAACTCATTACTAATTTGATTTCTTTTTTCGTCAACAGATAAATTAGAGAAAGCTTTTTTAAATTTATCAGTCACTATCTACTCATGCCTCTAATATTATTATCTTTAATAGGTTCATCTACCATTTGGGACATTTTATCGTTGCTTTGAGTTGATTTTCGCATTGTTTCAATTTGTTGGCTTCTAACGGTAGCATCTAATCGTCTTTGTTTATCTCGTTCATCTATAAATGTTTTTTTAGCATCTTCACTATTGTGAGTTTTTATTTCTTGATTTATACTATCTAATTTATCAAAGTAAGATGTATCATATGCACCAGCTTGAATTAACATATTTTTATCTTTCATCAGTCCATCTATTACTTGTGGTGCTTGCTCTATAAATACTGGATGATCTTGTCCAGTTAATTCACGATATCTACTATTTAATTTAGCAGCAGACACAGGATCATTAAATGGGTGATGTGCAACTCCATCAATTATAACGGGTTTTCCATTATAGTAGTTTAGTAATAATGTAATATCTTCTAAACTTGCTTCCTGCGGATTCATCATTATCTTTGTTGTTTTATTTAATATATGATCATGATTTTCTATTGATACACTATTATTTTTTAATTGTTCATAGATAGTGGGATTACCATTAACATTAATACCTTCTCCGTCATTAATCTTTTCATTTAAAATTTCTTCTTGTGCCTTTACAAATGTTGGGTGATCTTGCCTTGTTAACTGTTTGTATCTAGCATTTAGAGATTCACCCTGTAATGCGTTAGGTCTAAAATGATATTGCATTCCATCAATTAGTACTGAATCTTGATCATAATGATCTAATATATCCTTTACATCTTCTAAACTTGCCTTTGATATATCAAATTTGATTTTATCAAATTTTTCTATATAACTATCTTTACGATTTGGTAAAATACTAATACCAAGTCCTTCTCCTGTTAAGTTATTCTTAAGCCTTTGATATATAGTTGGTTTTCCATCTACACTTATCCCATTGCCAGATTTTATCATTTCATCCAAAACTTTCTCTTGTTCTCTTATAAATATTGGATGATCTTGTCCAGTTAATTGCTTATATCTATCATTTAGGCAAGCAGCATCTAATGGGGTGATATTATAATGATAATTTACTCCATCAACTAAATAAGGTCCCTGATTATAATTATTCAGTATATCTTCAACATCTTCTAAACTAGCTTTATGCATATTATATTTAATTTTTTGAAATTTTTTCCAAAAATCAATAGTTTGTTTTTCATTAGTATCATTCATATTTTTACTACCTCCACGTTAATTATAGCATATATCTCAATAAATTCATATACATAAAAAAGTTTAATAAAATTCCAAACAAATTATTCTAGTTTAATACAAAATATGGTATATTAATATTAACAAGTGAGAATGATATGTAATTTTTGTTATTATAATTAAAAGTTATAAATATCTACAACACTTGCTCATTGAATAATGTGTTTGGTAATTCCAAACTTGATATATAAATCTATTGAAAGATAGATTTTTTTTGTGTCTTAAAATTTACTTAAATGAAAATATAAAAAAGATGACTTTGAGTTATAATCTCTTTATCATCTTATTTTATATATGAAATTTTGAATTTATGAATTTCCAAATGTTTATCTGATTTATCATATTTCATAGCATACACTTCATAATCTCCTGAATTTTCAGGTAAATTGTTATATTGATTTGTTGTCTTATTATAAATTGAATAATAAGCATCATCATCTGAACGAAGTTGAGATGGAATAAATATCTTTAAATATGATTTTATTTTATTACTTAACACCCAATTATCGCTATTTTCAATACTATCTACTAATCCTTTTACATCTTCCTTATCATAATATGCATTTATAATTGTATATTCCGTTTTATCTTCATCAAAATAAGTTCCCCAATCTTGAATTTCAAGTGTGCCATTATTAGGAAGTTCAGCATCTATTATTTCTTTATACTGATTTATTTCATTATAGTCTTTTGAGAATGTTGGAAACATACAGAATGAACCGTAAATTAATAATAAGAAACCAATTATAAATCCACCAACAATATTTTTAGTACATTTAAAACCAGCATTTTTATATTTAAATCCTAGAATAATTGATAAAATTGGAATTGGAAGCCAACACCAAAACACCCACATATTTTTAGTAAAATTAAATCCATGTTGAGGAATAAACTCATTAACTAATGATATTGAATATAAAGCCCCCCATAAACTTGCAATTGTAATTATAAATAATAGTATCATTCCGTTTTTTATAAAACTAGGATTATGATATTTTTTAGCACCTTTAAAATTAGAATTATCACCTAGATGATTTTCTAGATTTTCAAAAGTTTTTCTAATAAAACTTATTAACTCTAAATCACAATTGTTTTTTTGTAAAATAATAACCGTATTTTGTTTCGGATATTCAAGATAAAAATTAGTATCAGTTTCAATACATCTACTTATATCTGAAAATTTAATTGTAAGAGATATAGTTTCACCTTTTCTAATAAAATAATCATCATAAAATTCTAGTTCAAAATTTGTATCTATAATTCCTTGTTTTTTTCTAGAATTAAATACTTGTTCAGCATAATGTTCTAATCTAACTTTATAAATTATCATTAAGAACAATTGATAAATAACAAAAAATATTAATGTCCCAATAAGACTTTTAAATGTTATAGCAATTATTGCAGATAAAATTAAATTTAGGAATAAACCTCTAATTACAAATATCCAATACATTCTTTTAGGAAAATATTTTGCCATTTTTTTATACTCATAGGCATCAGTTATACTTTCACAAGAATATAAAATTTTACTATTAGTCTTTTTTTTCTTTTCTAGTTTTTCATTATTTTCTTTTCTATCAACATTAACAACTTTTTTTTCTTCCAACTTCGTCATTTCTTGAACTTCTTTAATAATAGTTTTAGATTTCTTCTTTTTTATTTCGTTTACAATTAAAGTTATTACAAATGAAATAGCAAACCAACTTATTAACATAAATAAATCAACGATAATTAAATCTCCCCAAGTTAAGGGATCTAAATCAGTTTCATCTGGTATCATTCCAATTAATGAAATTATAATCCAACAAACAGAGGGAATTCCATATAGTTTTAAAAAGAAACTTGATTTTAAAATACTACCTTTTTTCATTTAAATCTCCTTTCTGATAATAAGTAATATTATCTAAAACAATTATATCATATATACAACAAATATTTTTATTTTGTTAAGACAAAAAGTAGATAAATTAATAAAAAGTATCAACAATCTATCTAGTTTTTCGTGAGGTAACTTAATTAGACTAATTTCATTAATTGGTTCTTACGTATATTGTATTAAGAAAAGTTGATAAGGTAATATTAACTCATATACATTATGATGAAAATTTTTATTTATTTATAATTAAAAAAATTTTATTCTCAAATTAAAGAACAAAATTTATATAATCATTTTAAACTGGAAAAATACTCATAAATATTAAATTAATTATTATTAACAATATTACAATTAACGTTTTATATTTAGTATAAGTCTTAAACTTATTTGTATAATTAGTTATTTTAGGACATATCATTAATCCATATATTAAAAATGAAATTGTAATTATTAAATAATTAATTAAATGTTCATCTAAATAAACTAATAAAGATGAAAATGCAAATAAAATAAATATTATCATTAAAAACCATTTAATTGCATTTATTATCTTTTTAATACTACTAGTATTTGATTTTTGATTTGTAACAATATCTTCATTTATAATATTTTCTTCTTTTTTTGGATTAATATAATCCAAATTATCAAATGCTAATATTGGTAAAAATATAATAGGAAATAAAGTTAATAATAAAGAAAACAAATTACTTTTATTAAATAATTTCCCTAATTTATAATATAATACAAAGATAAATATAATATTTCCTATAGGAACAAGCAAAAGTAAAGCATATAAAGATGATCCTAATACATCTTTAGATAAACATATAATATTATAAATAGGTATTAATACGACCCATCCTTTATTTCTAAGTTTCTTTTCTATCTTCCATAAACTAATTATATTAATAATAATTACAAGAAAAACCGCATAGAAAATATAAGAAATTTCATTATTTTTAATATCGTTTATATAATTAAAATCTTCAAAAATATCAATTACTTCATTTTTATATTTAATATCTGCTGAAGCATATAAAATAGAATTTTTATTTAAAGTTACAATTTTATAATAATCTCCACTTGTTGAATATTCATAATATTTATAAAGTAAATTCTTTTTCAAATATTTTTTCTCATATACATTGCTATTTCCATTAACAACATCTTCTTCTAAAACATCAAAAAAGTCATCAAAACTATATTCTGGAAGAAATCTAGTATAACTAATTAAATATGGGCACGAATTTTCATCAGTAACTAAATAAGTATCTACTCCCAAATAATTTTCTTTATTTTGTACATCTATTAAATTACATCCTTTATTTTCCATGTAATTAGCAAATTCACTTTCAGTAATTTCTTCCGGTAATTTTTTATTAAATAGTGATACAAAATTTATAATAATTAATAATAACAAACAACCATTAATAACATTAATAAAAATTAACCAAAACTTCGATTTCTTATCTTTCATACATTAAACCCCAAAACATATTACAATTTATTATTATCAAAAATATCTTTATGTTTTTTTAAAAAGTATGTTAATACTTTATCAAATTCATTATTACTTTCTAAACCTTCAAAATATTCTTCCCCATCTACTTCTAAATATTTTCTTATAATAAAATTATCTGGATTAGAAAGTTCTGTCAAATAAACATATATATTATCTTCAATGTTAATTCTATCAACTTCTATATATTCATTTCCTTCAATTAAAACTATATCATATTCCTTCATTAATTAACCTCTTTTCTTATTTTCTCCATTTCTTTCTATTTGATTTAATATACCTTCTGCTTTTAAGTTCATTACCTGTATTGCTTTTTCTAGGTCAGGATTTCCTTTATCATCAACATAGTTATCTGATATCAAATATTCATCTAATGTATTTATATTTTCAAGTTTATTAGAAATATACTGTTCTAAATCACTATTGCCATAAGAAGATATTCTTTTTAGTTCCCTTATAACTAAATCTATATTAGTTTTTGAACCAGATATAACATTATTAAGATTTTCTCCCATATCATGACATAAACTATAAAAAGCATATTCATATAGTTCTCTATCATTAAGTGCAATTAAATCTCTTGCTATTGCTTCATGATTATATGCACATCCATCTTGAATTCTATATGTATTTTGTGATAATATACTTCTTTCACTATTAAAAACTAAAGATTCTTTATCATAATCATCATCCACTAAAGTACCGATTGTTCTGGAAAGATTATTCATATTAGTAGGATTATCTAAATTTGAATTAACACTAGAAACAATTTTATATCCTCCTACTAAAATTACTGCACATAATGATATATTTATTATTACTGTTTTTATTGAATTAATTTTTATTTTCCCTTTTCTTTGAACTTTTTCTCTATGATTTACAACACTTTTTCTTCTACTATTTTCTAATTGTTCATATATTTTCTTTTGATCTCTATTTTTAAACAAGACTTCTATATCTTTAAATTCTCTCTCTTCATTACTTAAACTCATATCTATCACCCTAGTGTTAGTATAGTATAAATATTAGTTTTAGTCAATAAATTCATATTGAGTATGCAAAAGAATATGTGTAAAAGATATTTTTTCAACATAACTAGAAATTTAATAAATTTAGTAAAAAACTATAATAAATTAAAAAGAACTAAAGATAAAAAAACACCAAATATAAATATATATTTGGCTACAAATAAATCTATTTTTCTTACTTTTGCAAGTAAAACATTTATTAAATATTTAAACTACTAAATTATACTATACTTTATCTTTTCTCTAATTTTCTTACATAACTATCTAAATATTCTTTCCATTCAGGTACATTTTCTTCATCAAATAAATGATATAAAATATCTACAACTATTTCATGTCTATTTATAGCTTCTTCTTTTCCTGATTCTGTCATCATTAAATACTTTAACTTTAAAATTTTTTCAAAGATATGACAAACACTAGTTTCAGCATATCCTTTTGAATACTCTTTAAAATCAATATTATCAATCGGAAATATGCTTTTATCAAAAAATGGTCTACCATATTTTAAACTAAACTTATATGTTCTTAATATTCCTATAACTCCTAAACAATCACACATATCTGCATCTGACACAATCATACCTTCAATAGTTTTAGGTCTTATTCCTTTCATTGCCCTACTGTATCCAATAGAGCTTAATTCTGATAATACTTTGTTTTGTATTTCTAATGGTACATTGGCTTTAGTCATAAACTTTTTGGCATTAGTTAAATTATTAGCATTCTCTATTCCAAATAATTTATAATCATCTACGTCATGTAGAAGTGCTAATAACGCTACTACATTTATATCAGCATTTTCTTTTTTAGCAAACTTAAGTGACATATTTAAAACTCTTTCTATATGATCATATCCATGACCTGAATCATCATTATTTAATAAATCATAAACTTGTTTTTTTACTTTCTCAAGCATATAAACCACCTATAATAATTTTTTTCTTCTATAATAATTAACAACCTCTGTGCTTCTTCTATAAACATTACATATTTTTGATAATTCTGAAAATATAACATCTTCATCACTAACTGGATTATAAAATAATATATTTTCTTTTAAAAAAGGAACTGATTCACTACTTATATTATTTTTAAATAAACTACCTACTACAACATCTTTAATATTGTAATATTTAATATATTCTTTATATAATTCTAAATCTTTAATTGTTACATTTTGAATAACAGGTTTTATATACAATACTACGGGTACTTTAGAAATATAAAAAGTTTCTAATCTTTTATCTATATTTTCAGTATTTTTTTCTAGAGAATCATGTTTTGAAATAGTAGCAACACTTACATATATAATTAATTGTCCATAATATTCTATCAATGGAAATATTTCTTCTATTTCACTTATAAATATTTTCTTTTTTGTTGATAATTGTACTTGATTCCCTTTTTCTAAAAAATATTTAATTAGTTTTAAGGTTTCTAATTTATTATAATCATCCCAACATTCAGAAAAACATCCCAATGTAATTAATGTATTTTCATTTATTAAAACATCATTTTCATCAATCATTTTTATTATTCTTTCTGCGGATACTCTATTATATTTATTCCTTTTAGTATATCCTAATTTAGGTAAATAACAATAAGCACAATCTCCTTGGCATCCCAAACTTGTATTTATAAAAATTCTTTTATCATCTTTAGAAAATAAATATCCATTATCAATCATAAGAATCACCCTTAAAATTAATATATATAAATATTTTAACACACATTTTACAGTTATAAAAAAGAAATACTATAATAAATAATATTCCTCTAAAAATTTAAACTATCTAATATAGTTAATTTCTTTATTTTAAGATTATTTTTACCAGTTCCTAATTCTATTTCAGGTTTTACCGACTTACCATGATAATCACTACCACCACTTATTAGTAAATTATACTTATTTACTATACTTAAATAGTATTCCATTTCTTCTTTTGTATGACTAGAATGATATACTTCAATACCTTTTAAACCATTATTAATCATTTCTTTTAATAATATTAAAAATTCTTTTTTTGCTAACTCTAAAGATTTAGGGTGTGCAAGTACAGGAATACCACCACTATTTAAAATTAAATCAATACATTCTTGATAAGAAATACCCTTACCTACTTGTCTAGTCTTATTATAAGCATCAATTAAATATTTATCAAATGCTTCTTGTACTGTTTTAGCATATCCATATTTAATACATAATCTAGCTAAATCAGGTCTTCCTAAATTATGATTGGCATTAACTAAAGATTTTATATCATTATACCTAAATCTTATTCCATAATCTCTCTTTATTTGTTCCATAATTGATAAAACAGAATTAATACTATTATCTTTTAATATACTCATTTTTTCATTTAATTCTTTATTATCTAAATCTATTCCATATCCTAAAATATGCATTATTCCTTTGTTTACTTTTGCAGATAGTTCTATTCCATTTATTATTCTAATACCAGAATTAACTATTAATGGATTACTCCTATCTATTTGTTTAATTCCTTCTAGTGTATCATGATCAGTTATAGCAATAGTTCCTATATTTTTTTCTATCGCTAATTTAATTAATTCCATTGGAGATAGTTCTCCATCAGAATAATTAGTATGAGTATGCAAATCAATTAATTTTTCATTATCACTTTCTTCTTTATTTAAAAAATTATATATACTATTTAAAACATCTATTAACTCTTCCTTAAAACTCAAAAATCGTGGATTATTAGATCTATAATTTAAAAGGAATTTTTTTATATCAGTTAAATTAATATCTATAATTTCAAATTTATTATTCATTTCTAATTTAGTAAGTAATCTTTTACTTAAATTACTTTTTTTATTAGTTTTTACAATATAATATTTAGTTTTATTTAATTTATTTATAATCTTTCCATCTCTAGTAGGATAATCTTTTAAATAATTATAATATTCTATAAATGGAATAATATTATCACTACTTAAATCCATACCTAATTCTTCATTTATTTCTCTTATTAATGCTTGTTTATCAGTTTCACCATTATCTACTTTACCTCCAGGGAACATAATAATGTTAGCATAATTTACAATTATTGTATTAAGTTCAGCATCTATTAATATAACTCTTACTTTATTAGTAATCTTATCCAATTTATTATCTTTTAAACCATATTTATTATTTACTATCTTTTCCATCTTATTTTTTTAACCTTAGTACCTTTCCTTCAATTGCTGCCTCTACATTATCAAAATATTCTTTTGCTTCATCTACATAATTTTGCTTATCTATTTCTGGCCAAAAATGAGTTAATAACAATTTTTCTACATTAGCATTTTTAGCAATAAGTCCTGCTTCATACGCAAATAAATGACTATCTTCACTTTTTATTTGACCTCTTAAAAAAGTTGATTCACATATCAATAAATTAGCATCTTTAGCAAACGCTTCTAAAGAGTTACCATAATAACCTGTATCACTAGAATATACTAATTTTAATTCTTCTGTTTCTAATTTAGTACTATAAGTAATTATTTGATGAGGATTTTTAGAAAAACTTAATTTCATATCACTAAACTTTAATCTAGAATTATTATCATAAGGTATTATTTCTAAATATCCTACTTTACTTAAATCCATTATGTAATCAAAATCTATTAAATTTTTTCTTACAGTTTTAGTAGTTTCCCAACCATCATTGTCTTTGTAATCTTCTTTAACACTAATTTTATCTCCTTTGGGAATATATACTTTAATTTTTTCTTGAAGATATCCTAGCCTTTTTAAAACATACGAAGTTTGTGCAATATTAAGTAAATCCCCATAATGATCTTTATGCAAATGACTTATTATAATTGTTAAATTATTTAAGTCTTTTACTAAATTTAAATATCTAATTATTCCATTGCCACAGTCAAGTAATATTTTATTATGATTATTTTCTACAAAAAATCCTGGACAATTCATATTACCTTTACAATAAGGTGAAACAGTGCCGAGTGGTGTTATTTTTATTTCATCCATGTTACATACCTCTTTTCTTAATTAACATTTTCTCTTTTACAAGTGGATCTACATATTTAGATATATCTTTATCTAAATTAAATACTTCTTTAACCACACTTGAAGATATAAACTGATAATCAATATCAGCGAATAAACATATTGTATTTACTTCTCCATTAGAAATATCTTTATTTATATAGTTTAAACTAACTTCATAGTCATAGTCTGATAATCCCCTGATACCTCTTACTATTGCTCTACATTTATATAACATAGCAATATCTACTGAAGCACCACTTCCTGATACTACCTTTATATTATTTACTTCTTTATATAATTTTTTTATTATTTCTAATCTTTCTTCTATTGTAAATAGTCTTGTTTTTTTACTAGAATTTTGAAGACTGCTACAATAACTTCATCAAACAAATCACTTGCTTGTTTAATAACATTCATATGTCCCTTTGTTATTGGATCAAAACTTCCTGGATATAATACTCTTGTCATTTTTCTCACTTCCTAATTGAATTATATATCATTTTTTATTATAATAAAAATACATATTTATTATGTCTATTATAACAGGAGGTTATTATGAATATTGATTTTGAATTATATAGAATTTTCTATACGGTTGCTAATAATGGTAATATTACTACTGCTGCCAAAGAATTAAATATATCACAACCTGCAATTAGTAAATCAATTAAGAATCTTGAAGAACAACTAGGGGGCACCCTATTTATTAGAACTAAAAGAGGAGTTATTTTAACAAGTGAAGGAAAAGAATTTTATAACTACATAAAAAAAGCAATTGAATATATAACAAGTGCTGAAAATAAATTTACTGATTTAATTAATTTAGAAACAGGTTGTATTAGAATAGGAATAAGTACTACTTTAACAAAAGAATTCTTACTTCCATATTTAGAAAAATTCCATAAGTTATATCCCAATATTGATATTATGATTAATACTAATATATCTAGTGAACTTTTAACTAAACTTAGAAATGGACTTATTGATATTGTAATATTAAATTTAAATAATAAAAAATATGATGATGATATTGAAATTATAAAGTGTAAAGAAATTAATGATTGTTTTGTAATTAATAAAGATTATTTAAACTTAAATAATTTAAATTTATCTATTAAAGACTTAAATAATTATCCTTTAATATTACAGGCAAAAGAATCTAATACTAGAGATTTTATAGATAATTTTGCTAATGAATATAATGTTATATTAAAACCTAATATGGAACTAGCAAGTTATACTCTAGTAGTAACTTTAGCTAAAATTGGTTTTGGTATTGGATATGCTACAAAAGAATTTATAAAAAAAGAATTAGAAAATAAAGAACTATTTGAATTAAAAATAAAAGAAACTATTTCCTCTAGATATATTGGAATAGCCTTATGCAAAAATAATTTACCTAACTTTAGCACTAAAAAATTAATTGAAATAATAAAAAACAAGAAATAGAACTATAAATTGTCATATAAATTAACCAAATGACAAACTATCATTCTTTTAGATTATTTTATTGACATTTATATCTTATAATTTTATAATTGAATAGACGAGAATAAAAGGAGAGAAAAATGAAATACATAAAATATTTACTAATACTATTTATTATTTTAATACCTATTAAGGTAAATGCATTAGAAATTAATTCTAAAAATGCTATTTTATATAATATGAATGATGATGAAATACTTTTTGAAAAAGATTCAGAAGAAGAAGTACCAATAGCAAGCCTTACAAAGATAATGACGTCTATTATTGCTATTGAAAACATTGATGATATAAATGAAACTGTAACTATTCCAGAAGAAGGATTAGAAGGTTTAGTGGAAGCAAATGCATCAGTTGCAGGTTTTAAACTTAATGAAAAAGTTACATATAAAGATTTACTATATGGTTCCCTACTTCCTTCGGGAGCAGATGCTACTCAAACTCTAGCCTATTATATTGCCGGTGGAATAGATGGATACGTTAAATTAATGAATGAAAAAGCAAGTGAATTAAATCTTAAACATACACATTTTTCTGATGTAACAGGTCTTAATGATAAAAACAATTATTCATCTGTTAAAGATATTGCTACTCTACTTAAATATGCTTTAAAAAATGATACATTTAAAGAAATATTTACCGCTACTACTTATACCACTAGTAATAAAAGATTAAAATTAGAAAGTACTTTATTATATTATACTAATACTTATAAATTAGATAATAAATATATATATGGAAGTAAAACAGGATTTACTGATATTGCTGGGTTATGTCTTGCTAGTATTGCTAAATATGATGATATGGAATACTTACTAGTAACTACTGGTGCGCCATCAGAAACAAGATATCCTTATCACTTTATTGATGCTTTTAATATATATGAATATTATATAAATAATTATTATACTCTAGATATTTATAATAAAGAAAAACCTCTAATATCTATAAATACTAATTATAGTAAAGAAGATAAATATAATGTATTTCTTGATGAAAATATAACTAAATTTGTAAGTAAAGATATTACAAAAGATAATTTTTCCTTTGATTATCAAGGTACTAATATAGTTACTCCCTTTACTAAAAAAGGTCAAATAGGAACTATGACAATAAAACTTAATGAAGAAATGATACGAACAATTCCTATTATGTATAATGGAAGTTTAACTTTATCAATATCAGACTTACTTCTTGATAATCTTATATTTATTGTATTATTCATTGTAATTGTTAATATTATTATAATTTTAATAACTAAAATGAAAAGAAAAAAGAAACACAGAAAATAATGATTCTGTGTTTTTTAATCGTTAAATAATATCTTTTCGCTTTTATAAGACTTAACTATAAACCATATTACTATAACTATATAAATAATAGTAGATATAAACATAAGAAATATTTCTAAATAATTAATTATTCCTACACTTATGTCATTAAATACTAATGAAAAATTTAAAAATGGAACAATTGATAATAAAGTACTAGATTTAACTCCTACCATAAATGCAATCATTCCTGGAAATAATGCAATAAATGTAAGAGGAGTTAATGCACTTTGAGCTTCTTTAAAACTTTTACACATACTAGCTATTGCTATACATAAACCACTTATAAATAATGAAAATACTATTATTACAAAGATACTCATAATAATACTTGGTGCACTTAATGTTATTTTAGCATTTTCATATATTGTAAAAGTATCATTTGCAATATTAAAGGCAATTAAGGCAAGCACTAAACTAAGGACTCCTGTTATAATCGATGATAATGTAACTGATAAAAGTTTACCTACTATTATATCTCTACTTTTAATTGGAAAAGTAAGTAATGTTTCTAAAGTTCCTCTTTCCTTTTCACCTGCAGTTGTATCTGTTGCTGGATAAGTTGCAGATACAGTAATTGCCATTATTATAAATAAGAAAGCATAACTTACTATATAAGACGAATAAAAGTTAGTAGTACCAATATTATTAGAATCAACTGTTATTACATCTAATATATTTTCAGGGTTTAATCCACTATTTAACAGTAAATCTTGTTGTAATATATTCTTATAATTATTAAAATAACTGTCCATAAAGATAGAAGCATAACTTCCACTTTCTGTATTTGAATTATAATTTAGTGTATATTTATTATCCGTTTTAGTAACATATAAATATATTTCATCATCATTAAATAATTCTTTTAATTTATCTTCTGTATCTATAACATAATCAATATTCATAGTTTTAGTTAGTTCTAATTCAGAATTAGATAACTCATAAGCAAATCCTATTTTATTATAAGCACTTGTATCTTTAGATAACTGTCCTTCAAATACTGCTGACATTCCTAGTATAATTAAAGGTATCATAATTGGAATTATTAACATCATAGATAAAGATTTCTTATCTCTAAATACTTCTCTTAATTCTTTTTTCAACATTTCAAATATTTTATTTCTCATAATTACCCCCTATTAGTTTAAAGAAAGCATCCCTTAAATTACTTGTATTTGTTTTCTTTTTAATTTCATTAGGAGTCCCTTCAATTATAACTTTACCTTTATTTACCATAATTACTCTATCACATACATTTTCGGCTTCTTCCATATAATGAGTTGAATATAAGACGCTTTTTCCTTTCTTTTTTTCTTCTTTTATAAAGTCTAATATTATTTGACTAGATATAATATCAAGTCCACTAGTAGCTTCATCTAATATGTAATATTTAGGATTATGAATTAAACATCTAGCAATATTTACTCTTTGAGTTTGTCCAGTAGATAAATTTTCAATACGGTTATATAAGAAACTATCCATATTAAGTACAGAAGATACTTCTTTTATTCTACTTTCTAATTCTTCTTTATTTACTTCATAATATTCTCCACACATTTTTAATAATTCATAGGCAGATATACTATTATATATTTTTGTATTACCAGATAAGTAAGCAATACTTTTCTTTATCTCTATTTCATTCTTTTTATAATTTAATTTATCAAATAATACTTCCCCATCACTCGGAGTCATAATACCTGCGATCATTCTTAAAAGAGTTGTCTTACCTGCACCATTAGGGCCTAATATTCCTACTATTTCTCCTTTATCTATACTAAATGAAATATCATTTACTGCATAAAATTCTTCTTTTTCTTTTTTAGATTTTTGTTTTATAAATTTTTTCTTTATATTTTTAACTGTTATCATAAATCTTCTCCTTACATATTATTATATAATTGTATATATAAATTAGCAATATTTATTAGTTAAAAAATTCATAACTAAATCTATTAATATATTTTTTTCTTTAGGATTAGACTGTGCAATTAATAAAGTTATTGCTACCAAAGTATTATTATCTATAATTTGTTTTCCATCTTTATATAATAAATTATAATACCCTAAAAAATATATAAATAAAGTTGCTCCAATTCTTTTATTGCCATCAATAAATACATGATTCTTAACAATTAAGTATAAAAAATTAGCAGCTTTTTCCTCTATAGATATATATAAATCTTTACCATCAAAAGATTGATAAATTGCGTTTATAATTGAATCTAAACCTTTATTTCTCTCTAAAGCAAATAAATTACTATCATTATTAAATTTTAATGTATTAATAATATTTATACAGTCTTCATAAGTAATTTTATCATTATTAATAGTACCTTTAGGCTTAATTATGCTTTTATGATCATAATCATCAAGTAAATTTAAAGCATTTGAATAATCATTTATAACTTTAATTATTTCTTTAGCTTCATCACCACTTATTTTAGTATCTATTCTACTAGCTATATCAATTAATTTAATTGTTTTTTCCAAATACTCTAATCTTTTATTATTTACAGCATAACCTTTAATTAAATAGTCTTTTAATACTTTATTAGCCCATTTTCTAAAAATAACTCCATTTTTACTTTTAACTCTATAACCAACGCTTATAATAACATCTAAACTATAAAAATTAACAGGTTTATCAGAACTTGCAATTTGCATTTTTTGCAAATTACTTTTTTCATCAATTTCATTTTCTTTAAAAATGTTTTTTATATGTCTTGAAATAACGCCAACATCTCTACAAAACAATTCAGCCATTTGAGCCTGTGTAAGCCAAACTGTCTCATCTTTCATATTTACTTCAAGTTTTACCTCTTGATTTTCAAATAATATAATTTCATTTTTCATATTTTTTAACTCCCTTCTTTCATCATTTAAAATATAACATAAATATTAATAATTACAATAAAAACATGTCACTATATTTAAAAAAATAAAAGAAGTTTGATTATATTTGTATCAAAAGAAAAGCTTTACCAATAAGATAAAGTTTAAAATAAATTTACCAAAAATTCACAGGGTCCTGTAACAAAGTAATTTCTCTACTTTGTAAAGCAGAGGTCATACATTACTAAAAATTCACAGTGTCCTGTAACACCTAGTTCCATTCATTGTTTTAATGGTTCGTCATACATTACTAAAAATTCACAGGGTCCTGTAACACCTAGTTCCATTTATTGTTTTAATGGTTCGTCATACATTACTAAAAATTCACAGGGTCCTGTAACTATATTGATAACTTACACTTGCAAAATTTAGTCATACATTACTAAAAATTCACAGGGTCCTGTAACATTTTTATAATAATTATAAAGCAACTGAATGTCATACATTACTAAAAATTCACAGGGTCCTGTAACCTGGTATGGAAGCTGTTGTTACTGCTTTAAGTCATACATTACTAAAAATTCACAGGGTCCTGTAACAAGCACCTGCTGTCGTTACTGGGATGGAAGGTCATACATTACTAAAAATTCACAGGGTCCTGTAACAAGTATTTTGAATCAAACTTATAAAAATTGTCATACATTACTAAAAATTCACAGGGTCCTGTAACGTGTATAATGGACTACTAACACCTAGTATTGTCATACATTACTAAAAATTCACAGGGTCCTGTAACTGATTTAGGCTATAAAATTCAAGATTGCTGGTCATACATTACTAAAAATTCACAGGGTCCTGTAACCCCCATCCGAAGATAGCAAAGATAAGAAATGTCATACATTACTAAAAATTCACAGGGTCCTGTAACCACCAGTTTCATCTTGTGGTCTTAATTCAAGTCATACATTACTAAAAATTCACAGGGTCCTGTAACCCTCCTTAACCTCTTCAAAATCTTCTACATGTCATACATTACTAAAAATTCACAGGGTCCTGTAACTACTATCAACAATTTTCCCTTGTAAACCACGTCATACATTACTAAAAATTCACAGGGTCCTGTAACGGTCAGTTATAGTTAAAAGTTTAGCCATTGGTCATACATTACTAAAAATTCACAGGGTCCTGTAACTTGTAAACCATTTTCAAGTTCAAAATTAATGTCATACATTACTAAAAATTCACAGGGTCCTGTAACGTTTCATAACATCATATGCTAGAAATAAGAGTCATACATTACTAAAAATTCACAGGGTCCTGTAACTAAAATCGTTCATTTTATCACTCCTTTATTGTCATACATTACTAAAAATTCACAGGGTCCTGTAACCAATTAAATACAATAGTACAAAATAAAGGAGTCATACATTACTAAAAATTCACAGGGTCCTGTAACCTGGTATGGAAGCCGTTGTTAGTGCATTAAGTCATACATTACTAAAAATTCACAGGGTCCTGTAACACTTCTCTATTACTCTTTTTATTGACTACAGTCATACATTACTAAAAATTCACAGGGTCCTGTAACCCCCAACCGAATATAGCGAAGATAAGGAACGTCATACATTACTAAAAATTCACAGGGTCCTGTAACCAATTAGAATGTGGGGATTTAATACAAATAGTCATACATTACTAAAAATTCACAGGGTCCTGTAACCAATATTATAACATTTTTATTTCATTTTTGGTCATACATTACTAAAAATTCACAGGGTCCTGTAACCTTTTGGAAGTACGTATATACTTGTATCGTGTCATACATTACTAAAAATTCACAGGGTCCTGTAACGTGTAACACAACTTACAACAACTGAAGTTAGTCATACATTACTAAAAATTCACAGGGTCCTGTAACTTTTACTATTAACATAATGTTCTATCATTTGTCATACATTACTAAAAATTCACAGGGTCCTGTAACATCTGCTTTCATAACCATTAGTCATTATATGTCATACATTACTAAAAATTCACAGGGTCCTGTAACCTAATTGACCTTCTTTATTTCTTACTTGTAGTCATACATTACTAAAAATTCACAGGGTCCTGTAACCTTTTAGTAATAGTTTTGCTATACTTTCGTGTCATACATTACTAAAAATTCACAGGGTCCTGTAACCAAATCTAGTTTCTTTATCTAATTTATATCGTCATACATTACTAAAAATTCACAGGGTCCTGTAACGGTCTTCCTAAAAAAATAGGTCATATACTTAGTCATACATTACTAAAAATTCACAGGGTCCTGTAACCTCAAATAAATTATATCACACTTTTTAATAATTTTCTATTTAAATTAATTTAATAATAATTTATAATAAAATTGGTGATAGAAAATGGAGATAACTTTAAATAGTAATAACAATAATTATTTAATAAATTTAGAAAATAGCACTATACTATTCGGACAAAATTCTATATTCAAAACTAATTTTATAAATGATTTAATTGATGGATTAAATAATAAAAAAAAGAATATATTAATTAACGGAAATAAATTTGAATCAAAAGATTATAATATCATTTGTATTGATGAAGAAAATGATTTTACAAATGAATTTAAATTTACAAAAACAAATACTTTAAAACAATTAATATATAAAGATATAATAAATAAAATAAATGGAGATAAATTAATTAATTATACTAATGAAATATTTGATGTCATAGATGAAAAAGTAAATAATTTATTAGATAGAAAAATCAACAAAAATACCGATAATAATATTTCTTTTGAAATAGAAATTCCTGATATAAATTCTATTATTGATAAATTTACAAATATTTATATTGATAATATATTAATAAATAGCAATGAAATTACTAAATCTACCAAAAGAAAACTTTTATATCAATTATATTTTTTAGATATTAAAAATAATACAGATAAAACTAATATCGTTATTATAAATAATTTTGACGCCTATTTAAATTCTAATGAAATAATATCTTTATTAAATACAATTGATAAATTATCTAATGATAATTGCCATTTTATATTAACTAGTAGTTCTAATATATTTGAATATATTTCTTTAGATAAATTTTCAGTATATAAAATAACAGATAAACTATTATCACTTAATAAAATTAATGAAGCAATAAAAATATATTTATTAAAGAAAGAATATAATAACAACATTGATTTTAATAAATATTACATAGAAAATGAAAAGCTAATATTAAAGGAAGACATAAATAAAATAAAAGATTCTATTTTAAATAATTATCCACATCTATTAAGTAAAATACTCAATTCTACAAGTATTAAAGTTGTTTTAATTAAACCTAAAAACATTACTAGTGAATATATTATATGTGAAAACAAAGATATGCAATTGCTTTTTTCAGAAATTTGTAATCAATTTATTGACTAAAAAATAAAAATATTATATAATGTAATTGTCCTGATGAAAGGACATACATTACTAAAAGTTTACAGGTTTCTGTAATAAGGCATAATGCCTTAGGTTTGATCTAACCATAAAGATCATAAAAACAGGCTTTTGCCTGTTTTTTTTATTCAAATACTAATAAATTTTCTATAGATATATCTTCTTCTACACTTTTTGTTCCGCAAAACATTATCATATTATTGTATTGATTTTCTGTTACTTGTAATAATCTAATATTACCAGTTTTTGGAGAATTAATTCTTAATCTATTAATATGTTTATTTAAATCATCATTATTTTTACATATTCTAGAATATACTGAATATTGCATCATTATATATCCATCATCTAATAAATATTTTCTAAATTTAGAAGCTATCTTTTTTTCTTTTTCCGTTATAACTGGCAAATCAAACATTACTATTATTCTCATAAATCTATTCATATATTATAGTTGGTAAATCCAAAGTAATATCACCAGTCGAAAAAGATTTTATATAGCTTTTTATAAGTAGGCCTATACTATATTCAATAGTATATTTTTTATTATTATGTAATACTTCCTTATTCAAAAGATCTATTAATTTCTTTCTGAAATCAAAAGATAATGGATAACAAATATTATCTTTATTATCATAAACAAATTTATCTACTACACTCCTATAAGGTTCTAATAAATCATATGCTAAATTAAAATTATTAATTTTAGAGTTATGATGTATTCCTAAATAAGTATTTAATCCAAAAACTGCTAAATTTCTAATTATGGCACTTACAATAATTGTATATCCATAGTTTAACGCAGCATTTACTCCATCATCATAAAACCTAATAAATTCATTCCCAAATAAACTTCGAAAATACATTTTAGCAGATAATCCTTCTCTATTTTTTATATCTCCATCAATTATTTCATCTAAATAACTAGTTAATTTAGAGATTGGAAATTCTTCTTTAGAAGTCATCTCCAATACTCTAATACTATTTTCTATTTTCCTTTTTACTATTTGATTCCATAATTCTTTTTTTATATCCTCAGTTATTTGAAGTTGATTATTAAACACATCTAACTGTTTAAAATGGTAATTATATGGATACATTATTGAAGTTGGTTCAAATTTCTCATCACATATAATCAATGAAATAGCATTTTTACCAAATTCAGCAAGTAATCTAGTAGTTATAATTGTAGTTGAATCTTCAATTAAAACATAACTAATATCTTCTAAAGGAACTTTTGAAGAAGTTCCTTCTTTCTCTATTACAAGTTGATTATCCTTAAAATGAATCTTTTCACTTTTCTTTATAATTACTTGTCTATAACCCACTGATTTCTCCTAATAAGTTAATTGATAATTTATCTATCAATTTGATTGTTGATATAGTTATATAAAATCTATCAATTTGCTTCTCAAACAAATTATTTTCTCCAAACAAATCATATCCGTCCCCTATTAAACTTTTAATTTCAATTTTACCTGTTGAAAATCCAGTAACATAACCAACACTTTGTTTTCCCTCTTTATTTCTAACTTTTATTAAATCATTTTTATTCAATTTTAATATAACATCATACTTGTCTAACATATCTTTATATGACATAATCACATAATTTTTATCTCTACCATATTCGACTTTAATATTAAAATCTACATTTTTACTTTTACTATTACCTTTCTTTAAATCAAACAAATCATATGCTACAAAATATAATTTATCATCATTAACATCTTTTGATTTTAAAACATCTATTTGATAAATATCACCTTTTTCAACGTTACTACCATTAACCATATGTCCAGTATTCTTATATGGTGAATATAATTTAATCTTCTTTATTTCTTTTTGTTCTGTATCATTTGGATTTATTGGGTACTTTCCATTATGTGCTTTTAAAGCATCTTCTCCTTTTTCTTTATCTCCAAACCATTTAACTAAAGCATAATAAATATCTTTTGAACCAGATAACCTATCTGGAATATTTTCTAAATCCTTTCTTTTAACTTTAGTAAGTGGTGTTCTAAGTGTTTTATATAATATTATTTTCTTTTCTTTATCTTTTACAGTACCATAATATGTTTCTTCATGCATTTGTCCTGATATTTTAGGTTTAGCTAGTGATGGTGTTAATACTCTTACATTTTCAATATCTTTATTAGTATAAGTATTAAATGCTTTTAAATTCCATTTTAAAATATCTAAATTTTGTTCATATACTCTTAATTTTGCTTCATCATCAAATTTTTCATATGGAAGTGGAAACTCTAACTTAGCAATATCATGTTTACCATAAGTAATATGCTCTTTTATTTTTTCTTCCCTTACATATTTTCTAAAACTTATATCATCAATTTCTCCAGTTTCGTCATTATAAAAAGTTCCATCGTATTCTTTAATTTCTTGTTCAGTTAAATTTTTTAATTGTTTTTCTGTTAATCCATCTATATATCTACTAAACTTTTCATATAATGTTATTTTTTGTTCTAATGACGGTGTTATTGATGCAATAACTAAAGCATCCATAGCATGATGTAAATGATTATCTCTATCTTTTTTAATATCTTCTTTCATACCACTAGGCATTATATAATTTTTAGAAATATAACTATGTGTAAGTCTATTAAATCCCCATCTTGCTCTTAATTTAGCCGTTAAACTACCTGAATACATATTTACTTTTTCAACATTTAAATATGCTTTAATAATAGATGCTAATTCTTTACTTATATATTTAGTATCATTTAAGTTTTGATCACGCATTGCTCTTGCTGTATCTAAATCTAAATTACGAATTAAATAGTTATCTTTCTTTTTTATTGGTATAACTAAACTATTAATAAAGCTTTCATATTTATCCCACTTATCAGTATTACCAAACCATTCAAAAGGTGTTCTTTCCCTTTTATCTTGATTTTCCTTTGTAAATACTAAAGTCTTATTTAAATAGTTATCATTAAAAGTTCTAGAATAAGGTAATATATGGTCAATTTGAACAACATTTTTATCAAACAATTCTTCTATTTTTATTTTCTTTCCACTATATCCACAACATTCTTTTTGTTCCTTCCATAATTTATATTTCAATAAATCATTACTAGTTATCTTATCTATAGAAGTAAATATTCCAAGCTCTACTAACAACTGTTTTGTTTTATCATTTTCTTCTTTTCTTTCTAATTGATATTTTTCTATTTCTCTTCTTTCATCTTTTGTTTTAGCAAGTTCTTTAGCAGTTTCTATATTTATTATTTTAGGGGACCCATACTTTTTAATAATAGCATTTAATACTTTTCTTGCCTGTGATAATGATCTTATTACTCTTTGATTTTTAATAGTGCTTACACTATTTATTGGTAATAATAAATCATGTTTAGTTTTATTTCTATATATATCAGAATGTGGATAATTTAATTCTAATATTGCTTCATCATATCTTTTATCTTCTAACATTATAGGAATAAGTCTTTTAATTAATTCTGATGATAACATTAAATGATCTTTAAAATTAGGTAATTTATCTATAAATTCCATATCACTATATTTATTAGGTATAACTATAGAATTTTCTATACCATTCTTTATATCATCATTAGTTTTATAATTAGTACATAATCTTGCTAATTCATCAAGCATATCTATATTATCTTTAACATTATTCCATTCTTCTTTACCATAGCATTTTTCAAATACTTTTCTTAATTCATGATATCCATTTAATTCAAATAATGATTTACTATATAATACTTTATTATATAATTCATCATATAATTCTTTTTCTTTGGAATTTAAAGAATTAATATCTATTCTCTTATCTTTTGGTATATTTAGTTTCTTTTTAAATTCATCTATTACTTTTATATATTCTCTTTTAGATAATTGTAGGCTCTTAAATTTAATATTATCATTACCAATTACTTTACTAATTAAACTATATTTAACCTCATTTTTATCTTTAGATAGTTCTAATATTTCTTTTATTTGTTCTTTAGTTAAACTTACATAATCCTTGTCATCTATTTTATATCTTAAATTTATAAGTTTAGATAAACCTACATAAATCTCGGAACTTGGAGCTCTTTTAGGAGCCCTAGGATTATCATCAAAAATACACTTTCCAACCATTCTTTCAATTAAATTACCACCATAAGGAGACCTTAATTTTTCTTTTTTGCCATCTATATATTCATAATAATATCCTGGTCCTTCAGAATAATGTCTTTGACTTTTCCAAATATTTAAATATTCTTCTTTAAATTTATTATCAATAAGTCCAAATTTAATTTGACTATCTAATACTTTATTTATTTCATCTTCATACATTTCTCTTGAAACAGATACTTTATAATCATCAGGTCCATTTTTAATTTTATTTTTAAATTTAGAGTCTTTTACATACATTTCTGATATTGTTTCATAATGATTTTCTTTCATTATTTTTTCATTTTCTTTAATTGCGGACAATACTTTTCCAGCATCTTTATCATTTGTTCCTTCTTCTCTATTAGATTTATATCCTCTTTTTTTAGCATAATGAACTAATATTATAGATAGTTCTTCATCAGTTAATTTTCTATTTAATGCTTCTGTCTTTAATATATAAGGATTTGTATTATTTTTTTTATAATATTCTGTAATCATATCATTAAATATTTTTGTTAATTCAAGATTTTTTTCTGATACTACATTATCTTCATTAATATTACCTTTTAAATAATTATTTTCATATAATAAATTTCTTACTCTATCTATTCTAAATTCTCTTCTTCTAGATATTCTTCTTGCTCCTCTTTTTTCTCTTCTTGCTTTTGCTTTACTATCTCCACTTGCTTCTTCGCCTGGAGTAAAAATTCTACTTCCTACATCAATTATACGATATGGATTATCATTTTCATCTAATGCAAGTAATGCCCATCCTACCGATGATATTCCAATATCAAGTCCTACGATATATTTATTATCGTACATACTACCACATCCTTCTACTACATTATATCATATTTTTTACTTTACATATAGTAAACATTCAGAATTAAAAAAGAGAATTAAAAAAATTCTCATAATACCAACATATAATTTACTTTAATTCCAATAAAATTTCCCATTCCCCATTTCTTTTTCCATTTTTTCTAGTTATTAGTCCTTTTCCTTGCATTTCATTCATTCTGGTCTTTATAGTCCTTAATGATTTACCAAGAATTATAGCAATTTCATCTTGTTTAATAGTAGAATTTTCTTTGATCAAATTTAATATAACCTGTTCTTCTAAAGTACAATTTTTACACTTTAATTTTTCACATATTTTGTCTTCATTATAATCAATATGAGTATATCTATTTTTTAATTCATATTTAGTATCTGATAAAAGATTGTAAAAGAACTTTTCTAAATAACTTATATCTTCAAAAATATTTTTTTCAAAATTTTTATAATTAGCTCTAACTAATGAATTTCTAAAATACCAAGAACTATTTGCAAATACATCATCATTAATATTAAATCCAAATGTTCTTAAGTATTTAATAATAAAAACCGCTGTTGTTCTAGTGTTACCTTCACAAAAAGGATGAACTTGCCATATATTTGAAGTAAATCGGCACAAATGTTTAATAGACTCATCAAGTGATAAATTTTTATATGAAAAATTTCTTTCTTGTTCAAAATCATATTCTAAAGCTGCCATAACATTTTCGTAAGAAGCATATGTAACAGTATCTCCATTTAATATCCACTCATCTTTTGTAAAATTATAATTCCTTATAACACCTGCAAGTTTATATATACCAGTAAATAATTTTTTATGAATATTTATTAATTCGGTAGGACTAAAATTAAATGACTTATCACTTAATATTTCGGCAATTCTTACTGATACTTTATCTGCTTCTTCAATATTTTCTTTTTCTTCAAGTTTTCTACTATCTAAAACTTTATAATAATTATCAATTCTTTTCTTAACTTCTTCTAAATTAATATTTCCTTCAATATGTTCCTTTGCTGTTTCAACCAAATATTTTGAAGGTTTTAATCCATCTACTTCTTGAAGACCTATAGCTGTCTCCCAAACTTTTGTTTTTTCTACTTGACTCGGTTCACCTTGTTTTATATATTGAGATAATTCTAAATTCCAGTTTTCTTTTTTGTCCATAAAAATAATCCTCCCAACTATAGATATTATACTACATTTCTTCTATTTTATCAATTCCAAAGTGCAATTTTTGCACTTTGGAAAACCGTATTTGCACTTTGAAACAGTATATTTTCTATTCAAATAGAAAAAAATTTTATGATTAAACATAAAACTTTTTATTCATCTCCTAATTTATATGCAATTAATAATCCTGCTACAAATAAGATAACCCCTAAAATAAATGGTACTATACTAAAAGTTAATCCTTCGGCACTTGTAAATATTCCAATAATAGATGCAAGTACAAATCCTATTATACCAAAATAAGTTGGCACTTCAAATTTCTTAAATAAGAATTCTATTATTTTAGCAATAATTATTATTCCTACTAATACACCTATTCCAAAAGGAACTAATATAGACATATCTTTAACTATATTATTAAATGATGTTAAACTATTAATCGTATTTATTATTGGTTCATAATATCCCATTACCATTAACATAAATGATCCTGATATTCCTGGTATTATCATAGTAGCTGATGCTACCATTCCTACTAAAAATAATTTTATATAATCAATTACATTCATTGAAGCAAAAGATACTTCTCCTCCTGTTTTTAAGAAAGCTATTCCTATTACAAACATAAATGTTAATGCAAATATTATTAAATTAGATACTTTAATATCATTCTTTACTTTTTTATATAACATAGGCATACCACCTAATATTAATCCTGTAAAAAACATAATTGTTGGAAGTGGGAAATTTTCAAGTGAATATCCAATTACTTTACTTCCTATTACTATTGCTACTGCTGCTCCAATTAATATTGGAAGTAAAAACTTTATATTATCTTTTATTTTACTTACAAAATGACTAATTGCATTAATTAAGTCTTCATATATTCCCATGGTAATAGCTAATGTACCACCACTAACTCCCGGAATAATATTTGCTATTCCCATAAAAAATCCTTTTATTCCTAATATTACTTTATCTTTCATAATTACTCCTCATCTATATTTATTAGTTCATATTCATCAGTACCAAGACCTAACTCTTTACCATACTCTATAATATGAGCACCATTTCTTGATTCAATTCTTTCTATTAAATCTTTTTTACCTTTGTCTTCACTATTATATATTAAATCTAAACATGCTTTATCTATTGCAATCGGATCTAATGAAGATACTATACCAATATCTTTCATACATACTTTTTCTGGATTAGCAACACAATCACAATCTACTGATAAATTATTAATTACATTTATATATACAATATTATCTTTATATTTATCCATTACTGCTTTATCGGCTTCTGCCATTGATTCAATAAAATCATCTTGAGAAGGCAAATTTTCCCATAATATATTAGCATCTTCTACCTTACCTGCACTATGAATCCATGCTTTACCTCTTCTTGAAGCAATACCAATAGACATATTCTTTAAAGCTCCTCCAAATCCTCCCATTGGATGTCCTTTAAAGTGTGATAACATAAGAATTGAATCATAATTTAACAAATTCTTTCCTACATAATTTACTTTTAAATGTTTTCCACCATTTACAGGAAGTTCTACGTCACCTTCCTTGTCCATTATATCTACATCAGTTACAGTTAAAAATCCATGTTCTTTAGCTACTTCTAAATGTTCTTCATAACTATTTCTCTTACCAGGATATGCTGTATTACATTCAATAATAGTACCATTTACTTTATGCACTAAATCTTTAATTAATTCTGGGTGTAAATAATTATTATTACCTGCTTCTACTGTTGACAATTTAACAGCAACTTTTCCATTTAATTCTTTATTTAAAACTTCATACATTTTAACTAAACTTTCACTATCTATATTCTTTGTAAAATATACTTTAGCTTTTTCCATTATATCACCTTTCCTAGTTCTATATAATTATACACTAAAAGTAAAATAAAAAAAATAGTTTAGTCACTATTTTCTCTTAATATTTTTTCATATATTTCTAATTTAAAACATAATGCTTGCTCTAATAAAGTTATTTTCTTTATCATTTCATTTACGGAATCATTAACTTTTAATATTTCATCAACATTACACGTTATAGATATTATCTTTTGAATTTTTTTAGCTTCAATATCTAATATTTTAGCAATTGATTTTTCAATCATAGCAATAGAAGTTGGTATATCATTATAATTACAAAAACATAAACATTTTATAAGTTCTAAGCAATTATTATAGTGCTTATATTCTAAAATTACATATAAATACATTTTATTATTAGATTTTACTAATATATATAATTTATTTTGATAATAATATGTATTATATACTTCTATATTTTCTCCTAAAAAATATTTATTAGCAATTATTTTGTAATTATATATACTAGAAATATATACTTTTTTATTATTGTTATATACTACATACACATTATTATTAATATGAGTAGCACAATATATTTTATTATTTAAATTATTTTTTAATAAAGAATTTATAACATTACTATCTAAAAATTTTTCTATATCATCTTTTAAAATATAAATATTATTATTAGTTATAATTAATTTACTCTGATAAAAATTTAATGAATTAATGTTAGTTTCTACTTCCTTAACTAAGTTAATATTATCTTCCTTTACATATAATTTATTATCTTTACTTAAATATATTTTACCATTATAAGAAATACTATTATATTCATTATCTAAGTAAATAGTTTTAATATAATTAAGTTTATTATCATATTCATCTACCCCATTTTTATTTAAGAACATAAACTTATCTTCATTAATATAAAATCCTGTATATTCTGAATTAGTATTTAAACATATCTTTTTCATAGAGTATCACCTAATAAAATATATGAATTTTAAATAATATTATGAAAATAAGTATATGCCCTTTCAAAAAATAATATCCTTCATAGTATATAACAAAAGGAGATGAAATAAAAAATGTCAATGCCAATAATTAAACCTAGTGGTGTAAAAAGATGTGAAGCAGTAAGTGATATAATTGCATCAGTTGCTTTACAACAAACTGGTTTATCCCATATTTTAAATGCTGAAGGAGAAAAAAATCAAGCTGCTTTAGTTTTAGCAAAAAATACTGATGAATTATTAAAAGTTAACGATTCTGTAAAATCTATGGTTAACTCTATTACTAGATTAGAAACAGTTCTTCAAGGTAAACTAGAACTATTCAATAATTGTATATGCGATAATTGCGAATGTGTTCCTTCTGCCCTAACATTTGATATAGTTGGAGGAGGAATTATAAAAGATGGTAAAGAACCTAATACATATATCTTTACTGGTAATAAAGAAGAAAACATAATCACTTTTGTTACTAACCCTAATGTAGTAGTTACTTCAACTTCCGCCTTACCTAAAGGAGTAACTTTCTTAAATAATGTATTAACTATTCCTGCTGAATTTGATTATAGTATAGAAAATATTATGACTTTTATGATCGGAGAAGATAATTGTAAATATGAAATTACAATTACTACTGCTATACTTTAATTTATATAAATTAAAAGATATTGTTCCTTTTATGAGCAATATCTTTATTTATTATACTCTCTACATTTTTCTTCTAATAAAGGAAAATTACAACATCTATCTTTTACATTTTTAGGTAATTTATTACTTTTATATAAATTATATAATAATTTTGATTTAGTATTAACATCTTTTTTATTGGCAGTTAACCATCTTAACTGATTTCTTAATAATTCTAATCTAAAATTTTCTGCTCTATTTTCTGTTTTTTTATTTAAATCAAAAATGACATAGTTTTTATCCATAACAGGTATCATATTATTAAAATTAACTACTCCATAAGTCCCATTTTCTATTTTTATTAAATCTAAGGTATTTTTTAATTTACTATGTTTAGGTTTGGGACTAGATAATGGAGCAAAATATTCACATTTATCTATCATAAATAATACTCCAATAAATGGTCTTAAATCTTTAGTACCTGCATTATAAGAAACTTTATTATCATATTGTCTTAAATAATCACAATATTTAGAATCTACTTTTGCTATTTTAAAACTTTTATACATCTATATCCCCCATTTGAAATTTATATTTATTTAAAAAGGATTAGAGTGTGCTCTCTAATCCACTTTTTTAGCTGCCACTTATAGAGCTGGCTTCACTCACTTTTTTAGCTGCCATTTATAGAGCTGGCTTCACTCACTTTTTTAGCTGCCATTTAGGGCTGGCTTCACCCGCTTTTTTTATGCTACATAGTAGCATTTATATTTTATGCAATATTTATTATAATATTACAGCACTTGACATAATCAATTGCAATAATAATATATCATAATTTTAACAAAATGTCTATAATTTTATATTTTCTATCATATCATCTAATGATGTATCTTCAAAAAATGTATTCATATTATAATAAAGCATTATATCAGTAATTTGTTTATCATTAATTAAACTATTAATGTCTTCATGATAATATCTAGGATCTATAACAATAATTTCTCGATAATTATTTAATATAAATGGAATAAAACTATTGGCATAAGAATCTTTTATTAATAAAAGTTTACTCTCACTTTCTGAGTTTGTTCTTATATCAATTATACTTTTATTTCCTCCGAAAAATATTTCATAGGAATCATAACTATATTGTTTACTACTATCATATATAGAAGTATATTCATCTTCATCATTATTATAAGTTAAATAGTAAGATACTTCTTCATTTGGTACATATATATTTACTGTATCATAAGTGTTATAATATGCAATTTTTTTAGCACTAGTTCCAATAAAATGATTATTGACAGTATATTCACTATACTCTATATTTTCTTTATCATATAAACTTTCGCTAATGTATTTGGCTCCTAAAGAAGTGTAATGATGATCTGTATTATAGAAAATATTTTCATCTTTGTGAGAAAATAATATATCAAAACAATTTACTTTAACTAAATCATTATCAAAATTACTAATAAATTCATCATATAATTCTTTTTGTTTATTAGAAGAGCTTACTTCATCATAATATATTCCTACTTTATTAGGAATAAGAACAAAATCCATATTTAATTCACTATAATATTCTTGTAATTTATTTATATTATCTACTCTTCTATTTATAAATTCATCATTAGGAATAACTACTTCTTCAATTAATCTATTATTTTTACCAAAATATATATTATCTATTTTTTTAAGACCAATTGTTTTTTCAATATTAGTTTTTAAACTTTTCCAAGTTGTCCTATTCCAAAACTGATCTTCAATATATTTATTGTAAGAAGTAAAATAACTACCATCAGTAACATTACTAACATTCATCTCCGGTTTACTTGCAAGTGGCCTATTCTCTTTTTCTGAAAAATTTAAAGAAGGTGAAAATAAATTAATAAAAAATATTGTTAATAAATATATAAGGGTAAAATACCCAATAAAATATGTTTTTTCTTTCATTAGATCCTCCTTTAAAAATTAAAGTATAAGAATGTTTGATATGAATTACTAATTAAGTATGCTGTTGATATTATTAATAAAATGATTAAATAAATATTATTACATATATTATATATAAAATTATTTTTAGATTGGAAGCATTCTCCTAAAATCTTTATCAATGGTGTTATACATATTAATCCAATAATTAGATAAACAAAGTTATTTTTAATTATAAAGATTATTTTATCATCCATAAAATTATTTATATTAACTAAATTCTTTAAAATTAATGTTATATCACTTGCATTAGAATTAAAGAAAAATATCCAACTTATTGATATTATAATAAATGTAAATGGAATACTTATTATTTTAGGTATTTTTATTTTAGATAATAATAGTTTTTCCATTACAATAATTATTCCTAAAAACAATCCCCATATAATGAAATTTAAACTTGCTCCATGCCACATTCCTGTAAGAAGCCATACAATAAGTAAATTTATAACAAGTCTTAATTTAGATACTCTACTTCCCCCAAGTGGAATATAAACATAGTCTCTAAACCATTTACCTAAGGTAATATGCCACCTTCTAAAAAATTCACCAACACTCTTTGATAAATATGGATAATCAAAATTTTCAGGTAATTTAAATCCAAAAACATTACTAAGACCTAAAGCCATATTAGTATAGCCTGCAAAATCATAATATATTTGTAATGAATATAAAATAATTATAACTATACTACCTAACATTGAACATACTTGATATGAAGAAATAATACGAGCAAAAGTATCTGCTAATATCACTTTCATAGATAGTCCAATTATAAATCTTTTAAATCCATAATTAAATAATGAATTATCAAAATCGTGATTGTCTATTTGTTTATTAAAATCACTATACCTAACAATTGGTCCCATTACTAATTTAGGAAAAAATAATATATATAAACTAAATGAAATAAAATCATGCTCACTCTTTATATTCTTTCTATATACATCAATTATATAAGATAGTACTGTAAATAAATAAAATGACATACCTAAGGGAAGAATAATTTCTTTAAATGCAATATCTATAAATATATTATTTAAAATCATATAATAATATTTAAAATAACATAAAGTAAAGATATTTATAATTAATATTTCAATTAATTTTCCTGTTCTTCTTTTCCCTTCTAATTTATCCATAATTCTTACTGATATATAATTATATAAAATTATTAATAATAAGATAATTGTATAGAAAATACCACTATAAGAATAGAATAATATACTAGCAAGAAGTAAATAAATATTCTTTAACTTCTTAGGAATAATAAAATATAAAGAAACTACTATTGGTAAAAAGATAAAACAAAATATAATACTACTAAAAGACATTATAATACCTTCTTTCTAAAATAATTTTGTTATATTTTGCCATACTTCATCACTATTATCTAATATAATGCAAAATACATAATCCCCTTTAATTTCTACTACACTATTTTTTAATAGTTCTACTTGAGCTTCGCCATAACCTTGAAAAGTAAGAATCTTTTTATTTATATATTCATTTATTTCATTTTTTATTTCTATTCTTTTATCTTTATCATCTTCTTTAAATACGGTTAATTCTTGAACATTCATGTACGTTATTGGTCCATAACTAATATAACCTTCTAAACTATTTGCATTTATATTATAGTTATTGTATATCGTACTAGAATCTATTTCTACAACAATATCTTCTTTGGCATATTCTTCAAACACTTTCTTTATTTCATCAATATCTACTTTTTTATCTTTAATTAGAAAAGGTATTACTAAAAGAATACTTATAAAAATTATAATAAATATTATCTGTCTTAATTTCATCTTATTACCTCATTTTATTTAATATATCTAGTGCCCATTTTTCATAATAGAATCCTTTCGGATGTATTCCATCTGGACTATATGGATCACTTTCTAAATTTAATATATAACTACTATCTAGAAAAGGTATTCCTCTTTGATTACATAATTCTTCTAATCTTTGATTAAATAAATCTATATATTGGAAAGATGGATCTTCCGCTAGTCCTACTTCATTAACTGGTAAGATTGAACATACATATATTTTAGTATTAGGAAGAGATGAAGTTATATTATCAAGACTATTACTATAAGCATTAATAAATCCATCAACATTATAATCCCACATTTGAACATCATTAGATCCATACACTAAAATAAGACTATTTGGATTATATTCTACCCCCTTTGCTAGTTGGTCAGACATATTATCAATTCTTTTTCCTCTTTCCCATATTGCATTAGAAGAATATA
Organism: uncultured Bacilli bacterium; assembly: GCA_944351765.1. Classification (GTDB taxonomy): domain Bacteria; phylum Bacillota_I; class Bacilli_A; order RF39; family UBA660; genus CALVVX01. The sequence continues at coordinate 36,852 of CALVPR010000006.1, forward strand.
ATACTCCATATGCTGCCATTCCTTCTACAAAAGAGTCTCCAATCATTAATATTTTATTTTGCTGAAATATATCTTTAGGGGACATTCCACTAGGATCATCAGGAATTTCTGGTATTGCTGGGGCTTCAGGAACTTCTTCTTTCGGATTGTTTACTTCATCTATTTTTTCTTTTATTTCATTAATGTCTTTATTTTCTTCATTTTTTAAATATTCTTCAGTATCTTTATAAACACTACTTTTGGTATCAGTCTTAAAGATATTATTATTTACTAAGTAATAACTTATACCTAAAGCAATTATTATACATATAAATATTTTAATTATGTTTTTCAAAATATCACCTTATTTAAAATTATAATATGTCTCCTCATTATTTAATTCTCTATTTTTTAATGTTGCCATTTCACTTATAGTAACAAAAGCATAACCTTCTTTAGATAACTTGTCCATAGCCATAAGAGCACCATTTACTGATGACTCATATATATCGTGAAGTAATATTATTGCCCCATCATGAGCACTCTTCATTATTTCTTCACATACTTTTTCAGCATTTCTTGATTTCCAGTCTAAAGTATCTACATCCCATAAAACAGTACTAAGAGAACTTAATGCTTTAATTTCCGAATTGGTATTACCATAAGGTGGTCTAATTAATTTAGGATATTCTCCCGTTACTTCTTTTATTTTTTCATTAGTATCATTAATTTCTTTTAAAATAGTTGTGTTATCAATAACAAATAAATTTTGATGATTATAAGTATGACTACCTATTTGATTACCTTCTAAATATGCTCTTTGTAATACTTCACTATGAGCATCTATTCTACTACCTAGAACAAAGAATGTTACCTTAGCATCATACTTGTCCAAATTATCTAAAAGAAGACTAGTAGTACTTGTATTTGGTCCATCATCAAAAGTAAACGCTAATAACTTCTTATCTTCATATTTAGATAAATCTCTTATTTCTGGTACTAGCACTACTTTTTCATCTTCTTTTTCACTACCCTTATATTCATCTTTTAATAGTTCATTTAAGTCACTATATGGAATAGTTATTTTTATTTCACCATCAGACCAAGGTCCTATTTGATATGGAGGGAATAATATTTCTAATCCTTCTTTCTTAAATGTAAAATGACTATAATTTAAAGCATTAGGAATAATTCCTCTTCTTACCCATATTTCACTAAAATTATATTTTTCGGACTTCAAGTTTAATTTCATAATATAATGGTATGCTAAATCATCTATTTTATTAAATGCTTCTGTATCAATAAAGAAATCTGATAAATTCATAAATTGTTTCGTCTTTTTATTATAATGAATTGATTCATCATCTCTCATATAATGAGCTCCCCCAGTATACGATAAAGTATTCATATGAATATTTATAATATCGTTATATTCACTACTAGTAACATTTAATAAAAAATCATACTTAGCAGTTAATTCATAATCTATTTTATCTACAACATCAATAAATTCTTTTTTTCTTTTATCTACATATTCTTTTACTTTATTATCAACTTCTTTAATATGAAATATTGGATAATCTATTTTTAATGTATAAGTATCTGTTTCTTCAATTGTATGTACTTCACTATCTAATATTGCTATTACTTCATCTTTATTAAATAAGAAATAAATAAAACCTATTACTATAAATAAAAGTAATATACTCATAATAAATATAATTATCTTTCTTCTATTTAATTTTCTTTTATAATTTACTGCCATAACATCATCCTCACTTCATAATAAGTATATCACTTAAAAAAACATATAATACTTTTTTTATTAAATAACCAATAAAATTGATATAAATTTGACAAATATATAAAAAAATGATATTATTTACTTCACATAAAGGAGGTTCTTATGTTAGAAAAAGAAAAACAATTAATAGAAACAATCAAAGATTTAAGCGCTGAAAATAGTAATACAGCAGTTGCTAAAATTATTGCATTAAAAAATACTTTAATTTTAAATAGAATAAACATGAATGAATTAGAGCTATCTAAAATCTTATTAAAAAACTACATTCCAAATATGTTTGTTAATAAAGATTTTTATATGATTGAAATTAATTCAAAACTTTTAGCAAATGATATTAATGGTACTTTAGAATTAATAACCAATACCAATAATATAAGACATTATTTAGCATACTTGTATGTAAAGAGCATTACTAAAGGTAATGAGGATAGCAAAGATGATAAGCACACTAAAGAAATTAATTTTCTTTTAGAAGAACTAGATAAAATTGATTGTTCTAAAAAACAAGAAAAATTAAAACATAGAGTTTTTCAAAGAAAAATATCTAGTAAATAAAAAAGTAATATTAAATTAGGATAATTCTTAATTAATATTACTTTTTTTTATTATTCCTTCCCCATCAAATAATGGGATAAAACTTTCTTTTTGGGTTTCTCCTTCTTGAACAAAAGCATTTCTTATTCCCAAATCATATGCATAATCTATTAGATTATTATATTCTAAATCTGTTACTTTTTCATTTAAACTTTTATACTCTAATTTACGCAATGGCGTATATTGATTCATAATACTAATATATATATTGTTTTTATATTTATTATATAAATATTCAATTACTTTCTTACTATCCTCTATATGCTTTGGTAACATTAAGTGTCTTACTATAACACCTTTCTTTATAATACCATCTTTATCAAATGTACATTTTCCTACCTGTTTATACATCTCATCAATTGCCATACTAGCATATTTAAAATAATTTTTAGCGTTAGAATATTTAATAGCATAACTATCATCATAATATTTTAAATCAGGTAAATATACATCTACTATCCCATTTAACATTTTTATAGTATCCACATTTTCGTAAGAACTAGTATTATATACTATAGGTATATTTAATCCTTCTTTTTTAGCCAGTTTTAAAGCTTCCACAATTAATGGAACATAATGCGTAGGAGTTACTAAATTGATGTTTAAAGCTCCTTTATCTTGTAACTCTAAACAGATTTCTTTTAGTCTATTAATAGATACTAACTCACCATTATTAAGAGTACTTATATCATAATTTTGGCAATATATACATTTTAAGTTACAATAAGAAAAAAATATAGTACCTGACCCAACTTCACCTGATATACAAGGTTCTTCCCACTTATGAAGATATGCTTTAGCTAGCTTTAACTCATTTGTTGCCATACAAAAACCAATCTCATTGTTATTTCTATTAACATTACAATTTCTTGGACATAATCTACATTTATCTAAATATTTATTCATAAAAATCACATATAAATTATAACAAAATTAAGAAATATAAACAAGAAAAAAAGTTCAATTATATATCTAAATTATGATATACATTTTGAACATCATCTATATCTTCTAATTGCTCTATTAATGTTAATGCTTTTTCCTTTAATTCTTCATCTAAGGAAATATAATTATCAGGAATAAATGTTACTTCCGATACAAGTGTTTCATCATATCCTAAATTAGTAAGTTCATCTTTTACACTAATAAAGTTTTCTGGAAGTGTATATATAGTATATCCTTCTTCTTCTGGAATAAAATCTTCAACATCAAGTCCTAATACATCTTCCATAAGTTTATCTTCATCATATTTTTTATCTAAAATAATTAGACCTTTTCTTTTAAATAAATAACTAACTGAACCATCAGTTCCTAGGTTACCTCCTCTTTTAGTAAGAGTACTTCTAACAAAACTTGCAGTTCTATTTTTATTATCAGTAAGGCAATCAATCATAATAGCAATACCACCAGGTCCATATCCTTCATATCTTATTGCTTCATAACTCTCATCATTATTTTTACTATGGGCTTTATCGATAGCACTTTGGATATTGGCTTTAGGCATATTTTCACTTTTAGCTTTTTCTACTACCATTCTAAGTGCAGCATTATTTGCAGGATCTGCATCTCCACTTTTAGCAGCTACATATAATTCTTTTGCTAATTTTTGGAATACTTTACTTCTTTCAGCATCTATTGCCCCTTTTTTTCTTTTGATTGTTGACCATTTTGAATGTCCTGACATATTTTCACCTTTCCTATCCTATATAACTTAATATTACGGGAGACAAAATAATTAATAAAATTAAAGGCACAAAGAACAATACCGAAATAATACTAATTTTAATTGGTACTTTAGATATCTCTGCTTTAATTTCTAATTTTTTCTTCTCTCTTAAATAATCTACTTGATTATACATCGTATCAATAATACTACTACCAAACATATCTGCTTGGGTAAGGGTTAATATTATATTATTAATTGTTTCTGATGGAATATTTTCTTGCATGTCATTAAGAGCTTCCGTTAAACTTTTACCAAATTTTGCTTCTCTTAATGCTTCTTTAAATTCATCAGATAGTTCTGAATCAATACTATTAACAGTTACGTTTAATGCTTCTTCCAAATTTCTTCCTGTTTCTAAAGATAACGTTAATACTTCAAAAAAATGCATTGCTTCAGATTCTAATTTACTTTGTCTTTTCTTAATTTTATCATCTACTAAAATCTTTCCAATCAAAAAATAATACAATATTGTAACAAGTGGCGCTACAACATAACCAAGATTTATGATATATAATACCACAAAAAAGACAATAAAGGAAGTAAATAAACGAAGATTTAAGAATCTAATTGCATCAACATTATTGTAAACTCCTAATAATTTTATTTTTTTATCCATTTTATTAATAGTTTTTTGATTATATATCTTTCTTGCTAATTCCGGTTTCTTTTCCATATTACACCTTCACCTTCATTATTTTTTGTAAGAACCATATATAAATAACTACCATAATAAAGATTACAAATAAGACAAAATAACCTAAAGTAGAAGCAAACAATGGATCAAAATAATTAGGATTCAATATATATATTATTCCTACAAATATAAATGGTACAAACATAAGAACTTTTACAACTAAATTTGAACTTACTGTTAAATTCTTTAGTTCTTCTTTTAATTTCTTCTTATCAAATAATGTCTTTTCAATAGAATCAAATACTTTTACTATATTACCACCAGTTTTATTTAGTATAGTAAGAGATGATGATATGTACCTTGCTTCTTCTATATTAATTCTTTTAGCAAATCTTTCAAATACTACATCTACTCCTAATCCATATTTTAAATCTTGATATATTTTTTTAAATTCATCACTTATTGGTTCAGGTAATTCTTCACTAGCAATAAGTACTGCTTGCATTGTAGACTTTCCTGCTTTAAAAGCATTATTCATAATAATTATTGCTCTTAACATCTCATTTTCTATTTTCTTTATTCTCATTTTATTTCGATATATTAAATATATATCTAGAATATAATATCCTAATATAAAGTTAAATAATAATTCAAATAAAGTAACTAATCTTGTTTGTAAAACTTGAGAAAATACAGTTAATAATACAAATGTTATAGCAATTATTAATTTATGGGCTATATAATCTACTGCTACAGTATCTTTTCCAAATAAAGTATATTTTTCATATCTTCTTGATATTCTTTTTATCAAATTAGATTTTAATAATATTTTTCTTATTCTTTTTATAAATTTAAAATATTTTATTGATAGATTATCAAATACTGATAAACTTTCACTTTTAATTGGTTCAATACTATATCTTCCAATTCTTCTTTCATGTCTTATTGATATATTTTGTCTTAACATGAAAACAATAACTATGAATAAAACAACGATAATTATAATTTGAATTATCATTAACAATAAATTTTGATCCATAGTTATCACCCTTTCTATTTAAACATTTCTTTTATTCCCGTAATTCCTTTTCTTTGTAATTTTTCACATATTTTAGGAACTTTTTTAGTCATTGTAAAGTCTCCGATTACCGAATTATCTTCGGCAATTCCTTTTTGAACAAAGCCAAATATTTCATTCAACTGTAGCACTCCATCTTTAAGTCCAACTACTTCAGAAATACTTGTTACTTTTCTTCGGCCATCACTCATTCTATCTATTTGAATAACAAGTTCAATTGCATTTTCAATATATCCCCTAACAGCACTAACAGGTATTTCCATTTCATTCATAAGTATCATTGTTTCAAGTCTATTTAATGCATCCATTGGAGAATTAGCGTGAAGTGTAGTAATAGATCCTTCATGTCCTGTATTCATTGCTTGCATCATATCAAAAGCTTCTTTTCCTCTTACTTCTCCTACTATTATACGATCAGGTCGCATTCTAAGAGAGTTTCTTACTAAGTCTCTTATTGTTACTTCCCCTTCTCCTTCATAGTTTACTAATCTCGTTTCTAATGATATTACGTGGTTTTGTTTAAGTCTAAGTTCTGCGGCATCTTCAATAGTAATTATTCTCTCATCATTTCCTATAAAACCACTTAATATATTTAAAAGTGTTGTTTTTCCTGTTCCTGTACCTCCAGAAATAATAATATTTACTTTGGCTTGTACACAAGCTTCTAAAAATCTTGCCATATCATTTGTTAAAGAACCTTTTAATAATAATTCATCAATACCATCTAACTCTTTAGCAAACTTTCTTATTGTTAAAACGGGGCCTCTTAAAGATAAAGGTGGTATTATGGCATTTAATCTTGAACCATCTCTAAGTCTAGCATCAACCATTGGGTTAGCAGCATCAATTGTTCTTCCTAAAGGTTGAACTATTCTTTGTATTGTTCTTACAATATGATTATCATTTATAAAAGAGACTGATTCATCTTTTACTATTTTACCATCTATTTCAACATATACTTCATTTATTCCATTAACCATTATTTCCGTTATCGTATCATCTTCTAGTAAATCCGTTATAGGTCCATATCCATTAACTTCATTTTGAATTAGGTTAAATATATGATTTCTTTCTAAGTATCCTAAATCATAACCTACTAAAACTTCATCTATTTCATCATTAATGTATTGTTCTAACATTTTATCTTCTGGAATATTGTTATCAATTAAATCTTGAATTATTTTACTTCTTAATTTATCAAGTAAATCTTTATCAGGAAATATATCATAATCTTTTACTGCCTTAGTATCTAATTTTCTAGGTTTTACATTAAATGCTTCAATTAAACTTTGTTTAGCCATTTTTCTTCACATCCTCTATATGCTTATCATCAATTAAATCTAAAGCCATTTTTTTCATATTATTTATATCACCACTGTGGAATCTATTAATACTTTTATTTAGTGTTAATATCTCTCCATTTAAAACATATTTATCAATATTTTTAATATAAAAGTTTTTAGATATTGTATAATCTATATTGTCTTTTATTATATTTCTAATATCAAACATAGATAAATAATCTTTACCTGTATCTCTTGAATTATTTAAACATATTAAATAATTATTTTTATCAGCATCTTTAAAAATACTAACAATACTTTTCATATTTTTTAAATCTACTAAATCATTAGTAATAATAAACAAACTCATATAAGAATAATCCATTGTAATTAAATTAACTTCATCCAAGATATGATTAGTATCTACTAAAATTATATCGTATTCTTTTTTAGCCATCTCTAAAACAATGTTTAAGTATTTAGGATCTACTTTTAATGCTTGCCTTGGATCTCTTGGGGCTGCAATTACATCAATATTTTTATTATAAGATTCTACATAATCATTTAAAGAAGTAAAGCGATTATTACTTAAACTATCAATCATCATAAATATATCTTTTTTATTTTTTAAATCTAAACAAGCTGCTACACCACCACTAAAAAGATCTAAATCAATTATTAATACTTTCTTTTTCATAAGACTGTAGATACCCGCTAAATTTATAGTTATTGTAGTTTTTCCTACTCCACCTTTAACAGAAGATACACAAATTGTTTTTCCACCTTGATTAGTAGCCATAATATCACTTTATCCTTTCTATACTTTTTTCATCGTTAATAATAGTACCTTTATACTCCGATACAATTTGAAATCCTTTTATATTGAATATATGAGAAATTAAACTTTTTTCATATTTTTGCATATAAATATAGACTTCATTATCTATTACTCTAACATCAATATTATCGAGTTTATTAGTATTTAACAATATATAATTAGTTATTTCACTTTCAATATTTTCTTTTCCCATATTGTCAAGTCCATAATCAACCATCATATAATTAATATTATTTAAGTCTTGCTTTGAAGTCATAATAGTACCAACATCAACAACTAATACAATTACAAACAATAATATTGGTAATAATACTACAAAAAGAACTAAACTTTGTCCTTTATTATTTAACTTAAGCATAAGGAATTACCCTTTCAATGGTAATAACATAAGGATCCCCAAATACTTTATTCATTCCAGGAGTCACTATATTTACTTTATCCTTAAATACTAATTTAGTATAATCATTAACATTTACTAATTCTATTTGTATATCTTTATATAATTCTTGAATCTCAACAAGTGATTTATTTTCTTTATATATTAAAACAGCATCATTACTAATACTCTCTAAATTACTTTTCTTATTAAATATCATTCCAAAATCAATAATAATAAAAAGAATCATGATAAAAACAGGTAATATTAAAATAAATTCTACTAAAGCTTGTCCTTTATTATTCATCCTATCACCATCTTCTCTATCATATTAAATTATACCAAAAGATATAAAAAAAAGAAAGATTATTTACTTTCTTTTTCTATTTTTTGCTATTTTTATTATTGTTGTTATTTTTATTTGAAGTTACAATTATATCTTCTTCATCATCTTTTTTAAAGATTAAATATAATAAACCAATAATAACTAAAATAATTAATATTATAATAATTGTTTTTTCTAATTGGTTATTACTTTTTTCTTCTTCTGTGTTATCTTCGTTTTTATCTACAACTTCTTTTTTAGCTTCTTTATCTACAGTAATTGTATATGTTCTTTCACTTCCATCTTCTGCAGTTACTACAACAGTTACTGTATTTTCTCCTTCTTTGAAATCACTATTTCCATAGATATTTACACGAGCACCAGCATCTTCTGCTACTGCTGTAATATCTAAAGTTTCTACATCAGAAGAAACTTTAATACTATATTCTAATGTATCTTTATTAAATTCTATTTCATATCCTTCAATTTCAAGTTTAGATAAATAATTATTTGTAGATTTTGGATATACTTTAACAACATTTATTGTATATGACTTAATATCTCCATTTTCTGCTACTACTGGAAGTGTAATAACTGTTTTATCACTAGTTAATGCATATTCTTTAAATGCTAAAGTACTAGCATATTCATCTCCTAATACACCATTTAAAGTAACTGATTTTACCCAATAATCAACATATAAAGTATATTCTAATACATTTTTATCAAATGGTTTATCAAAAGTTCCTATTGATGAAGTAAGTGATGTAATATCATTATTAGTGCTTAATGCTCTAGCAATTTTAATATCTATATCACTATTACTTACTAATTTTACTTCAGTTCCATCTATTGCAACTTTTTCATTAGTCATCTTTATATTTGTATTTTGTTCCATTTTAGCTTTAAATGTAAATGTTAACACTACACTATCTTTTTCTATTACTTTATTACTAGCATAAAGATATTTACTAGTTAAATAATTATAATTACTATAGTCATCTAAACTATTAGAAGAAATTCCTACTAAATCTAGAACATCTTTATCGTAATTAATTATACCCTCAATACCATTTAATTCTATATTTTTGGCAGTTAAACCACTTAAAACATAATCTACTTTAAATGTATCTCCTACTCTAATTACTTCATTATTAGATTTATTTAATTCTAATGTCGAATTAACACTATCATTATAACCAACACGCTCAACCCAAGAACCATAAGCTATAGAACCAGCCATTTTAGTAACATCAAGTAAGTCCACTACACCATCTTTATTAATATCTAACGCATACATATTAACTGCATCTAAATATTGTAATTCTAATACACTATTTAATGCAATATTTACTTCTTCACCAGTTACTAATCCATCATTTACATCTCCAGATACTACAAAAGTATAAATTAAACTAGCATCTCCATAACTTAATGTTAATTTCATACCTGTTCCAACAAGACTTTCTGGAGCCACTTCATAACCATAAGCATCGGTGATAGTTACATTAAACCCTTTAAAATATTCATCATTTGCTATTTTATTTAAGTAATCTGATACTTTAACACCAGTTATACTATCAGCATTAAAAATACCTTCTAATCTATTAATTATACTAACTGTTTCTTCGTTATAATTATCAAAGAAATAATTACCATCTAATTTATTATCTATTTCATCTATAGTAACAATTTGAGTTAATTTAACGAAATCAACATTAGTTAATTCAGCTTTTTGTTCTTCTGTTAATAAAGTTGAACTAATTACTTTATTATAAATATCTGTAAATTCTCCACTGTAATAAGTTTTATAATCTGGACTTCCTACAGTATTTTTTATAAGTAAAGTATCTACATAATTGATATTAGTTTCTTCACTAACAAAATAAACATCTAATTTATAATCTCCATTTAATAAATTAGCAAATATTTGCTCTAACTCAAAGTTATATGGATACAAAGTTAAACTATCATTAATCACTACTTTATAATATCCATTTTTTATTATTTCATCAGATAAATCTCCTTTATCTAATTTAACACTAAATGTTACATTACCACTATCAGTAGTTTCATAGTATGTAACTGGATTTTCAGGATCAGTATCATCTATTTTTTCTTCAACTTCTCCATTAACTTCTAAAACAATGCCTGTTTTAATTTGATCTTCAATAACTGTTGTATGGTTATTTTTAATATCCATACTTTGTAATTGATTTTCTTCTACATACTTAGCTAAAGTAGCAGATTCAGTATTAGTAAAAGTTGCATCTTTTACATCAAACACTTCAACATCAACATTATATTCACCATTATATCCATAACCAAAGTTATCAAATTTCATATTAACAGTACCATCATTTAAGTCTTTTCCATTTTCTAATAATTGATAAAATACTGCTGTTTCTTCTCCCCCAGCTTTATAAACAAATTTAAGAGATGTTTTAACAATATATCTGTTAATAACTGGAGTTCCTTCTTCAGTCTTTTCTATAAAATTAATGCCATCAATGTTAATATTTAATTCCTCTTTATCTTTATTTCCAGTAACAGTAATAGCTTCGATATCTGGAACACCTGCACGAATTTCTTCTGCTATAACTTTTACTGGTGAAGATATTTGTGAAAATACAACACATACTAATAATATTAATTTTAATATTTTTTTCATGTTATCTTCCTTCCTTATTTTTTTTAATTTATTATACTTTTTCCCCTGAATTTAACACCTCTTTTCACTGATTGTACTCTTTCTACAATCAGTATCATAATAAGTATAGCATAATTTCTTTATATGGGGTAATATTTGACACTTTTTTTACAGATTTTGTTGTTATTTCTGTTTTTAGATAATTTGCATTTTTTTCTTGACTAATAATACTATTTATTGTACAATATTTATGCATTTAGCAGCGTTATTCTCATATTTTATAATGTGTTATGTATAAGTAATTATCTGCTGCATAACGAAAGTACGACAAAAACACCCGGAACTTAAACACTTTTGAAAAGATAAATCTTAGCAAACCATTGAAAAATGGTTATTTTTTTGTCAAATTTTG